>JBOGDS010000060.1:0-23772 GCA_050743075.1 Jiangellaceae bacterium | reverse complement strand
GCCTTCGGTGCTGCGGGCGTGGCCTGGTCGCGCCGCCTGCGCGCGGTCGGTGCTGGCGTGCGGTTGCCGAGCGCGGGCGCCCTGATCGCGACCGTCCTGGCCTGGGCACTGGAAGCCGCCGTGGTCTGGGAGGTCGCCCGGGTCGCCGGGATCGCGCTGTCGCCCTGGGACGCCGTGGCCGTCACCGCCGCCACGATCGCGGCGCAGACGGTCGCGGTCACGCCGGGCGGATTCGGTACATACGAGGCTGCGGCCACCGCCGCTCTCGTCGCGTTGGGCGTGCCTGCCGGTGCCGCCTTCGCCGTCGCCCTGACGACACACGCGGTCAAGACCGGCTACGCGCTGGTGGTCGGCGGGCATGCGCTGTTCTGGCCCGCGCCAGGGTACTGGGGCAGGTTCCGGCTCCCCCGGCAGCTACCCGACCGGCCGCCGCGTCTCCCGGTGGCGCCGGACGCACCCGTCGTCGCCATGATCCCCGTCCACGACGAGGAGGCGACGATCGCCGAGGTCGTACGGCGACTTCCGGCGGCGGTGCACGGCCACCGCGTCGTAGCGCTCGTCGTCGACGACGGGTCGACCGACCGCTCGGCCGGGCTGGCTCGTCAGGCGGGCGCGATGGTCGCCAGCCAGCCCCGCAATCTCGGCCTGGGTGCGGCCGTGCGGCGCGGGCTGGCCGAGGCGACCGCAGTGGCCCCCGCCGCTGTCGTCTACCTCGACGCGGATCTCGAGTACGACCCGACGGAGCTGGCCCTGCTGGCCGGTCCGATTCTCGACGGGTCGGCCGACTACGTCGTCGGCTCCCGCTTCGCCGGCGAGATCCGCCGGATGCTGCCCCACCGCCGGCTCGGCAACGTGGCGCTCACCCGGTGGGTGCGGTGGATGTCCCGACGCCGTGACCTGACCGACGGGCAGAGCGGGTACCGCGCCTTCTCGCCGCGGGCCGCTGCAGCAGCCGAGGTCGCCCACGACTACAACTACGCCCAGGTGCTGACACTCGACCTGCTCGGCAAGGGCTTCGTTTACGGCGAGGTGCCGATCAGCTACGCGTTCCGGTCCTCGGGCAGCTCGTTCGTCACGCTCGGCCGGTACCTGCGCAAGGTCGTGCCGGCCGTCTACCGGGAGCTCAACGCGGGGACGTCAGTCCTCGACGACGTGGTGGTCGTACCGCTCGCGGGCGGCCGTCCAGGCGTAGCGGTCGAACCGGCCGTCGTCCCGGAGGGCGTCGACGGCGTCGTAGGCCATCATCAGGGCGTGGTGGGTGTTGTCGTGCGCGAACAGCCCCTGCCGGCCGAAGGTCACGACCCGCCGCAGCATCCGCGCCCACCGGTCCACACCGGCGAGGTCGCCCTCGAAGCCCACGCGGTACACCGGGTACACCTGGCCCAGCCTGCGGGTCTCGACGTGTGACCGGTTCACCGCGGGCAGACCTGCCCGCGCGAGCGCCTCGTCGACGACATCGCCCAGCGACTCGTCGCCGAGCCCCCAGACCTCGTCGGTCATCGCGCACGGGATCTCGGCGCACAGCACCGACCGGTCCGAGGGGTCGTCGGCGCTGTCGCGGTAGTTCGCCGGCTCGGAGATCCGGGTGATCGGGGTCTCCGGACCGGGGATGTAGTGGGCGTCGAACGGCGTCCACCGCCCGCCGCCGTGCACGACGTAGACCAGGAGCATGGCGCGGAACCGCAGCCGCGTGGCCGACTCCACGTCGGCGAGGGACGGGGCCGGCCGCGAGATCCTCGCCAGCACCGGCAGGGGCAGCGTCGAGAACGCGCGCCGCGCCGTCACGACGTCGCCGTCCTGCGTGCTCACCACGACCTCGTCCTCGGAGACCCGGACGCCGTCGACCTCGGCCTCGAGCCGGATCTCGGCGCCTGCGGCCGAGGCGGCGTCGGCCAGCGCCTCGACGATCTGACCGAACCCACGCCGTGGATAGAAGAAGATCCTGCCCTGCCCGTCGCCACGGCTGCCGCGAAGCAGCCGGCCGGCGATCTTCCAGGCAGTGTCGGCCGACACCCGGCGACGAGCCTGCACGCCGCTGATCCGGTCGCCCGAGATGCCCCAGAGCTTCTCGGCGTACGGTGCGTACAGCGAGTCGTAGAGCGTGGGCCCGAGGCCGGCGCGGAGCACATCGGCGTACGTGTCGTCGCGGGCCCGGCGCAGCGGCGCGGTGGCCGACTCCCGTACAACCCTTGCCAGCAGCGGCGCTGGTAGCTCCCGGGCCAACTCGCCCGCCCGCAACGGGAAGCCCACCCAGCGTCCGGCCACACGCAGCCGGCCGTTCCGTGGCCGGGTCTGCAAGTCGTCACCGAGCAGGCCCCGCAGGTCGGTCAGCAGTTGCTTCGGAGTCGAGGGATGCAGCCGGTGCGAGCCGTGGTCGACCCGCATCCCGGCGACCTCGAACGACCCGGCCAGCCCGCCGACCCGGTCGGACCGCTCCAGCAGGGTGACCTTGAGCCCGCGCAACGCAGCCCGCCAGGCCGCCGCGAGCCCCGCCGGGCCGGCGCCGAGGACGACGAGATCGTGCGATTCGCTCATGGGTTGCACTGAGCCTATCGCCGGTGCGCCGACTGTGCGGCCTATTGGTGATCTTCAGGAACACGCGTGTCACGAGTCCTAGCTTCGCTTAGGCTAACCTAAGCCATCGTGCCGCACGTATGAGCCGCCCCCGAGAGGACGACCGATCTCCGCCGCCACCCAGGACCACGTCACCACCCGCGGTGGCGGCGCCGCGCCGATCAGGGTCGCCAGCGAACACCCGCTGGTGCCGGTGCTGGCGTCCGTGTCGGAACTCGCCCATGGGGCGCCGCTGGCCCGCCTCGGTCCCGACGCCGACGCGGATTGGTACCCGGCCAGCTGGCTCGCCAACCCCGACGGCGGCGTCCTGCACGACCTGATCGGCGCGGCCGCGCGCCGCTGGGGAGTCGGGCCGCACGCGGCGGCGGCGCTCGCGTTCAAGGGCTACGCATGGGCCGTCGCCGTTCCAGTGATCGTCGGCTGGGGGCTCCATCGACGCGTCGCCCTACCGGAGATCGGCACCGTCCGGGTGGGCATCGCGAGCCGGCTGCCGTACGTGCGCTTCGACCTCACCGACACGCCCGTCGCCCTCCTCCCGGATGACCCGGCCGCCGGACACCGGCAGGCCCGCGTCCTCGACGACCCGGACTCCCTGCTCGCCGCCGCCGATGCGGCCCTGCTCGACGACCACCTTGCCGCCGTGGTGTCGGCCTGGCACCTGGCCACGAGAGTCGGGGAGCGGGCGCTGTGGGGTTCGGCGGCGGAAGCGATCGTCCAGCCGGTGCTCCTGCTCCCCTTCGGATCGGCCGACCAGCGGGCGGGGGCGGCACGGCGGGTGCTGAGCGCGTTCGGCGACCGGGTCCGCGACCTGGTTGACGTGGTCGACGCAGCCGGAGGGCCTCGGGTGCAGCGACGCACGTGCTGCCTGTGGTTCACCGGAGGAAGCGGACGTGGCACGTACTGCGTCTCGTGCTGCGTGACTCGGCACTGACGTGGACGGCAGCCTCTAGATTGACCCGATGGCGGGCCCGTCGTTGTCCCTCGTGGAAGACGTACGTGCCGCCCTGGCGGCCGTTGCGGACCCCGAGAAGTCCGCGCCCATGCAGGCCTACGTGAAGTCGCCGATGCCCAACCGGGGCGTGCAGAAGCCGGCCCGGGTCGCCGCCCTACGAGGGGTCTTTCGGGCGCACCGCCTCACCGACCGGGAGACGTGGGAGTCCACCATCCGCACACTCTGGGACGACGCCGAGTACCGGGAGGATCGGTACGCCGCGACCGACCTCGCCCGGCATCGCGCGTACACCGAGTGGGCCACCGATCTGCGCTCGCTCCCGCTCTACGACCACCTCATCGTCACTGGCGCCTGGTGGGACCATGTCGACGAGATCGCGATCAAGCTGCTGGGGCCGCTCGTGCGCGCACACCCGAAGGACCTTGCCCGCGTCGTCCGGCGCTGGTCGCGCGACCCGGACCGGTGGCGGCGGCGGGCGTCGGTGATCTGCCAGATCGGGTCGCGCGAAGCCACGGACACGGGGCTCCTCGCCGAGTGCGTCCTCGCGAACGCCGACGACCCGGACTTCTTCCTGCGTAAGGGCATCGGCTGGGCGTTGCGCGAGCACGCGAAGACCGATCCCGGCTGGGTCCATGCCTTTGTCGCGGCATACCGGCGGCGCCTCTCCCCACTCTCGGCCCGCGAGGCCACCCGCAACCTGCCAGCCCACCCCAACCCGCCGCCGAGTCTCACCTGAAGCTCGTGTACCAACAGGGTTACCGGCGAGTAGCATCGGATCAGGACTGAAGGAGGCCCTCGTGTCGCGTCAGAGCCGCCAGCTCCGCGACGTCGTCTTCGTCGACGGCGTCCGTACCCCGTTCGGCAAGGCCGGACCCACCGGGATGTACTACGAGACCCGCGCCGACGACCTCGTCGTGAAGTGCATCCGCGAGCTGCTCCGGCGCAACCCGTCACTCCCGCCCGAGAGGGTCGACGACGTCGCCGTGGCGGCGACGACCCAGATCGGCGACCAAGGGCTGACCATCGGGCGCACCGCCGCGCTGCTCGCCGGGCTGCCGAAGTCCGTGCCGGGCTATGCGATCGACCGGATGTGCGCGGGCGCGATGACCGCGGTCACGACGACGGCAGCCGGCATCGCCTTCGGCGCGTACGACGTGGTGATCGCGGCAGGGGTGGAGCACATGGGCAGGCACCCCATGGGTGACGGCGTCGATCCCAACCCGCGCTTCCTGGCCGAGAAGCTCGTCGACCCCAGCGCGCTGGTCATGGGCCAGACCGCTGAGAACCTGCACGACCGGTTCCCCCAGCTGACCAAGGAGAGGGCCGACGCGTTTGCCGCCGCCAGCCAGGCCAAGCTGGCCAAGGCGTACGCCGACGGCAAGGTGCAGCCCGACCTGGTTCCGGTCGCGACGCGCAGCGCCGAGCAGGGCTGGGGGCTGGCCACAGCCGACGAGCCGCCGCGGCCAGGCACCACCGTCGAGGACCTGGCGGCACTCAAGACGCCGTTCCGGCCGCACGGGCGGGTCACCGCGGGCAACTCCGCGGGCCTCAACGACGGGGCCACCGCCGCACTCCTCGCGTCGGCCGATGCCGCAGCAGAGCTGGGCCTGACACCGAAGATGCGGCTCGTCTCCTACTCGTTCGCCGGTGTCGAGCCCGAGCTGATGGGCGTCGGCCCGGTTCCGGCCACGGACAAGGCGCTCACGCAGGCGGGCCTCTCGATGGCCGACATCGGCCTGATCGAGATCAACGAGGCCTTCGCGGTCCAGGTGCTGGCGTTCCTCGACCACTACGGCATCGCCGACGACGACCCGCGGGTCAACCCGTACGGCGGCGCCATCGCGCTCGGCCACCCGCTGGCCTCGTCCGGCGTCCGGTTGATGACACAACTCGCGCGCGCGTTCGAGGATCGCCCCGAGGTCCGCTACGGGATCACCACGATGTGCATCGGCATCGGCATGGGCGGGACCGTCGTGTGGGAGAACCCGCACCATGCCGACTCCGGGGCCGACTCCGGGGCCGACTCCGGGGCCGACGACACGACGGAGGCGGCCGCCTGATGGCCAGCTCTGAACTTCCGGGCGAGGTCGTCACCAGGGCGCTGGCCCGGTTCGTCGAGCTGCCGCTGGGCGCCGGCAAGGCGGCGCTGATCACCCTGGACAACGGGCACGACCACACCAAGCCCAACACGTTCGGGCCGGCCAGCCTCCTCGAGCTCGACCGCGCGATCGACACGGCCTACGCCGAGCCGGGCCTCGTCGCAGTCTGCCTCACCGGCAAGCCGTTCATCCTCGCGGCGGGTGCCGACGTCAGGGGCGTCGCCCTGGTGACCGAGCGCGAGCAGGCCCTGGAGATCGGCCGGCTCGGGCACCGCGTGTTCGCTCGTCTCGGCGACGGGCCGGTGCCGACGTTCGCGTTCGTCAACGGCCTGGCCCTCGGCGGCGGCCTCGAAGTCGCGTTGAACAGCACCTTCCGCACGGTCCACACAGCGGTCCCTGGCGTGGCGCTGCCGGAGACCTTCCTGGGACTCGTTCCCGGTTGGGGCGGTTCGTGGCTGCTGCCCAACTTGGTCGGGCCGGGGCGCGCGGTCGAGGTCATCATCGAGAACGCCCTCAACCAGAACCGGATGCTGACCGGTCGCGAGGTCGTCGACATGGGCATCGCCGACGCGATCTTCGACGGTGCCGACTTCCTCGAGCAATCGCTGCGCTGGACGGCCGGGGTGCTCCGCGGCGACGTCACCGTCGACCGGCCCGAGGTCGACCGCGACGAGCCTGCCTGGGAGGCCGCGGTCGCACACGGACGGGCCGTCGCCGACGCGAAGGTGCACGGCGCGGCACCCGCTCCGTACCGCGCGCTCGAGCTGATCTCGTCGGCCCGGACGTCGACCAGGGACGAGGGCTTCGCCGCCGAGGACGAGGCACTCGGCGACCTGGTCATGAGCGAAGAGTTCCGCGCCAGCGTGTACGCCTTCGACCTGGTGCAGCGTCGCGCCAAGCGGCCGGTTGGCGCGCCTGACCAGAGCCTCGCCCGCACCGTGGGCAAGGTCGGTATCGTCGGCGCCGGCCTGATGGCCGGCCAGCTCGGGCTGCTGTTCGTCCGCCGGCTCCAGGTGCCGGTGGTCCTCACCGACCTGGACCAGGACCGCGTGGACAAGGGCGTCGCCTACGTCCACGGCGAGATAGACAAGCTGCTCGGGAAGGGCCGCATCTCCGCCGACCAGGCGAACCGGCTCAAGGCCCTGGTCACCGGCAGCACCGACAAGGCCGCCTTCGCCGACGCCGACTTCGTGCTCGAGGCTGTCTTCGAGGAGATGAAGGTCAAGCAGCAGGTGTTCGCCGAGGTCGAGGCCGTGGTCTCGGCGGAGTGTGTGGTCGCGACCAACACGTCGTCGCTCTCGGTGACCGAGATGGCGACCGGCCTACAACACCCCGAGCGGGTCGTCGGCTTCCACTTCTTCAACCCCGTGGCCGTACTTCCGCTGCTCGAGGTCGTCCGTGCGCAGGAGACCGACGACGCCGCGCTGGCCACCGCCTTCGCAGTCGGCAAGGCGCTGAAGAAGTCCTGCGTGCTCGTCCAGGATGCGCCCGCGTTCGTCGTCAACCGCATCCTCACCCGGCTCATCGGCGAGGTCACCAAGGCCGCGGACCAGGGCACGCCGGTCGACGTGGCCGACCGCGGGCTCGCGCCCCTCGGCCTGCCGCTGTCGCCGCTCGTGTTGCTCCAGCTGGTCGGGCCGGCCGTCGCCCTGCACGTCGCCGAGACGATGCACGAGGCGTTCCCCGACCGGTTCGGGGTGTCGGAGAACCTGCGCCGCCTCGTCGCCGCTGGCAAGGCGGGCATCTGGTCGTGGGACGCCCAGGGGGAGCCGTACCTCGACGACGAGACCAAGGCTCTGTTCCAGCAGGGCGACAGGGTGCTCTCCGAGGACGAGGTCAGGGCCGCCGCTCTCGAAGCCGTCGCCGATGAGATCCAGTTGATGCTCGACGACCGCGTCGTCGCCGAGCCCCAGGACGTCGACCTGTGCCTGCTCCTCGGTGCCGGCTGGCCGTTCCACCTCGGCGGCATCACGCCGTACCTGGACCGCACCGGGGTATCGGAACGCGTGACCGGCCGCCGGTTCCTTCCCCCCGGCGTCGCCAGCGTCCGGGAGGCGCAGCGGTCGTCCGTCCGGAGCGTGGGTGGCCTCCAGAGCGACCCCTCGGAGCTACCCACTCCGTAGGCTGTCCGGTCACGGCCGCGATCCGGTCGTAGTCCGCGTCGTCGTGCCAAACGCTGGCTCCGTGCACCTCGGCCGTAGCCGCGACGACGAGACCGGGCCGGCACGTCAGACCGGCTCGAGTGCCTCAGGGGCACGGACGAACACGTCGTGGTGGGTGTCTCAGCGTGGTTCACCCGGTCGGGCCATGACGTCGTCTGCCGGCTGCGCGTCGAGTGCGGCGACCAGGCCGGCGATCTCGCGAGCCAGGTCCTGCCCGGTGAGGCCGATCTCGGCCAGCAACGCCGACCTCTTCGCGTGGGTGAGGAACCGTTGCGGGATGCCGAACTCCCGCACCGGGACGAGGACTCCGGCGTCGCGCAGTGCCTGTGCCACGACAGTGCCGACTCCACCTACCCGGCCGTTGTCCTCGACGACGGCGACCAGGCGGTACTCCCGGGCGAGCTCGACCAGCGCCGGGTCGACCGGCTTGACCCACCTCGGGTCGACGACCGTTGCGCCCACACCCTGGGCGGCCAGCCGCTGTGCGGCGTCGACGCCGGCTGCGGCCATCGCGCCGACCGCGACGAGGAGGACGTCACGATCGGCAGAGCGCGCCAGGACGTCACACCCGCCGACCCGGTCGAGCGACGGCAGGTCAGGGCCGACCGGGCCTTTCGGGAAGCGGACGACGGTCGGCGCGTCGGCGACCTCGAGAGCCTCCCCGAACAGCTCGACCAGCGTCGTCGCATCGCGCGGCGCGGCCAGTCGAAGGCCAGGGACGACTTGCAGGATCGACATGTCCCACATGCCGTTGTGGGAGGCGCCATCGTCGCCGGTCACCCCTGCCCGGTCGAGCACGAACGTGACCCCGCACCGGTGCAGCGCGGAGTCCATGACGACCTGGTCGAAGGCACGGTTGAGGAACGTGGCATACACCGCCACCACCGGGTGCAGGCCGCCCATCGCCATCCCCGCCGCCGAGGTGACGGCGTGCTGTTCGGCGATGCCGACGTCGAAGCAGCGGTCGGGATACGCCCGGGCGAAGGCGTCGAGGCCGGTCGGGCCGAGCATCGCCGCCGTGATTGCCACCACGTCGGGACGGTCGCGGCCGCTCTGCACGAGCGCGTCGCTGAACACACCTGTCCAGGTGCGGCCCGGCCGGGCCGTCGGCTCGCCGGTGCCCGGGTCGAACGCCGGCGGGCTGTGCATCTGGTCGGCTTCGTGGCGCACCGCGATGTCGTAGCCGAAGCCCTTCTGGGTGATGCAATGCACGATGACCGGCCCGCGGAACCGCTTCGCCCGGGCAAACGCCTGCTCGACCGCCTCCAGGTCGTGTCCGTCGACCGGTCCGACGTACTTCAGGCCGAGGTCCTCGAACATTCCCTGCGGCGAGAGGACGTCCTTGAGCCCCTTCTTGATCCCGTGCAGCGCGTCGTAGAGCGGCGCGCCGACCAGGGGAGTACGTCCGAGGGAGCGCTTGACGACGTCGAGCGCCTGCTCGTACCGAGGGTTGGTTCGCAGGCCGGCGAGGTGGTCGGCCAGACCGCCCACGGTCGGCGAGTAGGAGCGGCCGTTGTCGTTGACGACGATGACGACGGGCCGGCCCGGTGGCCCGCCTGGGAGTCCCTTCGGCCCGCCCGCGATGTTGTTCAGCGCCTCCCAGGCCATGCCGCCGGTCAGTGCACCGTCGCCGATCACTGCGACGACGGTGCGGTCCCGGTCGCCGCGGATCGCGAACGCCTTGGCCAGCCCGTCGGCGTAGGACAGGGCCGTCGAGGCGTGCGAGTTCTCGACCCAGTCGTGCTCGCTCTCGGCCCGGCTCGGGTAGCCGGACAGACCACCCTGCTGCTTCAGCGTGCCGAACTCGCCCTGGCGACCGGTGAGCAGTTTGTGCACGTAGGACTGGTGGCCGGTGTCGAAGACGATGGGGTCGCGGGGCGAGTCGAAGACCCGGTGCGCCGCGATGGTCAGCTCGACGACGCCCAGGTTGGGCCCCAGGTGGCCACCGTTGCGGGCCACCGTCGCAACCAACAGGTCGCGGATCTCGGCGGCCAGCGCGGTGAGCTCGTCGGCGGAGAGGTTCCGAAGGTCACGGGGCTCGCGTACCCGGTCGAGAGCACCCAACCTTCTCGCCTCCTCGTCGTCCACCAGTCGAGACGAGTTTAGAGGCCTCCCGGTTGACACGAGCGGGGCGCGTCCACGTGTAAACCGGTGTGCGCGGTGGCACAGTGATCGACAGCACAGTTCTCGTTGCAGAGAGGCGGACGTCGTGACCGAGCAGTTCTCCGAGGACGACACCGTTCGTAAGTACGACGACAGCGGCCGTCGACACGAGGACGGTGGCGTCACAGGCCGCCGCACAGCCGGTGCGGTCGTCGGCGCCTTGGGCGGCGCCGGCGTCGCGGCCAGCGCCTACCTGGAGTGGTTGGACGACCAGACGCCGAGGGACATGCCCCTGGAGCGCCTGTTCCAGACCGAGATCAGCGGCGGCTCGTCGTCGTACTGGACGTCGGTCGCCGCGCCGCTCGCGATCGCCGGCGTCATCGCCCTGATCGGACTGGTGCTCCGCTCCCGGCTGGTGCTGACCGTCGCCGGACTGGTCGGGCTCGCGACGCTGGCGCTGTGGATCGTCATGACCGCGATCGACCTGTCGCCGGACGACCTGGAGGCCAGCGACTACCAGCCCGGCGTGTGGGTGTGCGTTGCCGGCCTGGTCGTGCTCTTGATCGGGATCGTCGGCATGGGACGCCGCTACCGCCGCGACGTCAGGCCGGAACCGGCCGAACCGGCCGAACCAGCCGCGTTCGACGATGAGGAGCCGCCCCGCCCCGCCGAGTTCTGACACCTGGTCGGGCCGCGCAGACCACGCTGGCGGTGGACGGCCTCGAGGGATGGCACGCTGAACTGCTCCATAAACCGGCACAACTCGGGCGCGCTTACAACGGTTCAGCGTGCCATCCACAGCGTTTGAGCGTGCCATCCCGAGAACGACTGCGGCCGACTCAGAGCAGGCTGCGCAGCACGTACTGCATGATCCCGCCGTGCCGGTAGTACTCGGCCTCACCCGGCGTGTCGATGCGCACCACCGCGTCGAACTCCACGTCGCCGGCCCGGACGCGCGCGGTCGGTGGGGTCGACCCGTCGTTCAACGCTGTCACGCCGGTGATGTCGAACGTCTCCTCGCCGGTCAGCCCGAGCGAGTCCGCGTTCTGGCCCTCCGGGAACTGCAGGGGCAGCACGCCCATGCCGATCAGGTTCGACCGGTGGATGCGCTCGTACGACTCGGCGATGACAGCTCGCACGCCGAGCAGCGCGGTGCCCTTGGCCGCCCAGTCGCGCGACGAGCCGGACCCGTACTCCTTACCGGCCAGCACGACCAGCGGGATCCCGGCGTCGGCGTATGCGGCAGCCGCCTCGTAGATCGTCGTCACCGGCGCGTCCTCGCGGGTGAAGTCGCGGGTGTACCCGCCCTCGGTACCGGGAGCGATCTGGTTGCGCAGCCTGATGTTCGCGAACGTGCCGCGGATCATCACCTCGTGGTTGCCGCGGCGGGACCCGTAGGAGTTGAAGTCCCGCCGTGACACACCGTGAGAGGCGAGGTACTCCCCCGCCGGCGAGTCGGCCTTGATCGCGCCCGCGGGGCTGATGTGGTCGGTGGTGACGGAATCGCCCAGCAGGGCCAGCACCCGGGCGCCCGAGACGTCCGTGACCGGCTCCGGCGAGACACCCATGCCGTCGAAGTACGGCGGCTTGCGCACGTAGGTCGAGTCGGGGTCCCACTCGAAGATGTCGCCGGACGGCGTGGGCAGCGACGTCCACTGCTCGTCGCCGGCGAACACCTCGGAGTAGTCACGGGTGAACATCTCGCTGGCGATCGCGGACTCGACGACCTGTTCGATCTCGGCCGGGCTCGGCCAGATGTCGCGCAGGTAGACCGGCTCGCCCGCCTGCTCAGTCCCGAGCGGCTCGGTGGTGATGTCGAAGTCCATCGTCCCCGCCAGTGCGTAGGCGACGACCAGGGGCGGCGACGCGAGGTAGTTCATCTTGACGTCGGAGTTGATCCGGCCCTCGAAGTTGCGGTTGCCCGACAGCACCGACACGACGGCGAGGTCGGCCTGGTCGACCGCGGCGGAGACGGCCTCCGGCAAGGGGCCGGAGTTGCCGATGCACGTCGTGCAGCCGTAGCCCACCAGGTGGAAGCCGAGCTTCTCGAGGTAGGGCGTGAGCCCGGCCCGCTCGTAGTAGTCCATGACCACCTTGGAGCCGGGCGCGAGGGTGGTCTTGACCCAGGGCTTGCGGCCCAGGCCGCGCTCGACGGCCTTCTTGGCCAGCAAGGCCGCCCCGATCATCACGCTCGGGTTGGACGTGTTGGTGCACGACGTGATCGCCGCGATGACCACGGCCCCATGGTCGATCTCACACGCCGTGCCGTCGTCGAGTGCGACACGGGTCGGTGCGGACGGACGGCCCGTCGCGCCGAACGCGGCGGACAACGGCAGCGGGATGTCGTCGGCGCCGTTGCCGGGGTGGACCGCGATCGGGTCGCTGGCCGGGAACGTGTCTTCGACCGCGTTGTCCAGATCAGTGTGCGGACTCTCGTCGTGTGCAACGTAGTCGCGCAGCGCCCTGCGGAACGCAGTCTTCGCGTCGGTGAGCGAGACCCGGTCCTGCGGTCGCTTCGGCCCGGCGATCGAGGGGACGACGGACGCCAGGTCGAGCTCGAGGCGCTCGGAGTAGTCCGGCTCCGCGGCAGGATCATGCCAGAGGCCCTGCTCCCTCGCGTACGCGTCGACGAGCGCGATCTGCTGCTCGGTGCGGCCGGTGAGCGTCAGGTAACGGATGGTCTCGTCGTCGATCGGGAAGACTGCGATGGTCGAGCCGTACTCAGGACTCATGTTGCCGATCGTGGCCCTGTTCGCCAGCGGGACGGCGGCCACGCCGGGGCCGTAGAACTCCACGAACTTGCCGACGACCCCGTGCTTGCGCAGTTGCTCGGTGATGGTGAGGACCAGGTCGGTCGCGGTGGCGCCCTCGGGCAGCTCGCCGGAGAGCTTGAACCCCACGACCCGCGGGATCAGCATGCTCACCGGCTGGCCGAGCATGGCTGCTTCGGCCTCGATGCCGCCGACTCCCCAGCCCACGATGCCGAGTCCGTTGACCATCGTGGTGTGCGAGTCGGTGCCGACACAGGTATCGGGGTACGCCACGCCGTCGCGGACCATGACAGTGCGGGCCAGGTGCTCGATGTTGACCTGGTGGACGATGCCGGTGCCGGGCGGCACAACCTTGAAGTCCTCGAACGCGCCCTGGCCCCAGCGCAGGAACTGGTAGCGCTCCCGGTTGCGCTCGTACTCCAGCTCGACGTTGCGCGCGAAGGCGTCGGGCGAACCGAAGACGTCAGCGATGACCGAGTGGTCGATGACCAGCTCGGCGGGATTCAGCGGGTTGATCTTGCCCGGGTCGCCGCCCAGTGCGGTCATCGCCTCCCGCATCGTCGCGAGATCAACGACGGCCGGCACGCCGGTGAAGTCCTGCATGATCACGCGGGCGGGGGTGAACTGGATCTCGACGCTCGGCTGGGCGGTGGCGGCCCAGTCGACGAGGGCTTGCACGTCATCGGCGGTGACGTTCGCGCCGTCCTCGGTCCGCAGCAGGTTCTCGAGCAGGATCTTCAGGCTGTACGGGAGTCGCGCGACGTCACCGGCGGCGGCGATCCGGTAGATCTCGTACGACGAGCCGCCGACCTCGAGCGTCCCCTTGGCGCCGAAGCTGTCCACGCTTGTGGTCACGCCGACCATCCTCTCGCAGAAGCCTGATCTCTTGACTTCAAGATACATGCGCTCGCGTGGAGAGGCAACAGACCGGCGATCATGCGACAGGTATGCCGGTCCGACCGCCGTAGGTGCCTCGTGATCGCAAGACTGCGTCCGGCCAATCGTGCGGCCAATCGTCCGGCCAATCGTGCGGATGGCACGCTCAAGCGCTGTAGATGGCACGCTGAACCGTCGTTCGAGCGCCCGAGTTGTACCGGTTTATGGAGCAGTTCAACGTGCCATCCCTCGAGGGCTCTCCGTACGCCTGGTGACGTCAGGTCGCGTGGTGGAGCAGAGTCAGCGCACGTTGGGCATGACCGCGTCGGCGAGCAGCACGAGATGGTCGAGATCGTCAAGGTCGAGGACCTGAAGGTAGATCCGGGTGGCGCCGACCTCAGCGTAGTGGCCGATCTTGTCGACGATCTCAGCCGGCGTGCCGCCGATGCCTTTCACACGCACCGCGGTGGGGTCGCGCGCCGGATCGCCGCGGCGCGCTTCGCGAGCTCGTCCTCGTCCTTCCCGCAGCACACTGTGTGGGCCACCGAGTAGATCATCGTCTCTGGGTCGCGACCCGCCTCGGCGCAGGCCGCCCGAGCTCGCCCGAAGGCCGCCTCCACCTCCGACACACCCTCGAAGCCGACGTTGTACTCGTCGGCGTAGCGGGCCGCCAGCCGTGGTGTCCGGGTGCGTCCGGTGCCGCCGATGATGACCGGCGGACGGGGACGCTGCACCGGCTTGGGCAGGGCCGGCGAGTCGGTCACGGTGTAGTGGTCGCCGGCGAAGTCGAACCGCTCGCCGCTCGCGGTCTCCCACAGCCCCGTGATGACCGCAAGCTGCTCCTCCAGCAGGTCGAACCGTTCCGCCGGGGCCGGGAACGGGATGCCGTACGCACGGTGCTCGGCGTCGTTCCACCCCGCGCCCATGCCCAGCTCGACCCGCCCGCCGCTCATCGCGTCGACCTGCGCCACCGAGATGGCCAGCGGCCCGGGCAGCCGGAACGTCACCGGCGAGACCAGCGTGCCGAGCCGGATCCGCGACGTCTCCCGGGCCAGGGCCCCCAGCGTGACCCACGCGTCCGTGGAGCCGGGAAGCCCGCCGGTCCGGCCGCCCATGTAGTGGTCGGAGCGGAAGAAGGCGTCGAAGCCCAGCTCTTCCGTGGCCCGCGCCACCCGGAGCAGCTGTTCGTAGGTGGCGCCGATCTGCGGTTCGGTGAAGATCCTCACGTCCATGGCGCCAGCCTGCCAGGTCGTGATCGCGAGCCCCGTGGCCCCGCCCCTCACCGCCGCCCCTTGCGGTGATCATGAAGGATTCGGGGGGCTATGGGCCGCCTTGGGTCTGCCGGCCGGTGAGGGGGTCACGGGCGCGGCGGTGCCTCAGCTGCGGTCACCCCGGCGGCGTCCGACGGTCTCGCCGCGCCGGACGTCGCCGGGCGAAGCGCCGTTCTCCTTGCGCAGCGCGACATCGGACGACTGCAGCTGCCACGGCACGCTGGTGACCATGACCCCCGGCGTGAACAGCAGCCGGCCCTTGAGGCGCAACGCGCTCTGGTTGTGCAGGAGTTGCTCCCACCACCGGCCCACGACGTACTCGGGGATGTAGACGGTGACGATGTCGCGTGGGCTGGAGCGCCGGATGCTCTTGACGTACTCGATGATGGGCCTGGTGATCTCTCGGTACGGCGAGTCGAGCACCTTCAGGGGCACCGGCAGGTTGCGCCGGTCCCAGTCGTCGGTCAGCGCCCTGGTCTCGGCCAGGTCGACGTTCACCGTCACGGCCTCGAGCACATCCGGGCGGCCGACCCGGGCATAGGCAAGCGCTCGCAACGTCGGCTTGTGGATCTTGGAGACCAGCACGATGGCGTGCACGCGGGACGGCAGCAGCGCCGCGCTCGCGCCCACGCCGTCGCCGGCCGCCAGCTCGGCGCTGACCTGGTCGTAGTGGCTGCGGATGCCGCGCATCAGCAGGAACAGGATCGGCATCGCGATGAACACGATGAAGGCGCCGTGGGTGAACTTCGTGATCGTGACGATGACCAGGACGGTGCCCGTCAGCGCCGCGCCCACGGTGTTGATGGCCCGTGACCGCAGGACGCGCCGGCGTTCCTCGGGCCGTAGCGAGCCCCGCAGGATGCCGTTCCAGTGCCGCACCATCCCGGTCTGGCCGAGCGTGAACGCCGTGAAGACGCCGACGATGTAGAGCTGGATCAGTCGCGTGACTGACGCGTCGAACGCGAAGATCAACAGACAGGCGAAGACCGCCAGCAGCACGATGCCGTTGCTGAACACCAGCCGGTCGCCGCGCGTGTGCAACTGCCGCGGGGCGTAGCGGTGCTGGGCCAGGATCGATCCGAGCAGCGGGAAGCCGTTGAACGCCGTGTTGGCGGCGAGGATCAGAATCAGGACCGCGGCGGCCTGGACGTAGTAGAAGGGGATCGTCGCGTCGCCGAACACGGCGGCGGCCACCTGCGCCACCGCGGTTCGCTGCGGCTGCGCCACGCAGTCGAAGCCGACGAGGTCGCACGGATTCTCGGTGTAATGGACGTCGCTGATCAGCGCCAGCGCGGTGATGCCGCTGAACATCACGATGGACAGCCCGCCCATCAACGCAAGCGTGGTCGCCGCATTCTTGCTCTTCGGCTTCTTGAACGCCGGCACGCCGTTTGCGATCGCCTCGACGCCGGTGAGTGCCGTGCAGCCCGACGCGAAGGCGCGCAGCACCAGGAGGACCAGCGCGATGCCGGCGAGGTCGGTCATCTCGGCGTGGACGTCGTAGCCGGCGCTCTCGGCGACCGGAGCCTCCCCGAAGAACGTCCGGCCCAGCCCCCACACGATCATGCCGACGACGCCGACGACGAACAGGTACGTCGGGACGGCGAACGCGCGCCCGCTCTCCTTGATGCCGCGCAGGTTCAACGCGGCGAGGACGACGACCACGCCCACCGCGATACCGACGCGTTGATCGCGTAGCTCCGGCACGGCCGCGATCAGGTTGTCCACGCCGGCCGACACCGAGACGGCCACGGTCAGGACGTAGTCGACGAGCAGAGCGCTCGCGACGGTCAGCCCGGCGTTCGAGCCGAGGTTCGTCGCGGCGACCTCGTAGTCGCCGCCGCCGGTCGGATAGGCGTGCACCAGTTGCCGATAGGACAGCACGACGACGACGAGGAGCAGGACGACGCCCGCGGCCACCCAGGGCGCCAGGTACAGGAACGACAGCCCGCCCAGGGTCAGGATGACCAGGATCTCCTGGGTCGCGTAGGTGACCGATGAGAGCGGGTCGCTGGCGAAGACCGGGAGCGCCACCCGCTTGGGCAGCAGCGTGTCCCCGAGCCGGTTGCTCGCGAGCTTGCGCCCGATCAGCACCCGTCGCGCGATGTCGCCCAGACTCGCCACGGGTCGCATGCTAGGGCGCGCGGGCGGACTCGGGATGAACGACTGCCCGTGTACCGTCGTCGAAGGATTCGCCGGAAGCGGCGGATGCCGGTGAGAACGCTCGTGAAGGGACCACTGTGCACGTCGTGATCATGGGTTGCGGACGGGTCGGCTCCACGCTTGCACACATCATGGAGTCACGGGGGCACACCGTGGCCGTCATCGACCAGAACCCCGAGGCGTTCCGGCGGCTGCCGGCCGGGTTCGAGGGCCTCACGGTCTCCGGCATCGGCTTCGACCGCGACGTGCTGGCCGAGGCCGAGATCGAACAAGCGGGGGCGTTCGCCGCCGTCAGCAGCGGCGACAACTCCAACATCCTGGCCGCCAGGGTGGCCCGCGAGACGTTCGGCGTCGAGAACGTCGTCGCCCGGATCTACGACCCCGGCCGGGCGGCCGTCTACCAGCGGCTCGGTATTCCGACCGTCGCCACGGTCCGGTGGACTGCCGACCAGATGCTACGTCGGCTGATCCCCGAGGGCGCGGAGACCGAGTGGGTCGACCCGTCCGGCACGATCCGGCTTGCCGAGGTTCACGTCTCGACGGACTGGATCGGTCGACCGGTCGGCGCCCTGGAGGCGGCCTCCGGGGCACGCATCGCGTTCCTGTCGCGCTACGGGGACGGTGTCGTCGCCGACGCCGAGACCGTGATCCAGGAAGGTGATCTCGTGCACGTCGTCATGCGATCCGACGACACGGCCCGGGTCAGCGATGTCTTCGCGGCCACCCCAGAGATGGAGGTCTGATGCGCGTCGCCATCGCCGGCGCCGGCAACGTTGGGCGCTCCATCGCAGCAGAGCTGCTGCACAACGGCCATGAGGTTCTGCTCATCGACCGCGACCCGAAGGCGATCCGGGCCGCGTCCGTGCCGGAGGCGGAGTGGTTGCTGGCCGACGCGTGTGAGCTCTCGCGGCTGGAGGAGGCCACCCTCGAGCGCTGCAACGTGGTCATCGCGGCGACCGGTGACGACAAGGTGAACCTCGTGGTCTCACTGCTGTCCAAGACCGAGTTCGGGGTGCCCCGGGTCGTCGCCCGGGTCAACCACCCGCGAAACGAGTGGATGTTCAACGAGTCGTGGGGTGTCGACGTCTCCGTGTCGACGCCGCGGATCATGAGCGCACTCGTCGAGGAGGCCGTCAGCGTCGGCGACCTGGTCCGGCTGTTCACGTTCCGCCAGGGCGAGGCGAACCTGGTCGAGCTCACGCTGCCGGACGACTCCCCCATCGTCGGCACCGCGATCGCCGATGTCGCCTGGCCGGTCGACACCACCCTGGTCTCGGTGATCCGCGGCAAGCACGTCCACGCGCCCCTGCCGGATCTGCCGTTGGAGGCGCACGACGAGCTGCTCTTCGTCGCCGCCTCGGACAGGGAGCAGCAGCTCGAGGACCTGCTGTCTCCGCACGGCGCGCCGAGCCGGTAGGTGGCCGGCGACGAGGCCGGGCTAGGGCTCCGCTGGGGAGCCCACGGCCTGCCGCTCGGCGTAGGCCCGGTAGGCGGG
Organism: Jiangellaceae bacterium; assembly: GCA_050743075.1. Lineage (GTDB taxonomy): Bacteria > Actinomycetota > Actinomycetes > Jiangellales > Jiangellaceae > JBOGDS01. The sequence goes on along the minus strand of JBOGDS010000060.1, from coordinate 5,306 downwards.
CCTGATGATCAGCCAGGACAGGTATGCGACCAGAAGGAACAGCGGCCAGCTCATGACCAGCCGGGCGCCGGCGAGCCAGCCCAGGTGTTCCTCGCCGGCCAGGTAGAGAGGCGCCTGCACTGCGAGCCGCAGCGCGAACATCGCGACCCACAGCGCGCTGGCCTTGATGTACGCGCGCAGCAGTGCAGGATCGTCGCGCCATCCCATGCCCTGCCCGGTGACCGCCCCCACGAACACACCCAGCAGCGGCCACCGGATCAGGATCGACACCAGGTAGGCCAGCCCGTAGCCGACGTTGATCAGCAGGCCGGGCAGGAAGACGTCCTCCGCGCGACCGGTACGGGCCGCGAGGAACGCCGCCAGGCCGACCCCGAGGAACCCGGCGACCACGTTCTGTAGCGGTTCGCGGCGCACCAGCCGCACGACGGCCAGCAGGGCCCCAGAGCCGACGGCGACCCAGAGAGAGAGGGTGAGAGCCCGTCCTGCCGCGGCGTACACGACTGTGAACAGCGCCAACGGAAGCCCGGCGTCGAGCAACGCGCCCGGACCGAGCGCGTCGGTTGGGCGGAACCGGTCGTCGCCCGCGATGGCGGCCGCGAGCCCGGGCCGCCGCTCGGTCATGCGGTTCCCGCCGGCAGCAGGTCGTACTCGGGGTTGTACATGACCCGCCGTCCGTCGACGGTCGTGAGCCGGCCGCTCGCGACCAGCGCTCGCCCGCAATCGATGCCGGCGATCCGCCGGCGACCGAGCCAGATGAGCGTCAGCACATCGGTGCCGTCGTAGAGCTCAGCCTCCAGCGCGGGAACGCCGGCACGCGGCTGCAAGGTGACGGTGTGCAGGACACCGCGCACCTTGGCCCGTCCGCGGTCAGCCACCTCGAAGATCGCGACGCATCCGGCCACCCTGGCGTCCTTCCGCAGGGTGGCTGCGTCGATATCGGCCTCGGGTGCAGCCCAGCGCCGAAACGCCCGCCACACGCTGCTGCCGCTCTTGCTGTCCCTCACGCCCTCGAGGTTACCCGTCGGTGGCGGGTGCCTGGTCCGCCGAGTCGCTGGACGACTCATCCCGGACCGGCGCCTTGAGCGGGATGACGTCGCCCGGAGCCATCGGCCGGTCCCCCCGCACGACCACCGTGTCACGCACCACCTGGACGAGCCGGCCGAACACCTGGACGTCCGTGGTGGCCTTGCCCAGGAAGGTAGCCCGGAGCATCCAGCGCGGGCCGTCGATGCCGGCGACACGGGACGGCTGGACGCCGCTCTTGCCGTCCGGCGTCGTGACCGGCAGGACCCGGCGGACCTCGGTGCCGAACGGCCCCCGCGCTTCTTGCACCGTGCCCCCGCGGCGCTGGGCGTCCGCGGCGAGCTGCAGCCGGATCTGCTCCCACATGCCGGAGCTCCGCGGGGCGGCGACGGCTACGAGCTGGACCGCCGCGTCGCCCAGCACAATCGTGACGCCTGTGGCCGCGCCCGACCGTTCGTCGACCTGAAGCTGCAGCTGCATTCCCTCGATGCCGCGCACGAGCAGCCCGCCGAGGTCGACACGTCGCTGCACCGGGTCGGTCAGGTCGACCTCGGAGACGTCGAACGGGCCGCCTGGACGTGACGCACCGGCCTGCGCGGACACGTCCTCGGACATGTCCTCGCTGGTGCCCGCGGTCGTAGCGATCGCAGGGTCGTCGGGATCGTCCGAGCGACGTCGGCGTCGGAACACCGTTTACGTCCTTTCCTGGCCGGCCGACGACAACCCCGTCGACCCGTGCCCGTCGGTGCCTCGCGCCGAACCCGGGAGCCGTTCGACCTCATGGAACCGTGCGTGTTCGACCCGCTGGACCACCAACTGGGCGATGCGGTCGCCGCGGCGGAAGGCGACCGGCTCGCGCAGGTCGTGGTTGACCAGCGCCACCGTGATCTCACCCCGGTACCCCGCGTCGACCGTTCCCGGCGCGTTGACGATGCTGACCCCGAGCCGATGGGCCAGTCCGGAACGCGGGTGGACGAAGGCAGCGTAACCGTCCGGCAGGGCGACGGCGATGCCGGTGCCCACGGTCGCCCGCTCCCCCGGCCCGAGCGTTACCCCGACGGTGGTGACGAGGTCCGCACCGGCGTCGCCCGGGTGCGCGTACGACGGCAATGGCGCGGCTTCGTCGAGACGAGTGACGAGGATGTCCACGCCGCCCGTCACGGGTTGACCTCGACGGCTCTGGCAGCCTGCCGCACGTGGTCGTGAGCCAGCGCGGCGTCGACGTCCTCGCGCCGGCCATGGATACGGAAGTGCTCGCCGCTGACGATGACGAAGACCGCCTTCGCGCGTACGGCGACCGGGCCACCGGGGTCGTCGGACCGTCCGACCGCACTCACGTAGAGCCTCCTCCCCGACCACCCGTCGACCTGGGCTGTGATGTGCAACGTGGTGCCGACGGGTACAGGCCGGCGGAAGTCGGTTTCGAGATGGCCGGTGACGGCGGGCATCGCGACCAGCCAGATCAGCGAGCCCAGCACCTCGTCGAACGCGAGGGCGAGCATCCCGCCGTGGGCGAGGCCGGGGGCGCCCTGGTGGTCCTCGGTCACGGTGAAGCTTCCCGAGAGGGTTAGCCCCTCCCCTGCCGTCACGACGACCCGCAGACCGGTCGGGTAGTCTCGTCCGCAGCCCACGCACCGGTGGTAGTGCGACGCGATCTGCTCACCAGGTGCCGGCGCGTGCGGGTGGCGCGGCGGCAGCGTGGCGTCGGCAGGAATGCCGCTGGACAAGGCGGCGCGCTCTGTCACGGATCGTGACCCTACCTGCGCGTCGGCGAACCGGGGTGGGACCCTGCGGAGGTGGGACGCTACCGCGAACGGCTGTGGGTACCACTCTCGTGGTGGCTGATCCCTCCCGCGGTCGCCGTTTCGGTCTGGCTGGCAGTCCAGCACGCATACGGCCCGCGGGTCTCCGTGCCCGTGACGGTCGTCGTGGTCGCTCTGACCGTCGCCGGCCTGCTCACGTACGGACGGGTCGTAGTCGCCGTGGACGGCGACGCCTTCGCCGCCGGGCGGGCCCGCCTCCCACTGTGGGCCGCCGGTGCCGTTGACGCGCTGGATGCGGCGGCCGCGCGCTCGGCCCGCGGTCCGCAGGCCGACCCGTCGGCGTTCCTGGTCCTGCGCGGCTACATCGCTCCGATGGTGCGGGTAGCCGTCGACGACCCGGCCGACCCGGTCCCCTTCTGGCTGGTCTCGACCCGCCATCCGACCGAGCTCGCCGCCACCCTCATCTCGGCCCGGGACGCCGCGACTGCGCGGCCTGACGTACCCCGCCATGAGTAGGAAGGCGAAGCGTTGCGACGGAGCCGCGCCCGTCAGGCCGCGCAGTCGCGGCAGACGAGGAAACCGTTCTTCTCCCGCGCGAGCTGGCTGCGGTGGTGAACAAGGAAGCACTGCGAACAGGTGAACTCGTCAGCCTGCCTCGGCAGTACGCGGACCGCGAGCTCCTCGTTGGACAGGTCGGCACCGGGCAGCTCGAGCGACTCGGCGAGCTCGGTCTCGTCGACGTCGACGATGCCGGACGACTTGTCCATCCGACGGTTCTTCAGCTCCTCGATAGAGTCCTCGGAGAGCTCGTCGTCGGTCTTGCGGGGAGCGTCGTAGTCAGTAGCCATAGGTTCAATCCCCCTTGCTGGGCGTTGTCTCATTCATTCGGTCAGGGGTCCAACCGTGACCCTCGTAACGCATGGAGGCCCCAGGTTGTGCCCGATCCGCGGCGGGAATTCTGCCGCATGATCAGATCGACGTCCGTATCGCCCCGCCGGGGCGGCTGGAAGATCCTCCTGAGGTGGGAAGACGCAGACCGTCCTGAGGAGCGAGTCGACCCGGTCAGGCATGCTGGACGTCCGGGACGAGGGAGGCTCCGTGCTCGAGCTCGACAAGCTGTCCAAGCGCTACGGCGAGGTCGTCGCACTCGACGACCTCTCCTTCACGGTGGGGCCGGGTCAGATGTACGGCTTTGTCGGCACAAACGGCGCCGGCAAGACCACGGCGATGCGCATCGTCTTGGGCGTCCTCGAGGCCGACGCCGGGCAGGTCCGCTGGCAGGGCCGCCCGGCCGACGCCGACGCCCGCCGCGAGTTCGGCTACATGCCCGAAGAGCGCGGGCTCTACCCGAAGATGAAGGTCCACGAGCAGCTGGTGTTCCTGGCCCAGCTGCGGGGCACCGACGCTACGGTGGCGGCGGCGTCCGCGACCGACCTGCTGGAGCGGTTCGGGCCTGGCCGGGCGGGCCGGCGACCGCGTCGAGCAGCTCTCGCTGGGCAACCAGCAGCGGGTGCAGCTCGCGGCCGCCCTGGTGCACGACCCGACCGTCCTGGTCCTCGACGAGCCGTTCAGCGGGCTCGACCCGGTCGGGGTGGACGCCCTGGCCTCGGTGTTGCGCGAGCGGGTCGACGCCGGCGCCGCGCTGGTCTTCTCCAGCCACCAGCTCGACCTCGTCGAGCGGCTGTGCGACGCCGTCGCGATCATCCGGGCCGGGCGGATCGTCGCCGACGGGACGGTGGCCGAGCTGCGGGGCGGGACCGGCCGGCGTCGCTACCGGCTCCTCGTCGACGCACCCGAAGGATGGGTCGGCCAGCTTTCGTCGGCACTCCGCGGCGCCACCGTCCTCGATCACGGCACGCCGGCTCTGGTGGAGCTGTCCGAGGGCACCGACGACCAGGTCCTGCTCGCGGCGGCCCAGCGACTCGGACCGGTGCGCGCGTTCGCCGCGGCAGAACCGACGTTGGCTGAGCTGTTCCGTGAGGTCGTCACCGACCCTGACGACGCCGACGAGCCGGAGGTGGCTGCCTGATGTCGCGTGCCTTGTCGTTCCGCGAAGCCGTCGCGCTTGTCGCCCGACGGGAGTTCGTGCAGCGGGCGCGGGACCGGTCGTTCTTCGTCTCCACCGCGATCACGATCGGCATCATCGCGCTGTTCGTCGTCTCTCCCCGACTGCTGAGCTTCGGCGCCGACGAGTACACCGTGGCATTCCCGGGCCAGGACGGCGACGCCCTGCAGGCGGCGGCGGAGGCACAGGCGGAGATCGCCGATGTCGACCTGACGGTGGTGGCGGTCGACGCGGCCAACGCCGAGAGCCAGGTCCGGTCCGGCGACCTCGACGCGTTCGTCGACGGCGGCACCGTCGTCGTCGAGCGTGACCTCGCCGCCTCGCTGCGCGCTGTCCTAGTGTCGCGTGTTTGAAGTCTTCTTACGGGGTGTGGCCTTGGCCAGGATCTGGTCGGCGGTCTTGGTCCAGGTGAAGGGGTGGGCGCGTTTGTTCCAGCCGTCGATGTAGGTCTGGAT
>JBOGDS010000059.1:0-24033 GCA_050743075.1 Jiangellaceae bacterium | reverse complement strand
CCTCGTCACTCCCCGGCCCCGGCCTGGTGCGCCCGCCTGGCGGCCGTCCGCGGGCTGTCGCGCCGGAGGCGCACTGCCTGCGCCACGTAGTCGATTCCGGTGCCGACCGTAACCGTGACGGCGATCCCCATGGCGACCACCTCGACGGGGTGCAGCGATGCCGGAAGGGGCAAGAGGTAGAGGCCGAGGGCAAGTCCCTGCAGCGCGGTCTTGACCTTGCCGCCACGGCCGGCCGGCATCACGCCGTGGCGGATGACGACGAACCGAAGCGCGGTGATGCCGAGCTCGCGGACGAGCACGACCACGGTGACCCACCAGGGCAGCTCGTGGAGAAGGGACAGCCCGATGAAGGCGGCACCGGTCAAGGCCTTGTCCGCGATCGGGTCGGCGATCTTGCCGAAGTCGGTGACCAGGCCGCGCTTGCGCGCCAGGTCACCGTCGACCTTGTCGGTGACCATGGCGACCGAGAACGTCAGGAAGGCGCCCACCCTCGACAGGTCGTCGTCCCCGCCCTCGCGCAGGAGCAGCCACGCGAGGAGCGGCACCAGGAACAGCCGCAGCACGGTCAGCGCGTTGGGCAGGTTCCAGGCGCTGGCCTGCGGTTCGTCAGCGGCCGGGACGGGCACGCGCCCAGGGTACGGCGGCCGGGCATCGCGACCGGGACCTAGGCTCGGCCAGGTGACCCAGACCCAGGACCACGCACCAGCCCTCGCCCTGCGTGGGCTGGTCAAGCGCTTCGGAGAGACGCTTGCCGTCGCCGGTCTCGATCTCGACGTCGCGGCAGGCTCGTTCTTCGGCCTGGTCGGGCCGAACGGTGCCGGCAAGACGACCACGCTGTCGATGGCCACCGGCCTGCTCCGCCCGGACGCCGGGGCCGCGTACGTCCTGGGCGACGACGTCTGGCGCGACCCGGTCGGGGCCAAGCGCCTGCTCGGCGTCCTGCCCGACGGCATGCAGCTGTTCGACCGCCTCACCGGAACCGAGCTGCTGGAGTACGTGGGCCGGCTGCACGGTCTGGACGTCGCCGTCTCCCGGCAGCGAGCGGGCGAGCTGTTGGACGTGCTCGACCTGGCCGGTGCGGGCGGCGCGTTGGTCGTCGACTACAGCGCCGGCATGACCAGGAAGATCGGGCTCGCCTGTGCCCTGATCCACGGCCCTCGGATCCTCGTGCTCGACGAGCCGTTCGAGGCCGTCGACCCGGTCTCGGCAACAACGATCCGCGACATCCTCACCTCGTTCGCACGTGGCGGCGGGACCGTGGTCATGTCCAGCCACGTGATGGCCCTGGTGGAACAGATGTGCGACCAGATCGCGGTCATCGCGGAGGGCCGGGTTCTCGCGGCCGGGTCACTCGACGACGTCCGTGGCGAAGGGTCGCTGGAGGAGCGGTTCGTGTCGTTGGTGGGTGGCCACCGTGAGCTCGGGGAAGGGCTGGCGTGGTTGCGGTCTTCGTCGGGCTGAAGCTGCGGCTGCTGCGCAACGGGCTGCGCGGCGGCTCGACGGCGAAGGTCGTGGCGACTGTGATCGGGGTCGCCTTCGGCGTCGGCGCGACGGTCGCCGGGATGACGCTCGTGGTGTTCGCCCGCACGATCGACGCGGACCTGGCCCGCACGGTGCTCGTGATCGGCGGCAGCCTGCTCGTGCTCGGCTGGGCGGTGCTGCCGGTTCTCGTGTTCGGCGTCGACGAGACCATCGACCCGGCCCGGTTCACCCTCCTGCCGTTGCCCCGCCGAACTCTGCTGGCCGGCATGCTGGCGGCCGGCTTCGTCGGCATTCCCGCGGCTGCCACGTCCCCTGACCGCCGCGGCCACCGTGGCCACCTGGGCGCGGAGCCCTCTCGCCGTGGTCTACGCCGCCGTCGGCGCAATCGTGGGCGCCTGCCTGTGCGTCGTCGCGAGCCGGGCAACGACGACGGCCATGGCCGGCCTGCTGAGGTCGCGCCGGGCTCGCGACCTGATCTCGGTCGTCGCTGTCGTGATCGTCGCGTCACTCGGCCTGCTCCAGGCGGGAGTCCAGCAGCTGGCCGGCAGGACTCCGCGCAGCGTCGTCGACCAGGTCGCCGAGATCCTGGCATGGACGCCGCTGGGCGCGGCCTGGGCGGCACCGCACGACGCCGTCGTCGGAGACGCCGGGGTGGGCGCGCTACGCCTTGCGATCGCGGCGGCGGCACTGGGGCTACTGGTGGCCGGCTGGGCGGTCGCGCTCACCCGGGCACTCGAGAGCGGAAACGCCGTCGCGAGCGGCGGAGCCGTCCGGGCCGGCAGCCAGCTCGCTCCGGCATGGGCCGCGCGACTCCTGCCCCGCGACGCCAGTGGCGCCGTGGCGGCGCGGACGCTCACCTACTGGTGGCGCGATCCGCGGCAGCGGGTCGGGCTCATCGTGGTCCCGGTCGCCGTGCTCGGCATCGTGGTCGGCCCCCGGCTGGGCGGCGCACCGGCCGAGTTCGTGCTCGTGGCGGGGCCCGCCGTCGCGTCGCTGATCGGCCTCACGGCGCTGAACCAGACCGCGTACGACGGCAGCGCCTTGTGGGTGCACCTGGCAGCTGGACTGTCCGGGCGGGACGACCGCTGGGGACGCGCGATGGGCACGCTCGCCTGGGCGGTGCCCGTGGTCGTCGTCACGGCCGGCCTGAGCGCTGTCCTGGCCGGTCGGCCGGCGCTGCTTCCCGCGGTCGTGGGAGCGTCCGTCGCAGCGTTGCTGGCCGGCATCGCCGTCGCCTCCGTGGCGAACGTCGTCGCTCCCTACCCCGCTCCCCCACCGGGCGCCAACCCGTTCTCGACCCCGAGTGGCGGCAACGTTGCGACGGTCCTGCAGCAGCTGGTCGGCGGGCTCGTGGCGGGGGCGCTTGTTGTGCCGTCGGCCCTGCTGCTGATGCTGGCGACGGTCTGGAACGTGGCCGTCGGGGCTGTCCTGCTGGGGGCCGGTCCGATCTACGGAGTGGTCCTGCTGCGGATCGGCGCCCGCGTCGGCGGTGCCCGTCTCGACACGCGCGGCCCCGAGATCCTGGCCACGATCTCCCCCTCCCGCAGCTGATCATCGGGGAATCGGGGCAATTCAGGCGGGCGTGGCGACCAGGTCGGCGCCGTTGGAAACCACCACGAGGGCGGAGACGATCTCGCCCACCCGGGCCGTGGTACCGACGACCGTCGTCACGCCGTCTACGTCCGGGCCCTGGTGCCCGGCACGGCCCTCGACGCGGTCGCCGTCGACGGACTCGACCAAGACGTCGACCCGTTCGCCCACCCGGTCCTCCGCTCGCTCTGCGACGAGCGCGTCGGCCAGGCCGCTGATCCGCTCGACTCGGTCGGCAACTTCGTCGTGCGGGACCTTGGCCCCGAAACTCGCGGCCTCGGTGCCGTCCTCGTCGGAGTAGCCGAAGACGCCGACGACGTCGAGGCGTGCCTGGCCCAGGAAGGCCTCCAGCTCGGCGAGGTCGTCCTGGGTCTCGCCGGGAAACCCGACGATGACGTTGGACCGGATACCGGCGCTCGGCGCCCGGGACCGGATCGCCGCCACGAGATCGAGAAACAAGTCGCCGGAGCCGAACCGGCGCATCCGCCGGAGCACGGAGCCGCTCGCATGCTGGAACGACAGGTCGAAGTACGCGGCGACCCCCGGCGTCCCGGCGAGAACATCGATCAGCGACGGGCGCATCTCCGCCGGCTGCAGGTAGGAGACACGCACCCGGTCGACGCCGTTGGTCGCCACCAGCTCCGGCAGCAGGGTCTCGAGCAGTCGCAGGTCGCCGAGGTCCTTGCCGTAGGACGTGGAGTTCTCGCTGACGAGGAACAGCTCGCGCACGCCCTGCCCGGCGAGCCAGCGGGCCTCGGCCAGCACGTCGCCGGGCCGGCGGGACAGGTAGGCACCCCGGAAGCCCGGGATGGCGCAGAAGGAGCAGCGACGGTCGCACCCGCTGGCCAGCTTGAGCGGAGCCACCGGCCCGCCGTCGAGCCGGCGCCGCACCACCGGCGGCCCGGACGCCGGCGCCACACCCGCGGGCAGGTCCGGCAGCTCCGCGTGCCGTGAGGTCGGCGCGAGCGGAAGCAGCCTGCGACGGTCCTGTGGCGTGTGCGGCCGATGCGGGTCGCCTGCGAGGATGCTCCCCAGCCGGCTGCCGATCGACTCGTAGTCGTCGAAGCCCAGCACGGCGTCGGCCTCGGGCAACTCGGCCGCGAGGGTCGCGCCGTACCGCTCCGACAGGCAGCCGACGGCCACGACCGCTCTCGTCGTCCCGTCCGCCTTCAAGTCGGCTGCCGACAGCAGCGCGTCGACCGAGTCCTTCTTCGCCTGCTCGACGAAGCCGCAGGTGTTGACGACGACGGTCTCAGCCGCCGACGGGTCGACGACCAGCGTGAACCCGTCGCCCGACAGCCACCCGGCCAGCTCCTCGGAGTCGACCTCGTTGCGCGCGCATCCCAGCGTGACGATCGCCACCGAGTGCCCGCTCATGGCGTCGAAGCCTCGCACGGCAGGCCGGCCCGGCACACCTCGGTGGTCGTTTCGGCCGGCGCACGCCGGGTAGAGGCCGACCGGCGGCGGGCGCCTGGAGTTCCCCCGTCCCGGGCGCTCGTCGTCTGCACGTCACGCGCCGCGCCCATCGGCAGGAAACAGGCCATCGCCCCGGACGATCAGCTTCTCCGCCCCATATCGCCATGACGTGAACGACACGGGGCCCACCGTGGTGCTCGTGGGCACGGCGGTCTCCGACCACCACGACCTCGACGGACTTGCCGAGTTGCTTGCCGCCGGCTGCACGGTCGTCAACGACGACCGACGGGGCCGGGGCGCGACTAGCCAGCGGCCCGGGCGGGTGCGTGCTGGCGCTCGAGGCAGCGAGCGCCCTCGGCGACCGGGTCTCCTCCCTCTACCTCGACGAACCGCCGTTCATCGTCGGCCCCGGCCGACCCCTCGGTTCCGGCCGACTTCGAGCCGATGAAAGCCGACCGCTCCTGGGAGACGATGACCACGTACGCCCACACCCTTGCCTACGACGGACGCATCGTCGAAGCCACGCAGGGCGGTACACCGTTGTCGACCGACCGGTGGTCCATCGACCAGCAAACAGACGTCCTCGTCGGCGAGAACTCCGAACCGTTCTTCCACGCCGGCGCAGAGGCACTCGTCCAGCTCCTGCCCCGCGGCACCCACCGCGTGCTGCCGGGTCAGGACCACAGCGCGATCTGGGTGGCGCCGGATGTCGTCGCGGAGTCGATCAGCCAGTTCGTCCGCGCCTCGACACCGCAACGATAGGCACGGCAGCAGCGGTCTGCCGGTGCCGGCAGCCGAGTCGATGGTGCTGGGCCGCCGCCGCCTAGTGTGGAGATCGTGGATGCCCTGACCGTCCTCTCCGTTGCCGGCTACCTCGTCTTCTGGACTCTCCTCCTCTCCCTCATCGCCAGGCGCTTCCTGGACCTGCGCGCAGGACCGCTTCGCCTGCTGCTCAGTGGCGCCGCCGGTCTGACCGTCGCTGCACTCGCGGTAGGCCCGCAGATGCGGAACGAGGAGCAGCAGGCAGGGTTCATTCTGCTGTGGATCGGCATCGGCGTGCTGTCCGCGATGGGCCTGCTCAACCTCAGTGAGACCTTTCTGTCCGCCGGCACGCGGCCGCGGCTGGTCCACTGGTACCGCGCGTTCCGGCGCTGGCGGCGGCGCGCCTCGCGCTACTCCCAGATCAGCCGGATCGCCGTTCGACACGGCCTGGGCGCGTACCTCTCGGGGCGGCGCGAACCGACCCGCCAGCAACGGGCCGGGCTGGCCAGGCGGCTGCGGCTCGCGCTGGACGAGGCAGGCGTCTGTTTCGTCAAGCTCGGGCAGATCCTGTCGACCAGGCCCGACGTGCTGCCGAAGGAGTTCATCGACGAGCTCAGCCGGCTACAGAGCCAGGCGGCACCGGTCGAGTGGGCGGAGATCGAGATCCTGCTCGGAGAAGAGCTCGGCTCCCCCGTCACCGAGGTGTTCGCCGACGTCGACCGCCAACCGCTTGCCGCCGCCTCCATCGCCCAGGTCCATCGTGCCCGGTTGCGCGCCGGCGACCAGGTCGTCGTCAAGCTGCAACGACCCGGGATCAGGCCCATCGTCGAGGCCGATCTCGACATCATGGTTCGGATGGCTACGGTGCTCCACGAGCGTGCGCAGTGGGCTCGGTCGATCGGTGTCCGCGACCTCGCCGACGGATTCGTCGAAGCCCTACGAGAGGAGCTCGACTTCACCGTCGAGGCTCGCAACATGGCAAGCGTCATCGCCGCACGCAGCTACGACGACGTCGCCATCTCCCGCGTCCACACCGAGCTGTGCACCAGCCGCGTGCTGGTCATGGATTTCCTCGACGGCCTCCCCCTCGACAAGGCTGCGCCGATCATCGACGACCTGGGCCTGGACCGCACCGATCTCGCTCGCAGGTTGTTGCACACGCTGCTGACCCAGATCATGCTCGACGGGGTGTTTCTCGCCGACCCGCACCCCGGCAATCTCCTGCTCCTGCGAGACGGTCGGCTCGGCCTGCTGGACTTCGGCTCGGTGGGTCGCCTCGATGCCAACCTGCGCGGCGTACTCCAACGCCTGCTCCTCGCCGTCGACACCGGTGATGCGACTGCTCTCAGCGATGCGCTGGTCGAGGCCGTCGACCGGCCGGAGGAGATCGACGAGGCCGGGCTCACACGGGCCGTCGGGCGGTTCATGGCTCGCCATCTCGGCCCGGGGCTTGCCGTCGACGTGGAGATGTTCGCGGACCTGTTCCGCCTGGTCACCCGCTACGGCGTCTCCGTGCCGCCTGAACTCGCGGCGGTGTTCCGCGCGCTCGCGACCGCGGAGGGAACGCTCAGCGAGCTCGCGCCCGGCTTCGACATCGTCGAGGAGTCACGTACCTTTGCCACCACCCGCCTCCGCCAGGCGGTGCTCCCCGAGTCGTTACGCGCGACGGCGACGGCCGAGCTCGTCAAGCTGCTTCCCGTCATCCGTCGTGTTCCGCGCCGCCTGGATCGCATCACGAGTGCCATCGAACACGGCCGGCTCTCCACCGAGGTACGTCTGTTCGCCGACGAGCGCGACCGTCGCGTCGTGACGCGCCTGGTTCACCAGTCCCTGCTGACCATCCTGGCCGCTGCGACCGGCGTCGTCGCCGCCATCCTGCTCGGCACCGCGGGCGGCCCTCAGGTTGCCCAGGACCTCGGCCTCTACCAGCTCATCGCCTACACCCTGCTCATCGTCAGCGGCGCCCTCACCCTCCGCGTCCTCACGTCGATGCTGAGAGCCGAGTAAGCGTGACCTTGCGCCGCCGCACCAACCTCACGTCGACAAGCGAGCCGAAGCGGACAAGCCACACAGAGGGCGCCAACGAGGGACATCTGCTACCTCGTCCCGGCCGCGCGGACCCGCTCCAGCAGGCCGATGGCGTCGAAGGGCGCCCGGACCTTGACGTCGTTGTCGAAGTACACGTACGCGTCGAGACCGGCGGCCAGCCACGACACGCACCGGCCGGCCCATTCGTCCAGGGCCGCCGGGGTGTACCCGCTCACATAGAGTTCCTCCGCGCCGTGCAGGCGGACGTAGACGAAGTCGGCGGTCACGTCGAGCATGAGCGGCCACTTCCCGGCGGAGTCGGCGACGACCAGGCCGACGTCGTGCCGCCGCAGAAGCTCGACGAACGCCGCGCTCTGGTAGCTGGAATGCCGCACCTCCAGCGCGTGCCGGAGCGGTCGGTCGGCCTGCGTCGTCGTCCAGGCGCCGTGCTTCAGTTGCCCGTCGTGACGCTCGGCGAGCCGTGCGGCCGCCGCCGTCGTACGGGGCAGCTGCTCGAAGAACGCCTCGAGACGGCCGGCCTGGAAGGGCAGCATCGGGGGCAATTGCCACAGCACCGGCCCCAGCTTGTGCTCGAGCGCCAGCACACCGGAGGCGAAGAAGTTGGCCAGCGGCGTCCCGACGTCGGCCAGCTTCTTGAGGTGGGTGATGAAACGCAGGCCTTTGACCGAGAAGACGAACTGGTCCGGCGTCCGCGCGAACCAGGCCTGATAGCTGGACGGCCGCTGCAGCCCGTAGAACGACCCGTTGACCTCCACGCTGTTCAGCTGCGTCGAGACGTACTCGAGCTCGCGCCGCTGCGCCAGCCCCGTCGGGTAGAAAACGCCCCGCCACGGTGGGTAGGTCCACCCCGAGATCCCGACCCGTACCTGCGCCACGCCCCTCGTTCTACCCGCCGCGGAGGGTGTCGACGACCTCGTCGAGCTCGTCTGGCCTGACCAGCACGTCGCGCGCCTTGGAACCCTCCGACGGGCCGACAATGCCGCGGCTCTCCATCAGGTCCATCAGCCGGCCGGCCTTGGCGAAGCCGACCCGCAGCTTGCGCTGGAGCATCGACGTCGACCCGAACTGTGTCGTGATCACCAGCTCGGCGGCCTGACACAGCAGATCGAGGTCGTCGCCGATGTCCTCGTCGATCTCCCGCCGCGATGCGGCCGCCGCGGTCACGTCCTCGCGGTAGGTGGGCGCCAGTTGCTCCTTGCAGTGCTTGACCACGGCGTGGATCTCCGACTCGGTGACCCACGCGCCCTGGATGCGCACCGGTTTGCTCGCGCCCATCGGCAGGAACAGGCCGTCGCCCTGGCCGACCAGCTTCTCCGCCCCGTTCTGGTCCAGGATCACCCGCGAGTCGGCCAACGACGAAGTCGCGAACGCCAGCCGCGACGGCACGTTCGCCTTGATCAAGCCGGTCACGACGTCCACCGACGGCCGCTGGGTCGCCAGCACCAAGTGAATGCCGGCCGCGCGGGCAAGCTGAGTGATCCGCACGATCGCGTCCTCGACATCGCGCGGCGCGACCATCATCAGATCGGCCAGCTCGTCGACGATGATCAGCAGATAGGGATACGGCGTGACGGCCCGCTCACTGCCAGGCGGCGTCCTGAGCCGACCCGACCGGACCGCCTTGTTGAAGTCGTCCAGGTGCCGGAAGCCGAACTGCGCGAGGTCGTCGTAGCGCATGTCCATCTCGCGGACGACCCACTGCAGCGCCTCGGCGGCCTTCTTCGGGTTCGTGATGATCGGCGTGATCAGGTGCGGGATGCCGTCGTAGGCGGTCAGCTCGACCCGTTTGGGGTCGACGAGGATCATCCGGACCTCGTCCGGCGTCGAGCGCATCAGGACCGACGTGATCAGCGAGTTGAGGCAGCTCGACTTACCCGAGCCGGTGGCGCCGGCGATGAGCACGTGCGGCATCTTCGCCAGGTTCGCGATGACGAACCCGCCCTCGACGTCCTTGCCCAGGCCGACCACCATCGGGTGGTGGTCCTTGCGGGCGACCGGCGCCCGCAGGACGTCGCCGAGGCTGACGGTCTCCTTGTCACTGTTCGGGATCTCGATGCCGATCGCGGACTTGCCCGGGATCGGCGAGAGGATCCGCACCTCCGCACTGGCGACGGCGTAGGAGATGTTCTTCGACAGCGCCGTGACCCGCTCGACCTTCACCGCGGTGCCCAGCTCGACCTCGTACCGGGTGACCGTAGGGCCGCGGGTGTAGCCGGTGACCTGGGCGTCGATCTCGAACTGGTCGAGCACCTCGGTCAGGGCCTCCACGACCTGATCGGAGGCCGCGCTCCGGGCCTTGTGCGGGCTGCCCTGACGCAGAGCGTCGCTGGACGGCAGCGTGTAGGTGATGTCGCCGGACAGCGCGAGCTGCTCGACCCGCTGCGGCAACGGCGTGTGCGGAGGGGGCTCGCCCGGCGGCTCGGCCGCCTGCCTGGCAGGGACCACGACACGGGTCGGCTGATCTCTCTCGGCCGCATCCTCGAGCGCCTGCCGGCGAGCTGCTTTGTCGCGCAGCAGCGGGCTGTCGTAGGGCTGCTCGTCACCGGGTACGACCTCGGCTCCCCCGCGCCGGCGCAGCAACGACCGCCACGGGGGGGCAGGAGCATCGTCGCCGTCCGCACCGTCCGTTGCCGGCGCGTTCCCGGTCAGCCAGTTGCGGATGTCGCGAGCGCGCTCCGGTAGCTGGTGCACCGGAGTGCCGGTGACGACCAGCAGCCCGTAGACGCTCAGCAGCGCCAGCAGTGGCGTCGCCACCCACACGGTGAGCAGGTCGGCCGGCACGGTCGAGGCCACAAAACCGATGGCGCCGCCCGCACTCTGCATGGCGGCCTCGTCGACCGGTCGGGGCATGCCGGCGGCGACGTGCACGAGTCCCAGCACACCCAGGCCCAGAGCCGTCCAGCCGACCATCTGCCGTCCACCGGGTCCGTTGCGGTCCGGGTGGCGCAGGGTGCGCCAGGCGAGCATGACCAGCAGCAGCGGCACCGCGACAGCACCGGCACCGACCGCCCCGGTGACGAAGGAACGGACGAACTCCGCCACGCCTCCGTCGATGCTCCACCACACGGCGGCGCCGATCACGATCGCCGCGCCCACCAGGCCGAGCCCTACCCCGTCGCGGCGGTACGCGGGTTCGAGCTCGCGGGCGCTCGAACCGATCCGGCGGACGGTGCCGCCGACCAGGTGCGCAACCCCCATCCAGATGGCCTCCACCAGGCGGCCGATGCCACGGGCCAGCCGGGTCAACGGGCTCGGCCGGGGCGTGACCCGCCCCCGCTGCGGCGCCCGCGCCTTCGGCCGGCCGCGCTGCGGTGACCTGCGGGTCGAACGCCGGTCGCTCGCTGCCGAGGACGACCGGCGCGAGCGGGTCGGCGTGGACGTACGGGTCGCCATGATCGGAGGCTACCCCGCGAAACACTTGCGTACCTCGCGTCACACGCCGACAACCCCGTTGATCTTCAGGAGCGACTCCGACGGCACCGGCCATCGATTCACGCAGGCCGGCGAGGAGCTGCGGCCGGTCCTCGGTGCCGTCGGCGCTTGGGTGGCGCGCTGGATCATGGCGGATCCAACCCCCGCCGAGCTGGATCCGGAGCTGCTCAGCCCGTGGATCTCCCGCCACGTCGACCGGGACGCGCCACCGGCCCAGCGAATCCTGATCGAGTTCCGATCGTCGATCGCGGCGCCGAACGCCCGTGGCTGCTCCTCGAACGGCGAGAGGTGTCGATGTGCCTCGACCACCCGGGATGTCCGCTCGATCTCGTCGTCCGCAGTCGAACCGCCGATCTGTACCGCGTCTCCATGGGCCGCTCGACGCTCGAGGAGGAGACGGATGCGCGGCGCTCGGCTCACGGCCTCCGGATAGCGGGCCCCCGTTCGGGCAACGGAGCCCGGGCGGACTCAGGACTCCACGACGACCGGGATGATCATCGGACGGCGCCGGTATCGGCCGCTGACCCAGCGGCCGATGGTTCGCCGGATCGTCTGCTGGAGCTGGTACGTGTCCGCTCCCCCGGCGACCGCCGCCTTCTCCAGCGCCTCGGCGATCTCCGGCCTGATCTCGTCGAACACGCTGTCGTCCTCGGCAAAACCGCGGGCGTGGATCTCCGGCCCGCCGGTGACCTTGCCGGTGACGGAGTCGACGACGACGACGACCGAGATGAAACCCTCCTCGCCGAGGATCCGCCGATCCTTCAGCGACGCCTCGGCGACGCCGCCGACGTTCGAGCCGTCGACATAGACATAACCGCACGGCACCGCGCCAACCACACGTGCGACACCTGCGGCGAGGTCGACCACCACGCCGTCCTCGGCCAGCACGACCCGGTCTCGCGGCACGCCCGCGCTCACCGCCACGCCCGCGTTCGCGTGCAGGTGCCGCGTCTCGCCGTGGATCGGCATGACGTTGCGGGGCTTCACCAGGTTGTAGGCGTAGAGCAGCTCGCCGGCGCTGGCGTGACCGGACGTGTGCACCATCGCGTTGCCCTTGTGCACGACGGTGGCGCCCCACCGGGTCAGGCCGTTGATGACCCGGGACACGGCGTTCTCGTTGCCGGGGATGAGCGACGACGCCAGCACGACGACGTCGCCCGGTTCGATGCTGATCGCCGGGTGGTCACGGTTGGCGATGCGCGACAATGCGGCCATCGGCTCGCCCTGCGAGCCGGTCGACATCAGCACGACCTCCTCGGGCGCGAGGTCGTGCAGGCCCTTCAGGTCGACCAGGGTGCCGCCGGGTATGTCGAGGTAGCCGAGGTCGCGGGCGATCCCCATGTTGCGCACCATCGACCGCCCGACGAACGCGACCTTGCGGCCGTGCGCCACGGCTACATCGAGCACCTGCTGGACCCGGTGGATGTGGCTCGCGAACGACGCGACGATGACGCGGCGCGGCGCCTCGGCGAACACCCGGTCGAGGACCGGCGCTATGTCGCGCTCGTGCGCGTTGTACCCCGGCACCTCGGCGTTGGTGGAGTCGACCATGAACAGGTCGACCCCATCGTCGCCGAGCCGGGCGAAGCCGTTGAGGTCGGTCAGCCGACCGTCCAGCGGCAGTTGGTCCATCTTGAAGTCGCCGGTGTGCAGGACCACGCCGGCCTTCGTGCGGATCGCCAAAGCCAGCGCGTCGGGGATGGAGTGGTTGACGGCGAGGAACTCGACCGTGAAGGGGCCGAACCGCTCGGTTCGGCCCTCGGCCACCTCGAGTTGGTAGGCGTCGATGCGGTGCTCGGTGAGCTTGGCCTCGACCAGCGCCAGCGTCAGCCGGGACCCGACGATCGGGATGTCGCGCTTCTCGCGGAGCAGGAACGGCACTGCGCCGATGTGGTCCTCGTGGCCGTGGGTGAGCACGACCGCCTCGATCTGGTCGAGGCGGTCCCGGATGTAGTCGAAGTCCGGCAGGATCAGGTCGACGCCGGGCTGGTGGTCCTCCGGAAAGAGCACGCCGCAGTCGACGACGAGGAGCCGCCCGGAATGCTCGAAGACCGTCATGTTGCGGCCGACCTCGCCGAGACCGCCGAGCGGGACGATGCGCAGGCCACCCCCGGCCAGCGGCGGCGGCGTGGTGAGCTCCGGGTGGGGATGGCTCACAGCAGGCCTGCCTCCATGAGGTCCGTCCGCAGCAGTTCGACCTGCTCGTCCGTGGCGGCGACCAGGGGCAGGCGCATCGCCCGGCTCCGCAGCACGCCGGCGAGCTGCAGAGCCGCCTTGGCCATGATCGCCCCCTGGGTCCGGGTCATGATCCCGCGCACGGCGGGCAGCAGGGACCGATGCACGCGGATCGCCTCGGTGAGGTCACCCGCGTCGACAGCCCGGACCATCGCCGCATACTCCGCGGCCGCCGCATGAGCCACCACGCTGACCATCCCGACGGCGCCTTGGGTGAGGTGGGCGAGGTTGAGCGCGTCGGTGCCGCAGTAGTACGCGAGGTCCGTGCGCGCCAGTACCCAGGACGACTCGTACAGGTCGTCCTTCGCGTCCTTGACCGCCACGATCCGGTCGTGCTCGGCAAGGCGGACCAGCGTCTCGGTCGTGATCGGAACGCCGGAGCGGCCGGGGATGTCGTACAGGATCACCGGCAGCGCGGTCGCGTCCGCGACAGCAGTGAAGTGCTGGACCAGGCCCTCCTGCGGTGGGCGGTTGTAGAAGGGCGTCACGACGAGCAGGCCATGAGCTCCGGCCTTCTCGGCCTGCTGCGCGAGCTCGACCGTGTGCCGGGTGTCGTAGGTACCGACGCCGGCGACGACGGCCGCCCGGTCACCCACCACGTCGAGGACGGCGCGGATCAGCTGTTCCTTCTCCGCCTCGGTCGTCGTCGGGCTCTCCCCCGTCGTGCCGCTGAGGACCAGCCCATCGCACCCGTCGTCGACGAGGTGGGTGGCCAACCGTGCAGCGCCCTCGAGATCGAGGCGGCCGTCGTGGTCGAAGGGCGTGACCATGGCGGTCAGCACGCGACCGAACGGAGCCGCGGGGCGGGTGGTGGGATCGTCAGGCATGGTCGGAAGGCTACCGCCCGCGGCATGGCAGGCTCAGCCGTGTCATGACGAGCCTGACTCGCGTGGATGCCCGCCGGGTCGCCCTGGCGGCCCAGGGATTCGGCGAACCCGATGCCGGCCGCGCGACCCCGCGGTCGATCGCCGACCGGCTCCAGGTCATCCAGGTCGACCCGATCAACGTGCTGGTCCGCAGCCAGTACCTCCCCGCCTTCTCCCGGCTGGGTCCCTACCCGCTGACCTCGCTGGACGAGCTGGTGTACGAGCGGCGCGAGCTGTTCGAGTACGTCGGGCACGAGTGGTCGCTGCTGCCGGTGACGCTGCACCCGCTACTGCGCTGGCGGATGGCGGCCTTCGCCGGCGACGGCCGGTGGACGCGCGGTCTCCCGGCCGGCTACGTGGACGCCGTGCTGTCGGAGGTCGCAGACCGTGGGCCGCTCACGCCGGCCGAGCTCTCGGAGCCTGGCAAGCGGCGCGACCGGTTCGAGGGAGCCCCGGGCAAGCAGGCGCTCACCTGGCTCACCCAGTCCGGACGCCTCGCCGTGGCCGACCGGCGCGGGCTGGCACAGGTCTACGACGTGGCCGAGCGGGTGATACCCGCGGAGATCTGGTCGCTACCGACGCCGGAGCGTGACGACGCACGCCGCGATCTGCTCGTCGTCGCGGCAGCCGCGTTGGGTGTCGGGACGGCCAAGGATCTGGTCGACTACTTCAAGATCGGACAGGGCGTCCCAGGGGTCTCCGAGCGCACGACGTTCCCGGGCAGCACCAAGGCGTCGCGGCTCGTCGCGGACCTGGCCGACGAGGGCAGGCTGCACCGTGTCGACGTCGAGGGGTGGAAAGACCCGGCATTCCTCCATCCGGAGGCACCGGCGCCGATCGCGGTGGCGGCCAGGGCACTGCTGTCCCCGTTCGACTCGCTGATCTGGGAGCGTGACCGCACCGAGCGCCTGTTCGGCTTCCGGTACCGCAGCGAGATCTACACGCCGGCGGCGAAACGCGAGTACGGCTACTACGTGCTGCCGTACCTCCTCGGCGAATCGATGGTTGCGCGGGTGGACGCCAAGGCCGAGCGCACGGCCGGCGCGCTGTCCGTTCCCGGCGCCTTCGCCGAGCCCGGCGCGGACCGCGACGCCGTCGTCGACGCACTGGCGGCCGACCTGGGTCGGATGGCGGCCTGGCTCGGGTTGGACCGGGTCGAGGTGGGCGACCGCGGCGACCTCGCGCCGATGCTCAGGGCGCGACTCGCCCGTTCGCCTCGAACGCGGCGTGGGTGAGCGGCATCAGCCGGGCCCACTCCCGCTCCATCTTCTCGGCCACCATCTCGATCTCGCGCTGCGGGAACGACGGGAACCTCGACTCCTCCCGCGTGGTCCGCAACGACAGGAAGTTCATCAGCGACCGCGCGTTGAACGTGACGTACATCGACGAGTAGATCGTGACCGGCAGCACGATGCGGGCCACCTCACGGGCGACTCCCGCGGCCAGCATCCGCTGGTAGGCCGCGTACGCCTCGGTACAGACCCGTCGGGTCTCCGCGTCGACCAGCGCGTCCTGTTCCGGCGTGCCGTCGACGAAGACGTAGTGCCCCGGCTTCCCCTCCTGGACGAGCTTGCGGTCGGGACCCGGCACATAGAAGACCGGCCGCAGCTCCCGGTACCGCCCGCTCTCCTCGTTGTAGCTCGCGATTCTGTGCCGCATGTGCTCACGGAACACGAAGATCGGCGCGTGGACGTAGAACGTCATCGAGTTGTGTTCAAAGGGACTCCCGTGTCTGGAACGCACCAGGAAGTTGATGAGGCCCCTCGAACGTTCGGCATCCGCCTCGACGTCTTCCAGGGACTGCTCGCCCTTCGTCGAGACCCGCGCGGCGAACAGCACGTCGGAGTCATGCGCGCTCGACCGGACGAGCTCCACGGTCACGTCACTGCGGAAGTCGATCTGCTGGCCTCGTACGACCTCCGGGCCAGTCCTGTTCTCCGTCACCGGCACGCCTTCGTCTCCCCTCGGTGAGTCGTCACCAGCAGCCTAACGACGGTGCCCGGCGGGCCACTGGAACCGACCCGCGCCGAGGGGCAGCTGCTCGGCAGGAAGAACGCGTCGTCGTCGCGCGAGCAGCGTGATCCAAGGCGCTCTGCTGGTGCTGTAGCCCCACGAGCGGCGGCCTTCGGTTGCGGCCAGACGTCTTGCGCGTGACACCGGCGCGCACATCAGGTCACGAATCAGGCGCGACACGCAGAATGTCCTGCGAAAACGCTGCGGACGGTGCACTCTGGAAACATGGTCATGCGGGGGACCATCGGCCGCTTCACGCGCTGGGGCCTGACCCACGGCCCGGTGTGGGGAACCCTGGCAGCGATCCTCGGCGGCGTTCCGCTCGCGATCATGCTCGATGCGGGCATCGGGCCGGTCCAGCTCGTCCTCCTGGGTGCCTTCGGCGGCCTGGTCGCCGGACCTGTGCTGGGCGGCGTCGTCGGAACGGTCTGTGTGCTGACCGACCGGGTGCCGAAGTGGATCCTCGACGCGCCCGACTACATGGCGGTCTTGACGGTGGTCGGGTCGATCGGCGCGGTCACCTGGCCGGTGCTGCGCGACGCCGGAGCGGGGGCCGGCATCGCGGCACTCGGAGTGGTCCTGATCGCCGGCGCTCCCGCCATCGACGCCGCACGCAGCGCATCGCTGCTCCTCTACCCGGCCGAGCCCGCGACCGATGCCGGTCGAATGGCGGTGGCGCCCCGCGGTCAGGCGTCGTAGTCGAGTGACACCGACGGTGTCGACGGATGCGACTGGCACGTCAGCACGTAGCCCGCGCCGAGCTCGTCGTCCTCGAGGGCGAAGTTGCGCTCCATCTCGACCTTGCCGTCCAGGAGCTTGGCGCGACAGGTGCCGCACACCCCGCCCTTGCAGGCGAACGGTGCATCGTTCCGAACCCGCAGCACGGCCTCCAGCACGGTCTCGTCCGAGTCGGTGATCTCCACGGTGCTGCGCCGCCCGTCCAGGACGACCGTGACCTCACTGGCCCGCGCGTCCTCCGGAGTGACCGACGGTGCCGGTCGCGGCGGCAGGTCACCGACGTGGAACAGCTCCGCATGGACGTGCGCCCGGTCGACGCCGCGGCGCAGCAGCACGTCGCGGGTCATGGTGACCAGCCGGTGCGGGCCGCACAGGTACCATTCGTCGACCGACTCCGGCGGGACCAGGCTGTCGAGGAGCCTTTCGAGCCGGTCCTGGTCGATCCGGCCCGAGAGCAGCTCCGCCTCCTGCTCCTCGCGCGACAGCACGTGCAGCAGTTGCAGTCGCGTCGGGTGGACGTCCTTGAGGTCGGCCAGGTCGTCGAGGAACATCACCGACTGGCTGGTCCGGTTCGCGTAGATCAGCGTGACCCGGCTCCCCGGCTCGGCCTCGAGGACGGTCGCGACGATCGACATCACGGGGGTGATGCCGCTGCCGGCGGCGACCGCGACGTAATGCTTGGCGTGCGCCGCGTCCAGCGTCGGACTGAACCGGCCCGCCGGCGTCATGACGTCGAGCTCGTCGCCGGGGGCGAGCGTCGAGAGAGCGTAGGCCGAGAAGGTGCCCTCCGGGATCCGCTTGACCGCAATCCGCAGCAGTCCCGACCCGGCCGGTGCACAGATCGAGTAGCTGCGCCGGACGTCGTCTCCGCCCGGCACCGAGACGTTGACATGCTGCCCGGCGGCGAAGCGGTACTCGTCGGCAAGCTCGGGCGGCACATCGAAACTGACCGCGACGGCGTCGTCGGTCAGCCGCTCCACGGACGAGACCTGCAGCCGGTGGAAGACCGAATGCCGCCGGCTCGCAGGCGCCGCTTCGGCGACCGTCATTCAGAGTGCCTTGACGTGGTCGAACGGTTCCAGGCAGACCCGGCACGTCCAGAGTGACTTGCATGCCGTCGAGCCGAACCGGCTGATCTCGCGGGTGTCGGGCGAACCGCACAGCGGGCAGCGCACCGACAGCGTCAGCGCCACCGGGCCGGCCGGGTGTGGCGGGGCGATGCCGTGCTCCCGGAGCGTCGCGCGGCCGGTGTCGGTGATCCAGTCGGTCGTCCAGGCCGGCGATAGGACCAGGCGCACCTCGGCGTCGTCGTAACCGTGCTCTCGCAGGCGGGCAAGCACGTCGGCCCGGATCGAGTCCATGGCCGGGCACCCCGAGTAGGTGGGCGTGATCTCGACGACGACGTTCCCGACGTCCTCCACCCGCACGTCCCGGAGGATTCCGAGGTCCTCGATCGTGACGACGGGCAGCTCCGGATCGGGTACCGCGGCGACGACCGCGCGGGCCGGCCCAGCGGCGGGCGCGGCGGCGAGCATGGCGGTCACCATGTCGCCTCCGGGTGAGCACGGCGCAGATGCTGCATCTCCGCCAGCAGGTATCCCAGGGCCTCGGTGTGCAGGCCGCGACGGCCGCCGCGGCCGTGGAAGGCCGGCACCGGAACGTCCAGGGTCGCCTCGGCCAGCACGCCGTGGACGTATGACAGCCAAGGCTCACGCAACGACACGGGGTCGACCGCGACTCCGTCCAGCCGCGCCACGACCGGATCGGCGTCGAACATCTCGTCGACGTAGGGCCAGATCTCCTCCAGCCCTGCCTGCATCCGCAGGTGACTCTCGCGGGTGCCGTCGCCCAGGCGAAGGACCCACTGCGTCGCATGGTCGCGGTGGTACGCGACCTCCTTCAGCGCCTTCGCCGCCACAGCGGCCAGCGTCGGGTCGGCGCTCGACCGCAAGCGGTCGTAGAGCTCGTGCTGGTAGGCGGAGAAGGCGAGCTGGCGGGCCATCGTCACCGCGAAGTCGCCGTTGGGCCGCTCGACGATCTGCAGGTTGCGGTAGTCGCGCTCGTCGCGCAGGTATGCCAGCGCATCCTCGTCGCGACCCGCACCCTCGACCTCGCCGGCGAACGACAGCAGCGACCGGGCCTGCCCGAGCAGGTCCAGGCCGATGTTCGCCAGCGCCATGTCCTCCTCGATCTGGGGCCCGGACGCGATCCACTCCCCCAGCCGCTGCGCTAGAACCAGGGCGTCGTCGCCGAGGCTCAGCACGTACCCGACGAGCGGTGCCAGTGGCGTCGCTCCGGCCGACCTGCCGTCCCAGGTCCCCACAGTGCTCACAGGTGCCGCACCTCGTCCGGGATGTCGTAGAACGTGGGGTGCCGGTAGACCTTGTCGCCGGCCGGGTCGAAGAAGGCGTCCTTCTCGTCCGGGCTGCTCGCCGTGATCGACGCGGCCGGTACGACCCAGATCGACACCCCTTCCTGCCGGCGGGTGTAGACGTCGCGCGCGTTGCGCAACGCCATGGCGGCGTCCGGCGCGTGCAGGCTGCCGACGTGTATGTGCGACATGCCCCGGCGGCTGCGCACGAAGACCTCCCAGAGCGGCTCGGCAGTCACGCCGCCGCCTCCGCCGGGCCTGCTCGCTTGGCCGCGTACTCGGCCGCCGCCTCCCGCACCCAGGCACCCTCGGTGTGGGCGGCCACCCGGTGCGCAATCCGCTGTCGGTTGCACGGGCCGTCCCCGGAGATCACCCGGCGCAGCTCGTCCCAGTCCGGCCCGGTGAAGTCGTAGTGGCCACGCTCGTCATTCCAGCGCAGTGCCGGGTCGGGGATGGTAAGGCCCAGCACCTCGGACTGGGGCACGGTCATGTCGACGAACTTCTGCCGGAGCTCGTCATTGCTGAACCGCTTGATCCCCCAGGCCATCGATTTGCCCGTGTGCGTCGACTCGGAGTCGGGCGGCCCGAACATCGCCAGCGACGGGTACCACCAGCGGTCGAGCGCGTCCTGCGCCATCGCCTTCTGCTCGGACGTACCCCGTGAGAGTGTCAACAGCGACTCGAATCCCTGACGTTGGTGGAAGGACTCCTCCTTGCAGATGCGGACCATGGCGCGGGCGTAAGGCCCGTACGAGCAGCGGCACAGCGGCACCTGGTTGGTGATGGCGGCACCGTCGACCAGCCAGCCGATCGCGCCCATGTCGGCCCAGGTCAGCGTGGGGTAGTTGAAGATCGATGAGTACTTCTGCTTCCCGGCGTGCAGCAGGTCGAGCAGCTCCTCGCGGGACACCCCGAGTGTCTCGGCGGCAGCATAGAGATACAGCCCGTGCCCAGCCTCGTCCTGCACCTTCGCCATCAGGATCGCCTTGCGTCGAAGGCTGGGCGCCCGGGTGATCCAGTTGCCTTCGGGCTGCATGCCGATGATCTCCGAATGGGCGTGCTGGGCGACCTGGCGAACCAGCGAGCGCCGGTAGTCGTCGGGCATCCAGTCCCGCGGCTCGATCCGTCCGTCGGCGTCGACGAGGGCCTGGAACTGCACCTCGAGCGGGTCCAGCGACGTGTTCTCCATGGACTCAGCCTAGGCTTCGCCTGTTACACATGTCCAGCAGATCTGTGGCCTTGTGTCACAAGGGCTAGCCCCGGGTCGCGGCGCTACCGCGCCGTCGAGCGGAAGGCGGGCACAGCGGCGCGAACGTCATCGAGCGCGTCGTCCATCCTGAACAGCCACGCCTCGAAGTCGTCGCGCGTGTGTGCCTCGTTGATGGCGTCATGTCCCCGCCACGAACACCTTTCGTCGACCCTACGGCGACGACGACCGGTCCAGTCTGGAAGGATCGGGCGCTCGTGGGGCTGATCCGGGCGGCGCGGTGGTCGTTCGAGGCTGCCGGGTGAGGCTCTCCGACCGTCGTGCGGAGGCTCAGCGCCTCATGGCATGGGTCGGAGTCGGTGGGCATGGCTGACCGCAGCGTCCGCGTGGCGTGGGCCGATGACGCAGTGGCCATCGGGACGGTCCAGGCACGGGCCTGGCAACGCTCGTACGCCGACGTGCTTCCCGACACTCTGCTCGCGGAGGTCGACCCGGACGGCTTCGCGGCTGCCTGGCGGCAGGGCATCTCGACCCCGCCCAGTGCCCGCCACCGGGTCCTGGTGGCTCTGGAGCGGAACACCGTGGTCGGCTTCGCCGCGACGGCGCCGTCGGAGGATCCCGACGCGGACCCCTCCGACGGCGAGGTGGTCGCCTTCCACGTCGACCCCGACGCGCTCGGTGCCGGTCACGGCTCTCGGCTGGTCGCAGCGGTCGTCGACACTCTCCGCGCCGACGGATTCACCCGCGCGCGGATCTGGCTCGTCGCCGGTGACGACGCCGTCCGCGGCTTCCTGGAACCGGCGGGCTGGGCCGCCGACGGTGCGCACCGGTCCCTCGACCTGACCGGCGACGGCACCGCTACCCTGCAGCAGATCCGCCTGCACACCGACCTGCGAGACCAGCCATGACGTTCACCGGCATCCCGGCTGAGGCCCTCGACTTCTACGAAGGGCTCGAGAACGACAACACCAAGTCGTACTGGACCGCCAACAAGGACATGTACGAGAGAAGCGTCCGGGCTCCACTGGTTGCCCTGGGCGAGGTCCTGGAGCCCGTGTTCGGGCCGGCCCGGCTGTTCCGGCCGTACAACGACCTGCGGTTCCACAAAGGCCGTGACCCGTACAAGGAGCAGCAGGGTGTCGACCTGGGCGAGCACTATCTGCACGTCTCCGCCGCCGGGTTGTTCGCGGCCACCGGGTACTACCAGATGGCCTCGGACCAGGTGGCGCGCTACCGCGATGCCGTCGACGACGCCCGCACCGGGCCAGAGCTCGAGGCTGTCGTCAGAAAGGTACGCGACGGCGGCTACACCGTGAGCGGCGAGACCCTGAAGACCCGCCCTTGCGGCTACGATGCCGATCACCCGAGGATCGAGCTGTTGCGGCACAAGGCGCTGGTCGCGTGGATCGAGTTCGGGTCGCCGCCCTGGCTGCACACGGCCGAGGCGGCCGCCCGGCTGGCGACGGCCCTGCGGGACATGGCTCCGCTCTCGCGCTGGCTCGAAGAGAATGTCGGGCCTACCCACGCGCTGCGGCGCTGACCCAGCGTCCCCTGAGCGCCGGCTGCCCAGAAGTCTTGATCGACTGGACGCATCTGGAAACGACACGCCGGCGTGTCGCTCACGAAGGGACCAGTCGATCATGGAGGTCTGGCCGCCGAGCCGGCTACGTGGGGCGCCGTCTACGATACGCCCGCCCGCGCGGCGACAGGCGGTAGCCAACCGGCAGGCTCTCGGTGAGGCCGAGGTTCTTCAGCTTGCGGACGTCGGCCTTGAACGCGAGCCGCTCCCGGCCCACCTCCGCCGCGAGGTTGCCCGCCCGGGTCGACGGGTGGTCGGCGATGAGCTCCAGCGTCGACCGGGTCCACGGGCCGGCGGGCTGGCCCGGTCGAGGCGGTCCAGCCGCCGCTCGATCCCAGCCACGTCCCCGTCGCTCAGATCTGAGTCCGCAGCAACCTCGGCGCGCGGATCGGGGCGGGACGAGCGCCGGAACTCGATCCGGTGGACGGGCATCGCGTCGGTGCCGCGCAGGTCGCCGAGCAGCGTCGCTGCGTCTGGGTAGCCCGCCCGGATGGCGTCGGCGTCCGTGACGGACGCGGGCTCCACGACCGTCACCGAGACGACGTCGACGATGCCGGCCGCCGTGCGGTACGACCGTCCGGCCAGCACCTGGAGACGCCGGCGCCGGCGGAACGTCACGGTGACCGAGTCGTCCGCGATCCCCTGCCAGAACCTCTTCTCGAACAGCACGCGGATGAGCCTATGGCGGCCGCCGCCCGGTACACGACTGTGAGCGGGCGTCGCTACTGTCGAACCCATGAGTCCCGATGAGGAGATCGCCGGCATCCGACATGACGCACTGGGTCTCGCCGCCTACGCTGGCGCGTTCGGCATGTCGTTCGGTGCGGTTTCCGTGGCGTCGGGCCTCTCCATGCTCCAGACCTGCGTGCTGAGCCTGCTGATGTTCAGCGGCGCGTCGCAGTTCGCGTTCGTCGGGGTCATCGGTGGCGGCGGGTCTGCCGTCGCGGCCGTTCCGGCGGCCTTGCTGCTCGGCCTGCGCAACACGTTCTACGGCGTGCGGATGTCCAGCATCCTCGGGGTCCGTGGCGGGCGGGCAGCCGTCACCGGCCAACTAGTCATCGACGAGACGACAGCGATGGCCATCGCGCGTTCGGACCCTCGGGCACAGCGGTACGCGTTCTGGGTCACCGGCCTGTCGCTCTTCGTCCTGTGGAACCTCGGCACCCTGGCCGGGGCACTCGGCGGGTCCGCGATCGGCGACCCCGAGACGCTCGGCCTCGACGCCGCTGTACCGGCGGCCTTCCTGGCCCTGCTCTGGCCCCGCCTCGCCGAGACCAGGACGCGGGTCGTGGCGATCGCCGGTGGGCTGGTCGCCACGGCTCTGGTGCCGCTCATG
Source organism: Jiangellaceae bacterium (assembly GCA_050743075.1). Taxonomy (GTDB): domain Bacteria; phylum Actinomycetota; class Actinomycetes; order Jiangellales; family Jiangellaceae; genus JBOGDS01. The sequence goes on along the minus strand of JBOGDS010000059.1, from coordinate 957 downwards.
CCGGCCGGAGTGCCCGTGCTCGCCGCGGCGCCGGTCGCGGTCGCGGCCGGGCTGCTGCCCCGTCGCACCGTTCGGGAGCAGTCGTGATCTGGGCCGCAGTCGTCGCGGCGTCGATCGGCTGTTACATGCTCAAGGTTGCGGGGCTGGCGCTGCCCACGTCCGTGCTCGACCGCCCGGATGTGCAGCGGGTGGCAGCACTCCTGCCGGTCGCCTTGCTCGCCGCGCTGGTCGCGGTCCAGACGCTCGACTCAGACGGCCGTCTCGTGCTGGACCTGCGGCTGGCCGGAGTCGCTGCGGGAGTGGTCGCCCTGTTGCTCCGTGCGCCCTTCCTGGTCGTCATCGTGGTCGCCGCCGCGACGACGGCCGTCCTGCGGGCGGTCAGCTGACGGGTTCGGTGTCGTCATCTGGAGCCGTCATCGCCACCACCCACGCCGCCTGCACGCCCAGGAACACCAGCAGGGTCAGCAGGAACCCCACGATCTCGATCGAGCTCAGACGCAGGTTCAGCGTCTCCGGGATCCCGGGAACCGCGGCGACGAGTGCGACGAGGAGGTAGAGGGGCACGCCGACGTAACGGAGCAGCCGGATGAGCCACGTGTCTCCGGCCACGGTCAGCATCGACTGCGCCAACATGGCGAGGCCGACGGCGCCGGCCAGTCCGGCAAGGGTGAACGTGGTCCGCCACACGATCGGTACATCCGGCGCCACCTGGGCCAGCAGGGACACCGTCCCGGGGATGACGAATCCCAGCGACACCAGGTAGGCCATCCGCTGGCCCGCCACGCCGCGCCGGCGGATGTCCGTTCGCTCCTTGATCGCGACCCACCATAGCCCCAGCAGCGTGAAGTTGATGGCCGAGACGATCGAGTAGAAGGCACTCTGGTCCACGTCGGGCTCCGTCGGCCTGGGCCGCGGGCGCGCGGCGCGGGCGCGCGGCGCGGGCGCGCCGCTCCGACT
>JBOGDS010000058.1:0-24075 GCA_050743075.1 Jiangellaceae bacterium | reverse complement strand
CGCCTGGCCCGACGCACCGCGGCCGGTCACCGCCGACGACCTCCTGCCGGAGCGGGCGCTCGCCGGCGACGGCCACGCCCGCCGCGCCCTGGTAGGGGAGATATACGAGCCGATCGCCGAGACCGGACCGGTGCTGATCGAGACGCTGGCCGCATACCTGGAAGGCGGCGGTTCGGTGGAGGCGGCGGCGCGGATCCTCTTCGTCCACCCGAACACCGTGCGCTACCGGCTGCGCCGCGTCGTCGACGTGGCGGGCCTCACCCCGGCCGACCCGCGCGACGCGTACACACTGCGGCTGGCACTCACCCTGGGCCGCCTGTTCCCACCCGCGCCGCGGTCAGGACAATTGTGAGAATCCTCCAAGGTTGCCCGGACGACCTTGTGCCTGACGCGGACGGCTCTACGGACTGGTAGCCGCGAGGCTGGAGGTGTGCTTGCCGTTGTCGCCCCCGGTCAGGGTGCCCAGACTCCGGGATTCCTCGCGCCCTGGCTGGAAGACCCCAGCTTCGAGGCGCGGATCCAGTGGCTCTCCGCGGTAGCCGGGCTCGACCTCGCGCACTACGGCACCAAGGCCGACACGGACACCATCCGGGACACCGCAGTCGCCCAACCGTTGCTCGTGGCGGCAGGAATGCTGAGCGCGCTGGCGCTCTTCCAGCAGCCCGCCGACGCGTTCGGCAAGGTCGGCGTCGCTGCCGGCCACAGCGTCGGCGAGATCACGGCTGCCGCCGGCATCCGGGTCATCAGTGCCGAGCAGGCGATGGTCTTCGTGCGCGAGCGCGGACGTGCCATGGCGGCGGCGTCGAACTCCCGGCCGACCGGCATGACGGCCGTGCTGGGAGGCGAGCCCGACGACGTCCTCACCGCGCTGGACAAGCACGGGCTGACACCGGCCAACGTCAACGGCGCCGGCCAGGTCGTCGCCGCCGGAACACTCGAGCAGCTCGAGGCGCTCGCCGCCGAGCCTCCGGCCGGTGCCCGCCTGCGCCCGCTCTCCGTCGCCGGCGCGTTCCACACGGTGCACATGGCGCCGGCCGTCGACCTCCTCCGCCGCCACGCCCGGGCCATCAGCACCCACGACCCGCGCACGCGGTTGCTGTCCAACCGGGACGGTCGGGTCGTCCACGACGGGCGCGAGGTGCTGGCGCGGCTCGTCGACCAGGTGTCCAGCCCGGTGCGCTGGGACCTCTGCCAGCAGACAATGAGCGACCTGGGTGTCACCGGTCTCCTGGAGGTTCCTCCGGCAGGCACGCTGACCGGGCTCGCCAAGCGGACTCTGCCGGGCATCGAGACCTTCGCCCTCAAGACCCCCGACCAACTCGACGACGCCCGCACGTTCGTCGAGCGCCACGGCCAGGCGAGCTCGATGAACGCCAACCCGACCTGGCGTCTCATCGTGGCGCCGATGAAGGGCACGTTCAGCGCCGCCGGCATCGAGGTGGGCACCCAGCTCGACGCGGGCGACCTGGTCGGTACGGTCAGCTCGCTGCGCGACTCGCTCGCGATTGCTGCGACGCACGGCGGCACCGTCATCGAGTGGCTCGTCGAAGACGGCGACCCGGTCGCGCCGGGGCAGCCGCTGGTCCGGCTACACCCGGTGGCTCATCCGGAGCCGCATCCGGAGTCTCAGGGGATGGTGGGCGCATGAGCGCGACGATCCGGACGAACACGCCGATCCGGCAGGCACGCATCCTCGGCATCGGCGGGTACCGGCCGGTCCGCGTGGTCCCGAACGCCGAGATCGTCGAGCGGATCGACTCCTCCGACGAGTGGATCCGCACCCGATCGGGCATCGCCAGCCGCCGCTGGGCGAACGCCGAGGAGACCGTCATCGCCATGAGCTTGTCCGCCGCGGGCAAGGCCCTGGCCCACGCCGGCGTGACGGCCGACCAGATCGGTTGCGTGATCGTCTCGACGGTGACCCACCTGTACCAGACCCCGTCGGCGGCCGCCGAGATCGCGTACAAGCTCGGGACCAACCGGGCCGCGGCGTTCGACATCTCCGCTGCCTGTGCCGGGTTCTGCTACGGGATCTCGCTCGGCGCCGACATGGTGCGCGGCGGCACAGCCGAGCACGTCCTCGTGATCGGCGTCGAACGCCTGTCCGACCTCACCGACCACGACGACCGGTCGACGGCGTTCATCTTCGCCGACGGCGCAGGCGCAGCGGTCGTGGGACCGTCCGACGAGGCGGCGATCGGGCCGGTCGTGTGGGGGTCGGACGGCCAGCACCTGGACCTGATCCGCCAGAGAGAGGAGTGGCGCGACGCGCTGTTCGCCGAAGGCGGCCCCCGACTCCCGCACCTCACCATGGAGGGCAACGCGGTCTTCCGCTGGGCGTCGTACGAGATGGCCAAGGTGGCGCGGGAGGCGATCGACGCCGCCGGGATCACCCCGGACGACCTCGACGTGTTCGTGCCGCACCAGGCCAACATGCGCATCACCGACGCCATGGCGCGCGCCCTGAAACTGCCCGAGTCCATCGTCACGGCCCGTGACATCGTCGAGCAGGGCAACACGTCGGCCGCGTCGATCCCGCTCGCGATCGAGCGCCTGCTCGAGACCGGGCAGGCCAGGAGTGGCGACCTGGCGCTGCTCATCGGCTTCGGCGCCGGACTGGTCTATGCGGCGCAGGTCGTCCGCATCCCCTGAGATCCCATCCACCGCACCGAGGAGAGAAGCAGATGGCCAGCACCGAGGAGATCCGCAGCGGTCTCGCCGACATCGTCAACGAGATCGCCGGCGTCCCCGCGGCCGACGTCCAGCTCGACAAGTCCTTCACCGACGACCTGGACATCGATTCGCTGTCGATGGTCGAGGTGGTCGTGGCCGCCGAGGAGAAGTTCGGCGTGAAGATCCCCGACGACGAGGTCAAGAACCTCGCAACCGTCGGCGACGCCGTGGCCTTCATCGAACGGCAGGGTTCCTGACTGCGATGACCGGCGTCCAGACTCGTGTCGTCATCACCGGGCTCGGCGCGACCACGCCCGTCGGAGGCGACGTCGCGACCACCTGGGAGTCCTTCGTCGCCGGCCGCTCCGGAGTCCGGGCCCTCACCGAGGACTGGGCGGAACAGCTGCCCGTGCGGATCGCCGCGCGGGTGGCCATCGAGCCCGGCGAGGTGCTCCCGCGCGTCCAGGCGCGCCGGCTGGACCGCTCGGGCCAGTTCGCCATGATCGCGGCGCGGGAGGCCTGGGCGGACGCCGGATATGAGGGCCCGGCCGGCGAGACGGACGTCGATCCGGACCGTCTCGGAGTCGTCTGCGCATCCGGCATCGGCGGTCTCACCACGCTGCTGTCGAACTATGACGTGCTGCTGGAGTCCGGGCCGCGGCGGGTCTCGCCGCTGGCCATCCCGATGCTCATGCCGAACAGCTCGGCCGCGAACGTGGGCCTCGAGATCGGCGCCCGGGCCGGCGTGCACACCCCGGTCAGCGCGTGCGCCTCGGGGGCCGAGGCGCTTTCCTACGGCTTGGAGATGATCCGCTCCGGGCGGGCCGACATCGTGATGGCGGGCGGCACCGAGGCCGCGATCCACCCGCTGCCGCTGGCGGCTTTCGCGAACATGATGGCGCTGTCCAAGCGCAACGACGAGCCGGAGCGGGCCAGCCGCCCGTACGACAAGGGGCGTGACGGGTTCGTGCTCGGCGAGGGAGCGGGGCTGGTCGTGCTCGAGGCCGCCGACCATGCCGAGGCCCGAGGTGCCCGCGTCTACGCCGAACTCGCCGGAGCGGGGCTGTCCGCCGACTCTCACCACATCGCGCAGCCCGACCCGTCCGGTGCCGGCGCCGTCATGGCCATGCTCGGCGCGCTGGCCGACAGCGGGCTCGACTCCGCACACGTCCAGCACCTCAACGCCCACGCGACGTCGACCCCGGTCGGTGACATCGCCGAGGCGCTGGCCATCCGGACGGCACTCGGCGATGCGGCCGGGAACGTCGCAGTCACGTCGACGAAGTCGATGACGGGGCACCTGCTCGGCGGCGCTGGCGCGGTCGAGTCCATCGCAGCCGCCCTCGCCCTCTACCACCGCACGGCCCCGCCGACGATCAACGTCGACGATCTCGATGACGAGATCGTGCTCGACGTCGTCCGGGGAGAGCCTCGTCCGCTGGGCGACGGCCCGCTCGCAGCCTTGAACAACTCGTTCGGCTTCGGCGGGCACAACGTCGCCCTGGCCTTCCGGAGCGTGTGATGACCGCCGTCGAGTCACGTCCAGCCCCGCCGCGCCCGGCGAAGGTCCCCCGGGAAGAAGATCCCCGCAACCCGAACCACCGCCTCGCCGCCTTCTTCGACCACGGGTCGATGCAGTTGCTCGGACCCGACGACGGCAGCGGCATGCTCGCCGCGATGGGGACGGTCGACGGCGCCCCCGTCGTCGCGTTCTGCTCCGACGCCACCGTCATGGGCGGCGCGATGGGCGACGACGGCTGCCGGGTCGTCGTCGATGCCTACGAGCGGGCGCTTGCCGACGGTGTCCCGGTCGTGGGCCTCTGGCACTCGGGCGGAGCCCGGCTCGCCGAGGGAGTGCTCTCGCTGCACGCCGTCGGCCGGATCTTCGCGATCATGACCCGGGCGTCCGGGCGGATCCCGCAGATCTCCGTGGTACTTGGGCCCGCCGCAGGAGGAGCCGCCTACGGGCCAGCCCTGACCGACGTCGTCGTCCTCGGCCCCGAGGGGCGGGTCTTCGTCACCGGCCCAGACGTCGTTCGCTCCGTCACCGGCGAAGACGTCGACATGCTGCGCCTCGGCGGTCCGGAGCCGCACGGGCGACGCTCCGGTGTCGTCCACGTCGTCACCTCGACCGAGCGGGAGGCAGTGGACGAGGCTCGACGGCTGGCCGCTCTTCTCGGCGCGCAAGGGTCGCTGACGGTCGAGTCGGTCGGGGACCGTGATCTTGGTGCTCTGCTGCCGGAGTCGGCGCGGCGAGCGTACGACGTGCACCCGCTGGTGGCGAACCTGGTGGACGAGGGCTCCGCCCTCGAGCTGCACCCGCGGTGGGCACCCAACATCACGACGACCCTGGGCCGACTGGGCGGGCGCACCGTCGGCGTCGTCGCCAACAACCCGTTGCGGCTCGGTGGCTGCCTGGACTCGACGTCGGCGGAGAAGGCGGCGCGCTTCGTGCGCATGTGCGACGCGTTCGGGGTGCCGCTCGTCGTCGTCGTCGACGTTCCGGGCTACCTGCCCGGCGTCGGCCAGGAATGGGACGGGGTCGTGCGCCGCGGTGCGAAGCTTCTGCACGCGTTCGCCGAGGCGACCGTCCCACGGGTCACACTGGTGACCCGCAAGGCCTACGGCGGGGCGTACATCGCGATGAACTCCCGCTCGCTGGGTGCCACCCGGGTCTTCGCGTGGCCGTCCGCCGAGGTGTCCGTGATGGGCGCCGTCGCAGCGGTGCGGATCCTGCACAGGCGCCGGCTGGCCGAGGTGGCGCCGGACCTGCGTGCGCAGGTCGAGGGCGAGCTGGCGCAGGAGCACGAGCGGATCGCCGGCGGTCTCGCCAGGGCGATCGAGATCGGCGTCGTCGACGAGATGGTGGAGCCGGCGGCAACCCGGTCCGCCCTCGCCAGGGCAGTTGCCGGCGCCCCAGCCCGTCGCGGCGACCACGGCAACATCCCGCTCTAAAGACCCCGCCGTTGATCACGTACACCACCCTGGCGAGTGCTTCACCAGGCGCAGGAACCTCGTGAAGCACCCGTTCGCCTCGTGAGGTGCAGCGCAGGAAAGCCCGTGCGAGACGAAGCGTCCCGGCCCTCTGAATCAGGGCCGGGACGCTCTCCGTGGTGAGGCCGCTGGTGTTCCCGGATCACCGGGCCGGGGAGTCACCGGTGCCGGAGCGGCCACGTCTGTGGTGTTATCCGCTCGTGACCATACAGGCGTCGGCCGCCAGTGGGAAGAGGAAACCGCAACGCCGTCTCGAACCGTGGGCGATGGGGACGGTCACACCACCTGGTGGAGCCACCGGACCGGTGCGCCCTCACCTGCGTAGCGGAACGGCTCGAGCTCGTCGTCCCACGGCCCGCCGATCAACCGGCGCAGCTCCCCCTCGAGATCCACCTCACCGAGCGCGGCCTTGACGACCGCGGCCTTGATCCGATCCTCCGGAATCATGATGTCGCCGTGGACGCCGGTCACGGCATGGAAGACGCCCAGCTCAGGGGTGTACGAGTAGCGCGCACCCTCGTGGCCCGCATTCGGCTCTTCGGTCACCTCGAACCGCAGGTGCATCCAGCCACGCAGTGCCGAGGTGAGCTTGGCCCCCATTCCGGGCTCGCCCTGCCAGGACAGCTCCGCCCGGTAGGTGCCCGGCGACGCGGGTTGCGGGGTCCAGTGCAGGCTGACGTGCACGCCAAGCGCGCCGGCGGTCGCCCACTCGATGTGTGGGCAGAGCGCCGACGTCGCAGCGTGGATGTACAGAACGCCACGGGTCGTCACCGGATCCTCCTGCGGGCTCGAGGGACGCCTTCCCCTGCGGCCTCGTGGCCCGATCGTGAACCGGGTTCGACGGGAACATTGTGCCCGAGCCGGGACGCGATCACCAGCCGACGCGCGGCAAACCCGGGCGGGTCAGGCGTCTCGAACGGTGACGTCGGTGGCGCCGAGGTGCCCGGCGATCGTCTGCGCGTCGGCCTCGGCGGCCCGTCGGTGCGCAGGCCCAAGCCTGTCGAAAGGTCGGATTGTGATCGTCAGCCGATTGCCTGACGTCTTCTGCCGCCAGACACCCCCGATGTCGCCGTCGACGAGGACGACGCCCGGGTTGCTCACCGCCTTCCACACGTCCCGGCGGCGCGCGGCGTCGGGCACCAGCACCTCACGGTCCCCGAGCGCCGTCACCGGGTCGTACGGGCCGAGCAGCCGCAGCTCGGGCGGTTCAGGGGCGGACGTCAACTCGTCCAGGTCCTCCGAACGGATCCAACCCGAGCGCCGATCGACCGCGATCTCGGTGACCTCGTCCTCGAGGAGCCCCCACCAGCGCCACGCTCCGGCCGGGGTCCGCCCGAGCCAGGATGCGAGGTGGGCCGACTTGACCGGTCCGGCCAGGTGCAGGAACCGGCGGACGATCTCGGCCCGGCTACGGTCGCGGTCTGGACGATGTGCCGTCCCCGACGGCGGCAGGAACCGGAACGACGTGGGCGACTCGACCTCGATCGTCAGCCCGGCCTGCAGAGTGCCGTAGCGGAACAGCGCGTCGTACACGTGGTGAACGCCGCATCCGTTGCACCACGGCGTGACCCGTCGATCGACAAGAGGTGTGACGGCGCCGCTGAGCTCGCCCTTCGTCCGCGCTGCGCCGTCGGCCATGACGTCGCGCAACGCCTCCGCCACGGCGTCGACCGCGGCGCCGAGGTCGACGCCGTCAGCCGCCAACTGCTCGCCGAACGGGCCGAAGCTCTGCCTGGACAGCTCGGCGCCGTCGTCCGGGCGAACAGCGGCGGCGTAACGTCCCACGTCGTCGGCCCGATGCAGATGCATGGCAGCACGCACGGAGTGCACGAGCGCGGTCGTGCGATCGTCCAGGTCCACGCCGCGTAGCACCAAGCCCAGCTTTGCCGTTCTGCCCGGCGGGTTGTCCTGCATGCCGGCGCCCAGCACGTTGTCAGCGGCGCCACCGCCCAGGCCGTGGACGGCCGCGCGGTATGCCAGAACCTGCTTGCGGCTGATCGGTACTCGCGTCATACGCTGCACTCTTCCCCCAAGGCCGAGGAGCAGCACCGATGCAGTCGGACGAGAACCCGTTCTACGCCCCGAGTGAGCTTCCCTATGCGCTGCCGCCCTTCGACCGGATCACCGAGGAGCACTACCGCCCGGCATTCGACCGAGGGATGGCCGAGCAACGGGCCGAGGTCGAGGCGATCGCAACAGACCCACAGCCTCCGACGTTCGAGAACACCGTGGTCGCCCTCGAACGCTCGGGCCGACTTCTGCAGCGGGTCTCGGTGGTCTTCTTCAACCAGGCGGCGACGGACACCAACCCCGAGGTCGAGCAGGTCGAGACAGAGGTGTCGCCCAAGCTTGCAGCACACCATGACGCGATCCACCTGGACCCGAGGCTCTTCGCGCGGATCAAGGCGCTCTACGACCCACGCGACGACCTGGACCTGCATCCGGAGTCGCGGCGGCTGCTCGAGCGCTATCACACCGATTTCGTGCGCGCCGGTGCGGAGCTCTCACCGGCCGAACAGGGCAGGCTGCGCCAGCTCAACGAGGAGCTGTCGGCCTTGGGCACGACGTTCCAGCAGAACCTGCTGGCCGACACCAACGCCTCGGCTGTGGTGGTCGAGGACGTCAGCGAGCTGGACGGGCTGTCCGACGACGCCGTAGCGGCGGCCGCGGAGGCGGCCCGCTCGCGGGGCTTGGAGGGCAAGTACGTGCTCAGCCTGGACCTTTCGACCAACCAGCCGCCGCTCGCATCGTTGACGAACCGGGCCCTGCGCGAACGCGTGTTCAGGGCCTCGGTCAACCGTGGGCGCAACGGCAACGACCACGACAACTCCGCCCTGGTGCTCCGGATGGCCCGGCTTCGAGCAGAACGCGCACACCTGCTCGGGCACACCGACCACGCCGCGTACGTCGTCGAGGACCAGACCGCCCGCACCAGCGAGGCCGTCACGTCGATGCTGACGCAGCTGGCGCCGGCCGCCGTCGTCAACGCCCGTCAGGAGGCCGCGGACCTGCAGGCTGCCATGGGAGACGGCGAGCTGCAGGCCTGGGACTGGGCGTTCTACGCCGAGCAGGTGCGCCGGGAACGCTTCGACATCGACGCCGCCCGGCTGCGTCCCTACTTCGAGCTCGAGCGTGTGCTCCACGACGGCGTGTTCAACGCCGCCGGCCGGCTCTACGGGCTGCGCTTCACCGAGCGGCACGACCTGCCGACCTACCACCCCGACGTGCGCGTCTTCGAGGTGTTCGACGAGGACGGCACGGTGCTTGGCCTGTTCCTCGCCGACTTCTTCGCCCGTCCGTCCAAGCGCGGCGGGGCATGGATGGACTCCCTGGTCGACCAGTCCGCGCTGCTCGGCACCTTGCCTGTCGTCGTCAACAACCTCAACATCCCCCGACCGCCCGTAGGTGAGCCGGCACTGCTCACGTTCGACGAAGTCAACACCATGTTCCACGAGTTCGGGCACGCGCTGCACGGGCTCTTCTCCGCGGTCCGTTACCCGCGCTTCTCCGGAACGGAGGTGCCCAGCGACTTCGTCGAGTACCCGTCGCAGGTGAACGAGATATGGGCGTTGTGGCCGGAGGTGCTCGCCGCGTACGCCATGCACCACCAGACCAGCGAGCCGATGCCGCAGGAGCTGGCCGACCGGTTGCTCGCGACCCAGCGGTACAACCAGGGCTTCGCGACGACGGAGTACCTCGCCGCAACCCTGCTCGACCAGGCTTGGCACCACATCAGCGCCGACGAGGACCCGGGCGACATCGCGGCGTTCGAGGCCGCAGCCCTGGACAAGGCAGGCGTCGCGCTCGACACGGTGCCGCCGCGCTACTCGAGCACGTACTTCGCGCACATCTTCGCCGGCGGCTACAGCGCCGGCTACTACTCGTACATCTGGAGTGAGGTCCTCGACGCCGACACGGTCGAGTGGTTCAAGCAGAGCGGTGGCCTCCGACGCGAGAACGGCGACTGGTTCCGCGAGAAGCTGCTCTCCCGGGGCGGCAGCGTCGACGCGATGACGGCATTCCGTGAGTTCCGCGGCCGCGATCCCCGGATCGAGCCACTGCTGGAGCGCCGCGGGCTGACCCCGGCCACCACCACCTCCCCACCCACCGCCTCACGCACCGCCCCACGCACCGCCCCATGATGGGAGGTTAGGGAGGTTGGGAGGTGGGCTGCCGGTGGAGAGCATGCAGCTGATCGACGACTGGCCGGCCGACAACGCGGCGGCCGCCGTCGTCTCGGCCGAGGGTGACGTGGCGGCAACCCGTGGCGACACCGCCCACGAGTTCCGGCTGGCCTCCGTCACCAAGCTGCTCACCGCGTACGCGGCCCTGATCGCCGTGGAAGAGGGTGTGGTCGAGCTGGACGAGCCGGCCGGGCCGCCCGGCGCCACCGTGCGGCACCTGCTGGCGCACGCGTCCGGCCTCGCGTTCGCCGACACCATGGTCGTCGCGCCGCCCGGGACGCGCCGGCTGTACTCCAACGCCGGCTTCGAGCAGCTGGCCGACGTGCTGACGAAGCGCTCGGGGATACTGTTCGCCGACTACGTTCGCGACGGCGTCCTCGTCCCGCTGGGAATGACGGCCACGAGATGCGAGGGCTCTCCCGCTGCGGGTGCGTCGTCGTCGGTCGACGACCTGGCCCGGTTCGCCGCGGAGCTGCAACGTCCGACACTGATCGATCCGAGCACCATGACCATGGCCAGCCAGGTGGCCTATCCGGGGCTGATCGGCGTCCTGCCCGGGTTCGGCCGTCAGGAACCCAACGACTGGGGGCTCGGATTCGAGATCCGCGACGGCAAGAGCCCGCACTGGACCGGGTCGTCGAACTCGCGACGCACATTCGGCCATTTCGGCCAGACGGGCACGTTCCTCTGGGTCGATCCCGACGCCGGCGCGGCCTGCGTCGTCCTGACGGACCGCGGCTTCGGTCCATGGGCGGCGCAGGCCTGGCCGGCCTTCACCGACGCCGTCCTCGCCGACCTGCGCGCCTGACTCCCGCCTCGCCGGCCGACCTGCCAGGGTGCAGCGCGGGATCCGCCCCTGGTCAGCGACCTGTCCGGCCTGACAAGTCGCGGCGGCGTCGCCGCCCCCTGAAGGAATCGATCAAGCCTCTCAGTCGTTATGAACATGTGTTCGGACGGCTGCGCGCCGCCAACACGTCACCGAGGGAGGCACATGGCTCGAAACACCAGCACCGTCACCCGACGTCCTTTCCGGCAGGAGGAAGAGCCGGACCTCGTCGGGCAGTACCTGGCGCAGATCGGCTCGACGCCGCTGCTGACCGCGCCGGAGGAGGTAGACCTGGCCAAGCGGATCGAGGCCGGCGTCTACGCAGCTGAGCTGCTCCGTGCGGCCGACGCCGGCGAGCGTAAGACGAGCGCCGGCCGTCGCCGCGACCTGGAAGCCGTCGCGCGAGACGGCGCGGCCGCGAAGGACCACATGATCCGCGCCAACCTCCGGCTTGTGGTCGCGGCTGCCCGCAAGCACTCGCGTCGCGGCCTGCCGTTCCTCGACGTGATCCAGGAGGGCAACCTCGGCCTGATGCGGGCGGTCGAGAAGTTCGACTACGCCAAGGGCTTCAAGTTCTCCACCTACGCCATGTGGTGGATCCGCCAGGCGATCGAGCGTGGCCTGGCCGAGCAGAGCCGCACCGTGCGGCTGCCGGCGCATGTCTCCGAGACCGTCTCGAAGATCACCCGGATCGACCGCGACCTGCAGCGGATGCTGGGCCGCGACCCGACCGTCGACGAGGTGGCCACCGAGGCCGGCCTGCCCGTCGACAAGGTCGTCGAGCTGCGCCGGGTCGCCCGCGACTCCGTCAGCATCGATACCCCGATCGGCGACGATGGCGAGACCAGCCTGGGCGACCTGATCGAGGATGTCGACGTCGTCGACGCCGCCGAGCTCGCTGAGCATCACGCGATGGTTGACCATCTGCACGCCCTGCTCGAGACGCTGCCACCGCGCGAGGCCACCATCATCAGCCTCCGGTTCGGCCTGCGCGACGGCCGCCAGCACACGCTGCAGGAGGTGGCCGACCAGGTCGGCCTGACCCGCGAGCGCGTCCGCCAACTCGAGAAGCACGCGCTGGCGCAGCTGCGCGATTCGAAGCGGCGCGAGCCGCTGCTCGCCTGGGCCAGCTGACCCAACCCGTCGCCGGTGATGTCGGCGCCCTGCCTACTCACCCCGGCTCAGGGCCGTCATGACTCTGATGCTCGCTGCTCGTAGCGAGGTCGGTTGCTGTGAAGTGCTCTCCCGTCGGGATCGATCACGGCGGGGCGACGAATTCGGGCTTGCGATCCGGCTATCTCCTCCGTCCAAGTTCAGTGCGCTCTGCAACAGCAGTTGCCAGCCGGGTAGACACGACAGCCGTGTTGGATCTCGGCTTTCATCATCGCGTAGGTGGAGACCCACGCAACTCGATGCCGCAGGCCAAACGGTGGTTGCAGCACTCAGGGCGGGTTACCGCCCCAACTACGTCATGGTGACAACGGCTCTCGCGGAGGCACCTTCGCCAGAGCCAGATGACGGCGCATCAAACACGTTCTGCATTACGCCTAGGCCGATACACAACAACGCGCCCACGACCGCTCCTGCGCCTGCGACGAGTGCGAGCCGCGAGGTCTTCTTGGTCAATCGCACGATGAGCCAGGTGAAGCCACTAAGGAGCACCAAACGCTGCAACCCAACCTACGGGCCCTAGGTACAACCCGGTGGCGACGCCGAAGCCGACCACGCCTCCTGTCAGCGCGAGCGGAAGATCACGGCGGGCAGATACACTCTTCTCGGTCAAGGCGAAGTCACAATCCGTTCGTAGTGAAGCAAGTTTGTGCAGCCTCCAGACTTGCCAACACTGTACGACCAGTAGTACCTGCCGCCAGGCCGCCCCTCAAACCATGTCTTCTTGTGGTCGGTGTAAGTCACGGAGGGCTGGCTTATGATTGTGCAGAAGATGTAGTTGTAATACTTGCCGAGCGTGTTCGTATACGCGCGCGAACAGTTGCGACCATAGCTCCAGTCGTCAAAGTAGCGACGCCAGCCTGACTGCTCGAACCAGCTCCAGTACGCGTTGTGATAGGAGCTGGTGGCACAAGACGATCCAGACCACTGAACCTTGGAACGGGTAGACGACACATCGATCTGGAGGGGATCTTCGACGTTGACCTTTAGCTGACCCGTCCAGCTGTAGTATGGCGTCACGCCATCTGATACCGATTCCTCGTCCGTTGCCGACTCAGCGATATCATCGACGTACTGCGCGGGCACGCTGTATGCTGCATAGCTGGCAACAGCAAAGTCACGCGTGCATGTTGCAGGATCGAAACTGACCTCGCGTGAGATGGAGACAGTCGGCCCGTTCCCAGCTTCACCTGAACCGGACCCCGAAAACACGCAGCCCGCTCCTTCTGTTGCCCGGGTTCCGACCTGTGTTATCCGGTCAGCACCTGGGGGAGGAGGCGGGATCAAACGTGTAGTGGATCACGCCAGCCTCGTCTGTATACGTCCGCGACTCTTTCGAAGTTGGCGACTTCTGATGAGCCGGAAGAACTGGTCTGAGCGGAGGCAACAGGCGCCACTACAAACAGCGCCATGGCAGAAGCCGATAAGATCGACGTGATCCGTTTCGCGTCACCGGCGTGGTGTCTCATGAGGCGCTCCGTTCGGGAGGAGGCCCAGCAGATTGCGAGCCGGAGCCTGCGGCGCGAACGCAGTCTCGCCTCGTCCCACCTGTGCGGATGACTTAACCAGTTGGTCAAGGCCAGCGTCAAGAGCGGCGGGTGCGCCGGATTTGCTCCGTGACGTGGTGTCACAGCAGCTGCAAGGTTGATCAAGGCGCTGCGCTGGGAAGATGGCGGACCTGCTGCCACCCCAACTCACCCGGCGCGGTTCCGCACCCATACGGCCGCCGAGCGGGCGTGCGGTGGCGATCCGGCCAACGTCGGTGCCGGCGCGTTCGGCCATCGCCAACAGGCTGTCAGCGTGATGATCACGGAGTGGTGCGGGCATGAGCCGTCACCGGACGGCAAGGTTCCGCTGTAGTGGACCCGGCGGGCGAGGTCGACGAGGGCGTCGAGACCAGCCTCGGCGAGCTGATCGAGGACGGCGACGCCGTGTCGGCCGCCGACGTCGCGGAGCATCACGCGATGGTCGACCGACTGCACGCCCTGCTCGAGGCGCTGCCACCGCGCGAGGCCACCATCATCAGCCTCCGGTTCGGCCTGCACGACGGCCGCCAGCACACCCTCCAGGAGGTCGCCGACCCGTGGGGCTGACCCGCGAGCGCGTCCGGCAGCTCGAGAAGCACGCGCTGGCGCAGCTGCGCGATCCGAAGCGGCGTGAGCCGCTGCTCGCCTGGGCCAGCTGACTGACCCACCGTCGCCGGAAGGGCGGACGCTCGGCGTACGCTGCGGTCATGCCGGGAAAGACGGGAGTTCCGGCCCGACCCGAATACCGTCAGGACCTGCGGTTCTGCCGCTCGTCCGGCGGTGTCAGGATCGCGTATGCGGTGCACGGCACCGGCCCACCGCTCGTGGTCAACTCCTGCTGGCTCAGCCACCTGCAACATGACTGGCACAGCCCGGTGTGGCGGCACTTCCTCGACGACCTCGGCCAGGTCGCGACGGTGATCCGTTACGACGAGCGCGGCCACGGCCTGTCCGACTGGGATGTGAGCGACTTCTCCTTCGAGCCCCGGATCGCCGACCTCGAAGCCGTCGTCGACACGGCCGGGCTGGAGCGCTTCGCCCTGCTCGGCATGTCCCAAGGCGGCCCGGTGGCGATCGCCTACACACACCGGCATCCGCAGCGGGTGAGCCGGCTCGTGCTCTACGGCACGTACGCGGTAAACGTGCCCGACCCGACGCCCGAGGATCTCGAGCTCAACGAGACCTACCTGCAGATGATGCGGGTCGGCTGGGCCCGGCCAAACCCGCAGTTCCGCCGGGTGTTCACCAACGAGCTCATTCCCGGCGCGACCGAGGAGCAGATGCGGTGGGTGGACGAGCTCCAGCGCACGTCCACGTCGACGGCCAACGCGGTGGAGGCACTTCGGCAACGTCAACTCGTCGACGTCACCGACCTGCGCTCGGAGCTGGACCTCCCGACCCTTGTGATCCACGCTCGGGGAGATCAGATGCGCGACTTCGACAAGGATGCCCCACTCCTGGCTGCCGGGATCCCCGGCGCCCGGCTGGTGCCGCTGGAGAGCAACAACCACATCGTGCTCGCCGACGAGCCGGCGTGGGGCCAGTTCATGGCCGAGGTCAGCGCCTTCCTCGCCCCCGACCGGATCGGCCGTCGAAGCGATGCGTCCCCCACGACGCTGACAGGACGCGAGACCGACATCGTGTCGCTGGCAGCGCAGGGCATGGACAACGCCGCCATCGCCGAGCGGCTCACCCTCAGCGTGCGGACCGTCGAACGGCACCTTCCCAACGCCTACCTCAAGCTCGGCGTCGCCGGGAAGTCTGCGCGGGCCGCGGCCGTCGCGCGGCTGCTCGGCCACTGACGCTGCGCTCTGCGTGTACACCGCCATCCACCCGGCCGTGATGCGCCGCACCTTGGGTGCGTGCACGGAATCGCTCGTCCGCCGTCGCTCCTAGCGTCCTCACCAGACCACGCCGACCCGGCGTGGCGGAGAGGAGCAACAGCCATGGCGACCACCGCGCTCGACGAGAGCATCGCACGGTTCAGCGCAGACTCCGCAGCGGCACAGACGACGCCGGCCGTGACCGCCACCCTGACGAACGGGCGGGCCCGGCTGGCGGGCGGGCCGTTCAACTGGGAGGCCGACCTGCCGCCGGTCGTCGGCGGCGGCAACCTCGCCCCGAGCCCGACCGCGTACCTGCTCGGCGCGCTGGCCGGCTGCGCCGTGGCGTTCATTCACGACACGCTCGGCCCTCAGCTCGGCGTGCAGCTAGACGACGTCTCGATCGAGATCACCATCGACTCGCCGGATCCTTCCGAGCGGATCGACGCGCTTCGCCACGCATGGCTGGAGCGCTGCCCCGTCTATCTGGCCCTGCTCAACCCGACCCCGGTCGAGTCGAGTGGACCAACCGAAAGGAGCAGTCATAAACAAGCGAACGATCTGGTCGCTGGCGGCCGCGATGGTGGTAGCGGTCCTGGTGGCCACCGGGGTTGCCATCGCCACCCCGGGCTCGGGGATCGTGACGCGCCGGTGGTGGCCCGCGGCAGCTTCCCCGACCGCGTGGATGCCGCCTTCACGTTCCGGCTGGACGGCAAGAAGAAGACCGTCAACGTCAAGAATGCCGCCGAGACTGTGGTGCAGCAGATCGTGCTGGCACCCGGTGGTCACACCGGCTGGCACACCCATCCCGGCCACCGTGGTCGTGGTCCAGGACGGGGAGCTGACCGTCACCCAGGGCAAGGACCGCACCTGCACCGGGCGCACCTACACCGCTGGGCAGGCCTTCATCGACCAAGGACAGGGCAACGTACACATCGCGAACAACCAAGGCGAGGGAAACGTCGAGCTCTGGGCGACTTACGTCGACGTCCCACGGGGCGGCAGTTTCCGCCTCGACGCTGACGACCCGGGCCGCTGCCCCGGCCTGGGGGAGAACCCCGCCCACCAGCACTGACCGAGGACCGGTTGGGGTGGCGCACACGCACCGGGGGGCCGCCACCCCAACCTGCAGCGGCAGTCGTCTGGGTCGGCTCGAAGGTGTACCGAGATGCCCAATAGCGGTGCGAGCCGCCGCTCGCCTGGGCCAGCTGACCCACCGAAGCCGGTGATCATCGGCACTTTGCGGCCGCATGAGCCCGAAAGTGCCGATGATCACCCGGAAAGGGCGGACGATCTGCGGGCATTCGACCGCACTCGAGGGCAATCGTCGACGTCGACGATCGAACGCAGCCCACGCGCTGACGTCACACCGCGATCACGCCAAGCATGCGTTCGAGGCCGTCGAAGTCGCGCGGGTTGCGGGTCAGCAGCGGGACGGAATGTGCGACGGCGGTCGCCGCTATCTGAAGGTCGAGCCGACGGGGGCGCGGATTGCGTCCAGAAGCTCGGACGAGTCCCGCCAGGGGTCCGAAGAGCTTGGCCGCGGAGAGGTCGTACGGCCAGATCTCGAAACCTTCGAGCACGGCATGGTACCGCTCGGAACGCGAGTGACGAGCGACCGGGTCATCGGTGTTGAGGCCGTACCCCAGCTCGGCGATGCTGACCGCGCTGGCCGCATGATCCGCCGACGCGAGAGCACCCAGCTCGATCCGCTCGAGGTCGATGACGACCGACGTGTCCAGCAGGACGCGGTCCGGCGTCGTCACGCGTTGTCGCCTGGCACGGCGTCGTCGTCGCGCCGCGCCCACGCGTCGACGTCATCGATGTCGTCGTTGCCGAAGAACGCGTCGGCGGCGGCGCGGTCGGCATACCACCGATCCACGTCGATCGGCGGGAGCTGGCGGAACTCGGCCTGGAGCTCACCGAGCGTCCTACGCCGGCGGCCCGTGCTTCCGGTCCGGTGCGGGACGATGTCGGCGATGGCCTTGCCGTGACGCGTCACCGTGAAGCGCTCACCCGCCTCGACCCTGCGCATGATCTCCGCGTTGTCGTTGCGGAGCTCCCGCTGGCTGATCACCTCAGTCATGTCATCGAGCGTAGCGCTATTCGAGGATTTGCGCTACGGAACTGCTACGGCGGTTGAGCGGGCGATCGAGGCGCGGCCTCGTCGAGCATCGCGGTGGCCTGTACGACGTCGGGCGCAATCGTACGGTGGAGTGTCGCCGCGTGCCGTTCGACGACGTCCCAGACCACGTCGTCGTCGATCGTCCGGTAGTCGTGCGCGATGCGGTTGCGCATGCCGCGGACGAGTCGCCACGGAACTGCCGGGTGAGCTTCGATCCACGCCTCCCCCAAGCGTTCCAAGTCGGCGGTCATCCTGACGATGTTGTACTGGCATGCCCTCGCGACGGCGATGTCCGAGTCGTATGCGGCGCGTCCCCTGGTGACAAGGTGCGCGATCTCGTCGAGTGTGGCGTCGAGGTAGAGGACGTGCTCGGCCATTCGCGCGTCCACATCAGGCCGCATCGTCCAGGCGGCGGAGCTCACCGGTCACCCTGCGCCTGAAGAGATCGTTCGACCCGAGCTCCTTTGTCGTCACGACATCGACCGGGCAGCCCAGCAGGGCTGAAATCTCATCGGCAAGATCAACGTAGTCGGCGAAAGATGTGTCTGGAGCAAGCTCGATCAGGAGGTCGAGATCCGATGCCGACGTGTCGTCACCGCGGGCAACCGATCCGAACACCCATGCCTGCTGGACTCCGTGGTCGGTCAGGATCTCCGCCACGGCGTGGCGGTGCTCCGCAAGCAGCACCGAAGGTCGGATGTCGTTGACCAGGTCGACGTTCATGCCGAAGCCCGCCGCGGCCAGCAGGCGCTCGAGCATGGCGACCGTCGGCTGCTGCCGGCCGGACTCCACCTTGGACACCGTCGACTGCGGCACCCCGGCGCGCTGTGCGAGCGCCCGCTGGCTCAGGCCACGACGGCCCCTGGCGCTCCGCACGAGGTGCGCGGCTGTAGCCCCCACAGCTACCTCCTGCCTCTCGATCCTTGCCCCATGATAGCGAATACACGTTCACCAAGGGGTAGCGTGAACGAGCGGCCGACGAAGCTCTCACTGCCCGGGCGTGCCCCTGTCATCCAGGCGCTCCAGATGGGTGAGCAGTTGGCGCACGTCGGCGGTTTCCGGATGATCACGGCCGTGGATGCGCTCGGCATCGGCGAGCAGGTCCGCGAGCAGCGTCCTGGCGCCGGAGACGTCGCCGGAGGACGCCCGCAGAACACCGATCTGGCGACACAACTCCAGCACGTCACCATGGTCCGGGCCGAGCCGGGCACGCCGCACGGCCAGCAGCGACTCGAACTCCGCCAGTGCTTCGGCAAAGTCTCCGAGCGCGGCCCGCGAGGTCGCGACCTGGTAGCGGCACCAAAGGATCAGCTCGTCCTCGGGGCCGAGGTCCCGGGCAGCCTCGACAGCGACGCGCTGGTACTCGGGCAGCGCGCGCCGGTAGTCCTCCCCGAGCAGCAGCGCGTTAGCCAGCGACAGTCGAAGGTCCCGCACCGAGCCAGCAACCGCCGGCTCGGCCTCGGCGGCCGCAAGGGCACGGGACAGCACCTCCGCGGCCTGTGTGAACCGGCCGCTCTCGACGAGGTCGGCAGCGCTCCGCTGTGCAGCGGCCACATCTCCCGACGCATCAACGGCAGCGGGCGCCTCGCGCGGCGGCCGATCCGCCACCACGTCGGACGCCGAAGGTCGGCCGGTGCCGCGTCGAGGAGCCAGCGGGAAGCGGTACGGCCTGGTGGGATCGGTCGCCTCGGCCCGGTCGGCGGGCGTCGCCAAGGCGTCCATCACCGGCAGGAAAGGCAGTAACCGGCGGTAGACGTCTTCCGCACTCACCGGCCGCTGCTCGGGATCCTTCGCCAACAGGTCGAGCACAAGCCGCTCGACCGCTTCCGGGACCTCGCTGCGCAGCTTCCGAAGGGGTTGGGCTGGTTCGATCACATTCCGCTGCATGAGAGCGAACGACGTTCCCCCGGAGAACAGCGGCTCACTGGAGATCATCTCGTGCATGAGGCAGCCGAGGGAGTAGAGGTCCGTCCGCGGCGTGACGGTCCCGTGCAGCACCTGCTCCGGCGCCATGTAGGCCGGGCTGCCCAGCGTCTCGTTGGTCGCCGTCAACCGGGTCACGTCGGGCTCGAGCAATGCGGCGATGCCGAAGTCGAGGACCTTCACCGTGCCGTCGTCGGCGACCATGACGTTGGCCGGCTTCAGGTCGCGATGGACCAACGACACCGCGTGTGCCGCCGCCAGTACAGCAGCGATCTGGGCACTGACCGCAGCGGCCCACGCAAGTGGCAACGTTCCCTTCTCCGCCACGAGGTCGCCGAGCCCGGCGCCGGAGACGTACTGCATCACCAGGTAGAGCTGGCCGCCGTCGGTTCCCGCGTCGAACACGGCCGGGACACCCGCGTGCTCGACGCGGGCCGTCGTCCGGGACTCGCGGACGAACCGCTCGACGAGTGCCTCACCCCGCGACGGCGTGGCGAGCAGATCCGAGCGCAGGAGCTTGACCGCGACCCGGCGGTCGAGCCGGATGTCTTAGCCGGCCCACACCTCGCCCATGCCGCCACGACCGACCGGCCGGACCAGCTCGTACCGGCCGGCGATCACCCGTCCTGTGGCCACCTGTGGGGTACCGCCTTCGTGATCGTCAGGCGACGGCGTTCCGTCTGATCATCTCGTACGCCTGGCGGCGGGCCAGCCTGGTGAACTCGGCCCGGAAGACGCTGTCGTCGGCGAACTTCTTCAGGAACGACGTGTTGTGCTCGATCCGGTCGTACACCTTGTCCTCGAACACCTCGTCGAAGACGTGGCCGAACTGGTCGACGTCGTCGTTGGCGAGGGCCGCGGCCTGCACCCGAGGTTCGTCGGCCGACTCTTCATCGGCTGGACGAGGTCCGCTTCGCCGAGGTTGATGCCGAACTTGTCGTTGAACTCGTCGATCAGCCGTGAGAGCGGCACCATCTCCGGCTCCTGCTGAGGGCCGGCGCCGTCGGGCGCGAATCCGGGCAGCACCTGTTCGCCTTCGGCCTCGAGGCGCACGTCGTGCTCGCCGGTTTTGCTGATCCGCAGGTGCGTGAGATCGACCTGCCCGATGTAGACGGCGGCGTCGTCGCGGGCGGGCAGGCGGTTGAGCAGGTGCTTGCCGAACAGGTAGAGCCGCTCCAGGTCCGCATCGGAGTACGGCACGATCTGGGCGAGGAACGCGTACTTGCGGACGTAGTCCCGCAGCGCTGCACGGAACTCCTCAGCCGCGTCCGCATCTTCGCGCTGAAGGACTTTGGTAGCGGTCCCGGGCGGGGTCGGTGAACCGGTAGAGGGCGGCGTG
The DNA here is from genome assembly GCA_050743075.1 of Jiangellaceae bacterium. Lineage (GTDB taxonomy): Bacteria > Actinomycetota > Actinomycetes > Jiangellales > Jiangellaceae > JBOGDS01. The sequence goes on along the minus strand of JBOGDS010000058.1, from coordinate 3,492 downwards.
CGCGTTCTGCCACTGGGCCTCGTTCTCCGACGACCAGTCGAGGGGCCTGGTCAGCGTGGTCCTCTCGCCGCTCGCCCTGCCCGCGCACGTCTCCGGGCGGGTCAGAACGGAGGTGTGTCGGGTCGGACCGGTTCGAGCGGATCATCCGGTGGCGACAGCCCGACCGGGCCGATGGGTTCGGGTTCGACGGTGTGGACGTGGCCGGTGGGGGTGATCCACTCGAACCGGCCGGGCGCTGGCTGTCTGACCCGCCATCGGCTGTGGTGCTTGGCGATGTGGTGGGCCTTGCAGAGGGGGCCGAGGTTGCCGGCGGCAGTGGGCCCGAGCGGGTAGGGCAGCGTGTGGTCGAGCTCACAGCGGTAGGCGGGCCGGTCACAGCCGGGCCAGCGGCAGGTCCGATCACGTACCACTACGTGGTCCACGAGGTCTGACGGTGGTTCGTAACGGGTGCGGCCGTAGTCGAGCACCACCCCGGAGGCCGGATCGGTGAGCAGCCGCCGCCAGGTGGCGTCGGCAGCGAGCCGGCGGGCCACCTCCGCCGGGATCGGCCCGTAGCCGGCCAGCTGCCCGGGCAGTTCGTCCAGGCCGAGCAACGTCGTGGCCGCCACCGTCACGTTCACTGCAACCGGGTGGCGGTGCTGGTCATCCAGCCGCTGCCCGCAGACGCAGCCGCCGAGCCGGCCGGCGCGAAGGGCGGTCCACCCCATCTGCGCCAGCACGTCGGCGCGCAGTTGGTCGAGGGTGCGTCCGTCGTCGGGGTCGGTGCGCTTCATCGCTGCGACCGCCGCCTCGATCGCAGCCATCAACGCGGCGGCGTCTTCGGCCGGCAGATACGCCTCCAGCCAGGCCATCCCGTCAGCGGCCGGGGTACAGGACACGAGCCGGCGCGACGCCGCGGCCTGCCGGCGCTGCTCGACAGTGGCAGGGGCCAGCCGGTGCAACGAGTCCTTGACCGCCCGGCGCAGCCGTGGCGCGGTCAACCCCTCGGCCCGGTCGATCACTTCAGCTTCCACCTGCCGGGCCACCGCTGGGTCGTGGCGGCGCAACTCGTCTGCGATCACCTCCGCCCGCCGCGGGTCGATCCGCCCGACGGCCAACGCCGCGTGCGTGGCCGGTAGCGTCTCGGTCAGGCACAGTGAGCGTGCCACCAGCGCCTCCCCCGTCGCCGGGGTCAGCTGCAGCCGGGCGGCCACCTCCATCCCGGTGATCCGCTGCGGCGTCATGGACTCGATGCTCCGGCCGGCCTCCACGGGGCGCATCTCCACCCGCCGGGCCAACTCGGCGATCGCTGTGGCTTGCCCAGCGGCCGCCCACGAGGCGACCCGCTGCCAGGCCGCGACCGCCTCCACCACCTCGTACGCGCCAAGCGCGGACACGTCTGCCGTCGCAAGCACCCCGGCCAACTTCGGACCGGGCGACATGCCTTCCACCCCCGGCAGGCGCCCCGGAACAACGGCTGTGGGCTCCACCGGGCCGTCGCCGGCCGACCATTCAGGATCAGCGCTGCGGCCGGCGCCCGGGCTTGGCGGGCCGACATCGGGCCGGGGGCCGAACAGGGCACCGGGATCGACGTCCGGATCCGTACCGAACAGGGCGAACTCCTCAGGATCGAGAAGCTCGTTTCCAGCCTCAAACCCCCCGAGCAGCACGGCCAGCCGCACCGGGTCGACCGCGCCGGGAACCAATGGCTCCACGAACGCGTAGTCGACGGCCGCCTCAACCAACTGGTCTTCGAACATGTGTTCGAGTCTAGACGACCGCACCGACAGCCGCAGCGGCAGGCGGCGAGCCTGTGGACAAGCCGAGAATCCGCGGGCGACGCGTAGCACTGGCGTCGCAAGGACGCGTTGAGTGATCGACGCAGACATCAGTTCGGTCACTGTTGGCGGCAGGTCTAGTCACCTGTCAGTCAGCCGTGACAACGTGTCAGCCCGTTGACCGAAGTTGTCTCACTGGCCACGGAGGGATCGATCGATGAAGATCAACCTCAGGCGGAGCGGAGTCGCCGCCGGACTGCTCGCCGGAGCGCTTGTCCTCGCCGGCTGCGGCGAGGACGACAACGGCGCGGCGGGAGGCGGCGACACCGAACGCAACGCCGACGCCACCGAGGTGGAGCTGACGATCACCGACAACGCGATCGCGGGCGGGAAGAACTCCGAGGGTGCCGTCTGGATCGAAGAGTGGGTGATCCCCGAGTTCACCCGGGTGCAGGAGGAGAACGGCGTCGACGTCACCGTCACGTTCGAGCCGAACGGCGTCGACGACGAGGACTACAAGACCAAGCTCGCCCTGGACCTGCGCACGGGTCAGGGCGCCGACGTCATGAGCATCGACGGCATCTGGACCGGCGAGTTCGCGGAGGCAGAGTACATCCAGCCGCTCACCGAGGTCGCCGGTGACGTCGTCGACGAATGGGACGGGTGGGACCAGATCCCCGACGCCGTCCAGCAGGCCATGTCCTTCGAGGACGAGAAGTACGGCATTCCGCAGGGCACCGACGGGCGGGTCCTGTACTTCAACAAGGATCTGTTCGCCCAGGCCGGCCTGCCCGCGGACTGGCAGCCGACGAGCTGGGACGAGATCCTCGACACCGCCCGCCAGCTCAAGACCCTCGAGGGCGTGACGCCCATCCAGCTCAACGCCGGCACGGCCATGGGTGAGGCGACCACCATGCAGGGGTTCCTGCCGCTGCTCGTGGGCACGGGCGAGCAGGTCTGGCAGGACGGCACGTGGACCGGGGCCTCCGCCGGCATGACCGAGGCGCTGGACTTCTACGCCACCGTCTACGGCGAGGAGGCCCTCGGCGACCCGCTCCTCCAGCAGGAGGCGCAGGGCCGCGACCAGTCCTTCGCACTGTTCGCCGAGAACAAGGTCGCCATCCTGCTCGAGGGCGACTACTTCTGGCGGTCGGTGGTCAACCCGAACGGTGGCATCGCCCCGATGGCCAACCGCGACGAGGTCGTCGGCTGGGCCAAGATCCCCGCCCAGGAACCGGGCGCCGGCATCAACGGCCAGGACTTCGTCAGCATGTCCGGTGGTACGGGTCGGGTACTCAACCCGAACACCGAGTTCCCCCAGCAGGCCTGGGAGCTGCTCAGCTTCATGAACTCCCCCGAGGCGTTCGAGTCCCTGCTGGCCGGCGTCCCCCGGATCACGCCCCGCGACGACGTCAACGAGGACGCCCTGGTCGACGACCCGATGCTCACGTTCATCGCCGAGGAGGTCCTGCCCATCACGGCGTACCGGCCCGCCCTCGCGATCTACTCGCAGGTCTCGGTGGCGATGCAGGAGGCGACGTCGTCGGTCGTCTCGGGGGCGTCCGGCGAGGAAGCGGCCGGCGACTACCGGTCCGCCCTCGAGGGGATCGTCGGTGACGACGGCGCCATCTCCGACTGACGGCACGACGCTGGGGCCTTCCGATCCCGGAGGGCCCCAGCGCGCGTCACGCCACACCGACGACACCGATGCCGCCGGCCTGGGCCGGCGGCGGGG
>JBOGDS010000057.1:0-24078 GCA_050743075.1 Jiangellaceae bacterium | reverse complement strand
GGTTCCGCCCTGCCTCGGTGCCCGCGACCGGGCGGCCGGCTGGGCGGGCCGGCGGTTTGCCGACCGACGGGAGCGGGGACGGTTGCCGGACACGGTGCTCCTCGAGAGATCGACGGTCGTACGGTGGAACGCCCACCATGGTCCCGCATCGACGAGGAGCGCAATGCTGGCCGTCACCGGATACCGCGTAGAGCCCGGAGACGCTGGTCCTGGCCCACGCGGGCGCGTCGCTTCCGCTGCTGCTGCTGTTCGCTGTGTCCGGGCAGGGTGTGCTGGATGTCGTCACGAGCGAACTGGTCGCCCAGGAGGTGGTCCGGGCGCTGGTCGGCGGACTCGGGATCGTCGCCGCCGTCCCGGTGACGACGGCGGCGGCCGCACTGGCGGTTCGGGAGCGTCCCCACCGATCGCGTGGCCGGCGGGCCCGGGCCGCTGTCGGGATCTCGAACTAGACCGCGGCCGAGCCGTTCGTCCTACGACAGCGGCGGCTGCGCCAGTTCGAGCGCCTGCTCGGGGAACCACCCTCCGGCCGGCGGGTCTGCGTGCCCGCGGACGGGGTCGATGCCGCCGTCCGGCGCCCATCGGGTGCACTCGCCGTCGGACTCGCCCGGGATCTTGACCCAGAGGTACGCGTCTATCAGCGGGTCCGGCGTCGCGGTGGTCGGACGCAGCCCGAGGCCGCGGTCGGGCGGGTTGCACCAGTCCTGCGGGTCGCCCGGCGGGTGGTCGGCCGGCGGCGTCCAGGGGCCGAGCCCGTTTGCGGCTGGTGTCGACGACGAAGTGCGTCGCCTCCGAGGCCGTGGGCATCGCGAGCCCGGCGTTGGCGTAGTCCTGGACGTACTGCTGGTCGGTGAGCACCCAGGTGTCGAAGTCCGCCGGGTTCGCGGGGAAGTACTGGCTGGCGCACCACGCGACGTTCCACCAGTCCAGCTGTTCGGCCAGGTAGAGGCACTGCGAGGTCCAGGTGCCGTACTTCTCCAGCTTCCGCTGCTCCTGGTAGTTCGACACGTTGACGAAGAACCCGTCGGCTCGCTCGACGCCGGCCTTGATCAGCCGGTCTGACAGGTCCCCGACCCCGAGCCAGCCGCTGTGCGTCCCGTCGAGGTAGACCGAGGCTCGGGGCTGCTCCTTGATCCGGTCGACCGCGGCGTTGAGCTCGGTGAACCGGGCGGCGGCGAGCGAGGCGTCGCCTACCGCGGGCTGGCACCATTCCAGCTCGCCGTTGATGGTCGTGTACCAGGGGATGATGCCGAGCCCGTCGGGTTCGAGTATCACGATGACCTCGGCCTTGCCGATGCCAGCGGCGAAGCCCTCTATCCAGGCCAGGTACTCCTCCGTGCCCGCCGCGCCACCGGCAGAGAACCGTGAGCAGTCGCGGTAGGGGAGGTTGTAGACGACGAGCACGGGCAGGACCTTCTTGGCCTGCGCGCGCTTGACGGTGTTGCGGACGTCTTGTCTGACGTCCCTCGGCGTGCCTCCTTCGAACCACACCGCCTGGGGCGTCGCGACCATCGCCTTGATCAGGGCGGCCTCGACCTTGTTGCCGTCGGACTTCAGGTCGGCGATCTGCTGGATCGCCCCGCGGTCGGGCTTGGGAACGCTCTCACAGAATCTCACGATGTGAGACGAGGGAGCGTAGCGCCTGGGCCTGCGTCTGGCTCGGGCTCATGCGACGTCCTGGGCTCGGCCGGATACCCTGGCGTTCTGCCGACCTCGCCGACCGCCAGCCGGATGGAGTGACACCCCGTGGCCGCCGACAAGACCATTGACTCGCTCGTCTCCCTCGCCAAGCGCCGTGGCTTCGTCTACCCGACTGGGGAGATCTACGGCGGCACCCGCTCAGCCTGGGACTACGGCCCGCTGGGCGTCGAGCTCAAGGAGAACATCCGCCGCCAGTGGTGGCGGTCCATGGTGCAGACGCGCGACGACATCGTCGGCCTGGACTCTGCGGTGATCCTCCCGCGCGACGTGTGGGTCGCGTCGGGTCACGTCGACGCCTTCGTCGACCCGCTCACCGAGTGCCAGTCCTGCCACCACCGCTTCCGGGCCGACCATCTCGAGGAGGCGTACGAGGCGCGGCGTGGACACCCGCCGGCGAACGGGCTGGCCGACGTCAGCTGCCCCAACTGCGGCGCCAAGGGTTCGTTCACCGAGCCGAGGATGTTCAACGGCCTGCTCAAGACCTACCTCGGCCCGGTCGAGTCGGAGGAAGGCCTGCACTACTTGCGCCCCGAGACGGCCCAGGGCATCTTCACCAACTTCCTGTCGGTCATGAACTCGTCGCGGCGCAAGCCGCCGTTCGGAATCGCGCAAGTGGGCAAGTCATTCCGCAACGAGATCACGCCGGGCAACTTCATCTTCCGGACTCGTGAGTTCGAGATGATGGAGATGGAGTACTTCGTCGAGCCTGGCACCGACGCGGAGTGGTTCGAGTACTGGCTCAAGGCGCGCTGGGACTGGTACGTCGGCCTCGGCATCTCAGCGGACAACCTGCGGTTCTTCGAGCACCCCCAGGACAAGCTCTCGCACTACTCCAAGCGAACGGTGGACATCGAGTACCGCTTCCGGTTCGGTGGCAGCGAGTTCTCGGAGCTGGAAGGCGTCGCCAACCGGACCGACTTCGACCTGTCCACCCACGCGAAGCAGTCCGACGCAGATCTCACCTACTTCGACCAGGAGAAGGGGGAGCGCTGGACGCCGTACGTGATCGAACCGGCGGCCGGCCTGACCCGGTCGGTGCTCGCGTTCCTGCTCGACGCGTACGACGTCGACGAGGCACCGAACGCCAAGGGCGGCGTGGACACCCGGACCGTGCTTCGCTTCGACCCGCGGCTCGCGCCGGTGAAGGCCGCGGTGCTGCCGCTCTCGCGAAACGCCGACCTCTCGCCGAAGGCGCGTGACCTGGCGGCGACACTGCGAGGCCGCTGGAACGTCGAGTTCGACGACGCCGGCGCGATCGGACGCCGGTACCGGCGCCAGGACGAGATCGGCACGCCGTTCTGCGTCACCGTCGACTTCGAAACGCTCGACGACGACGCTGTCACGGTCCGCGAGCGCGACTCGATGAGCCAGGACCGCGTCGGCCTCGACCGGGTCGAGGCCCACCTGTCCGAGCGGCTGCCCCCCTGCTGAGAGGGAGTTGACGTTGACGTCCGTGACCGATGTCCGAGTCGACGGGTACGCCGTCGAGCGTGGCGACGAGATCCTGACGCCCGAGGCGCTGGCCTTCGTGGCAGAGATCCAGCGCCGGTTCGGCGCTCGCCGCGACGAGCTCCTGGCCCGCCGAGCGTGGCGCAGGGACGAGGTAGCCCGCACCGGGCGGCTTGACTTCCTCCCCGAGACCGAAGAGGTCCGCAGGACCGGCTGGACCGTCGCGCCCGCACCGGCCGACCTCGCCGACCGCCGCACCGAGATCACCGGCCCGACCGAACGCAAGATGGCCATCAACGCGCTGAACTCGGGGGCCCGCGTGTGGCTCGCCGACCTCGAGGACGCCAACACCCCGCACTGGTCGAACGTCGTCAGCGGTCAGGTCAACCTCCACGACGCCGTGCGGGGGCAGATCGCGTTCACCTCGCCGGAGGGCAAGGAGTACGCGCTGCGCGACGACGTACGCCTGGCCACCGTCGTCGTACGTCCCCGAGGCTGGCACCTGGACGAGCGCCACATCCTCGTCGACGACGAACCCGTGGTCGGGGCGTTCGCCGACTTCGGGCTCTACTTCTTCCATAACGCAGCGGAGCAGCTCGCGCGCGGAAGCGGGCCGTACTTCTACTTGCCGAAGATGGAAAGCCACCTCGAGGCCAGGCTGTGGAACGACATCTTCACCTTCGCCCAGGAGCGGCTCGCCATGCCGCACGGCACCGTTCGCGCGACCGTCCTGGTCGAGACCGTCAACGCCGCCTTCGAGATGGACGAGATCCTCTTCGAGCTGCGCGACCATGCCTCCGGTCTCAACGCCGGACGCTGGGACTACCTGTTCAGCATCATCAAGAACTTCCGCGACGACGGGCCGTCGTTCGTACTCCCTGACCGGGCCGACGTCGCCATGACGGCGCCGATGATGCGGGCCTACACCGACCTGCTTGTCGCGACCTGCCACCGCAGGGGCGCCTTCGCCATCGGCGGGATGGCGGCCTTCATCCCGAGCAGGCGCGACCCGGAGGTCAACGAGCGTGCCCTCGCCAAGGTCCGCGAGGACAAGGAACGCGAGTCGCGCGACGGCTTCGACGGCTCCTGGGTGGCGCATCCTGATCTCGTGCCTATCTGCACCGAGATCTTCGACGCCGCCCTCGGCGACCACCCCAACCAGCTCGACCGGCGCCGGGACGAGGTGCGTGTCGACGCGGACCAGTTGCTCGACGTGGCGTCGGTGCCAGGTGCGCGGACGGCCGCCGGGCTGCGCACGAACATCGATGTCGGGCTGCGCTACCTCGAAGCGTGGCTCGGTGGGAGTGGCGCCGTCGCGATCCACAACCTGATGGAGGACGCCGCGACGGCCGAGATCTCCCGGTCGCAGATCTGGCAGTGGGTACACGGCGGGGTCGTCCTCGACACCGGCGAGACCGTGACGCCGCAGCTCGTCCGCGCGGTCGCCGACGACGTCCTGTCGGCGATCCGCGGCGACGTGGGAGACGAGGCCTTCCGGCGCAGCCGGTTCCCGAACGCCCGAGAGCTGTTCGAGCAGGTGGCTCTCGACGACGAATTCGCGACCTTCCTCACGCTGCCCGCCTACGAGGCGATCGACTGAGCGGCCGGCCGGTGGCGCACCCTGGCGACGGAACGCTGGGCCGGACCTTTCTCGCCGACCTCGACGACCGGCTGGCCGAGGTGGACGCACGGGTTGCCCGGCAGTACCCGGGCGAACCAGGGACCCGCCAGCCGGTGCACACGGTCTATGTGCCGGCCACACGATTCGACGCCGAGCTGGTGCGTTCCTGGGGTCGGCGGGCGCGTGTCGCCCTCGACGCACACGCCGGCGGGCCGAGCCGCGCGCCCGCCGCGTTCGGCGTTGACGCCGCCGGGGACCTCTACGACCGGGTCGTCGCCAAGCTGGAACGTGAGCCGGTGGAGGACCTGCGGATCGACTTCGAGGACGGCTACAGGAACCGGGACGACGCGGGGGAGGACGCCGACGCCGTGAAGGCGGCGGGAGCGCTGGCCGCCGCGATCGCCGCGGGCACATCCCCGGCCGTCGTCGGCCTGCGCTGCAAGGGGCTGGAGAGAAGATGTCCCGCCGGCGCGGGCTGCGTACGCTCGACCTCTTCCTGGCCGTGTTGCTCGAGCGCACAGCACTACCGGAGGGCTTCGTGGTGACGCTTCCCAAGGTGGTCGCGATCGAGCATGTGGCGGTCTTCGCGGAGGTACTGCAACGCCTGGAGCAGGCCCACCGGTTGCCGGACCGCAGTCTCCTGTTCGAGGTGCAGGTCGAGACACCGCAGTCGGTCCTCGCGCCTGACGGGGCCGTGGCGGTGCCGCAGATCGTGAGCGCAGCGGCCGGCCGGTGTGTCGGCCTGCACTACGGCACGTACGACTACAGCGCCGCGCTGGGGATCCCGGCCGGCCAGCAGAGCCTTGCCCATCCGGCCGCCGACTTCGCCAAGTCGCTCATGCAGGTATCCGCCGCGGGCACCGGCGTCCGACTGTCGGACGGGTCGACGAACGCGCTTCCGGTGGGTGACGGCCAGGCCGTGCGGGCGGTATGGCGCGAGCATGCCCGGCTCGTGCGGCGCTCGCTGGACCGCGGCTTCTACCAAGGGTGGGACCTGCACCCCCATCAGTTGCCGAGTCGCTATTTCGCCACCTACGCATTCTTCCGTGACGGCTTCGCGACCACGGCCGGCCGGCTGCGGAGCTACGCCGGGCGAGCCGAGAGTGGTGTTCTCGACGAGCCCGCCACCGCGCAGGCCCTCGCCGGGTTCCTTCTCCGCGGGCTCGACTGCGGAGCGCTCGACGCGACCGAGGTGACGACGGCGACCGGCCTGGACCGGCTCACGATCGAAGGCCACGCCCGCCGCTCTCCCGTGATCAGGAAGCATTCGGCGCCATTTAACCCCCCGAATGCTTCATGATCACGGGGATGGGGAGGGGGGTTGATGTGGCGTTCCGGGCCCGACGGGCCGTGACGCCGGACGGCGAGGTGGCGGTGACGGTCGGCGTGCGCGACGGCCGGATCGCGGCCGTAGAGCCGCTGACGACCGACCTGACGGCCGCCGAGGTCGTCGAGCTGGATGCTGAGGTCGTGCTGTTGCCCGGGCTCGTCGACACCCACGTCCACGTCAACGAGCCCGGCCGGACCGACTGGGAGGGCTTCGCCACCGCCACCAGGGCCGCCGCCGCCGGCGGCGTCACCGTGATCCTCGACATGCCTCTCAACAGCATCCCGCCGACCGTGGACCTCGACGCCCTCGCGGTGAAGCGCACGGCAGCCGACGGTCAGTGTTTCGTCGACGTCGGCTTCTGGGGAGGCGCGGTGCCCGGCAATCTCGGCCGGCTGGCCGCCTTGCACGACGCCGGTGTGTTCGGCTTCAAGTGCTTCCTCCTGCCATCGGGCATCGAGGAGTTCCCACCGCTGTCCGCGGCCGAGGTCGAGGACTGCGCGGACCTGCTGGCAGAGCTCGGCGCTCTGCTGGCCGTGCACGCCGAGGACGCCGCCACGATCGCGGCCGCGCCGTCGCCGCGTGGCGACGCCTATGCGGGCTTCCTGCGGTCGCGGCCTCGCGAGGCGGAAAGCGTCGCGGTGGCGCGGGTGATCGAGGTGGCCAGACGGACAGCGGCTCGCCTGCACGTCGTGCACGTGTCCAGCGCCGAGGTGATCCCGATGCTGCGGTCGGCGCGCCGCGAGGGCGTGGCCGTGACCGCCGAGACGTGCCCGCACTACCTCTTTTTCACGGCGGACGACATCCCCGAGAGGGCGACGCAGTACAAGTGCAGCCCGCCGATTCGCGAGGCCGAGAACCGCGAGCAACTCTGGGCCGGCCTGGCCGAGGGCACGATCGACGCGGTGGTGTCGGACCACTCGCCGTGCACGTCGGACCTCAAGCTCGGAGGCTTCGACCTGGCCTGGGGTGGCATCTCGTCGCTCCAGCTGGGCCTACCGGTCGTCTGGACCGAAGCGCGGCGACGCGGGCAGCCGCTCGCCGACGTGGTGGATTGGATGGCTGGAGGCCCGGCCGCCCACGTGGGACTTGGCACCAAGGGACGCATGGCCGTCGGCTGCGACGCGGATCTCGTGGTGTTCGCTCCCGACGAGGAGTTCGTCGTGGAGCCGTCGTCGTTGCATCACCGCAACCCGGTCACGCCGTACGCCGGCCGACGGCTCACCGGCGTCGTGCGCGAGACGTGGCTGCGCGGGGTCCGTGTCTCGGGCGATGCGCCAGGCGGCCGCCTGCTCACCCGGGGTGCCGCATGAACGACTTCACCACACTGGCGGACCTCGCCTCCCGCGCGCTGGGCGGGTGCGTCGCATCCGCGACCGACGAACTCTTCGCGGAGCGCGAGAACCTCATCCGACCGGAAGCGGCGTCCGCCCCCGGTGCGTTCGGCAACAAGGGCAAGGTCTACGACGGCTGGGAGACCCGGCGGCGGCGCAGTCCCGGTCACGACGCGGCTGTCCTGCGGCTCGGCGCGCCAGGGATCATCCGCGGCGTCGTCGTCGACACCGCCCACTTCCGGGGGAACTACCCGCCGCAGGTGTCGGTCGAGGCGACCTCGGTCGACGGCTACCCGTCGCCCGACGAGCTGGAGACCCAGATCTGGGCCACGATCGTCTCCAGAACGGCTGCGCTGGGTGACACGGCCAACGCGTACGACGTGACGTCGGACCGTCGCTGGACCCACGTGCGGCTCTCGATCTATCCCGACGGCGGCGTCGCCCGGTTCCGCGTTCACGGCGAGGTGGTCCCCGATCCGCGTTTCCTGGAGGGCACCGTCGACGTCGCCGCCCTCGAGAACGGCGGCACCGTCGTTGACTGCTCGGACATGTTCTACTCGTCGCCGGTGAACCTCATCCTGCCTGGACGCGCACGCAGTATGGGCGAGGGCTGGGAGAACGCACGGCGGCGCGACGACGGCAACGACCACGTCACGTTCCGGCTGGCTGCTGCGACCGAGGTGCGCGAGATCGTCGTGGACACGTCGTACTTCGTCGGCAATGCGCCCGGATGGGTCCGGGTCTCAGCGGCCGACCTGCGCGACGATTCCGGCGGCGACTGGTCCGACGTCGTTGGACGCGTCCGCGTGCAGCCCGACACCCGGCACCGCTTCCTGGTCGCACCGGGGTATCCCGTCACGCACGTCCGGCTCGATGTCTACCCCGACGGGGGGTTGTCGCGGTTCAACGTGTACGGCGAGATCGAGGTGGCGGCTCTGGCCGACCTGCGCCGGCGCTGGTAGCCGCTTCCGGAGTCCCGGGTGCTGTGTTCGGCGAGTGGAGGCAGCACGGTGGGTGTGGCCCGTACCGGCGTTTGGGACCCGGGCCGAGGTGGGCAGAAGTGGATCAGCTGTCACGGCACGGAGCCGTGGCCTCCGCTGAGAGGACGACTGGACGCATGGTCCGCACAATGAACCGTCACACGACAGCCACCGTCGTTCTTGCCGTCGCCGGCATCATCGCTGCCTTCATCGCTCTTGCCATCGTGCTGGTTCTCGTCGACGCAAACGAGGGAAACGTGATCGTCAACGCGATCGTCGAGGTCGGCCGGTTCTTCTCCACGCCGTTCCACGACATGTTCCCGCAGAGCGACGCCGAGCGGAACGTCCTGGTGAACTGGGGCCTCGCCGCGCTGGCCTACCTCCTGGTCGGCGGGATCGTAGCCAGGTTCGTCCGCTGACCTCGTCTCGAGCTGAGCGCGGCGCGGGCGGGCTGGTGGTCAGGTGACAATGGCCTGGTGACAGTCCCGGCGACGCTCGCCCCCGCACTGCGCTTGGGCGCGCTGCGAGTGGAGCCGCCGGTGGTGCTCGCACCCATGGCCGGCATCACCAACGCGGCGTTCCGCCGGCTGTGCGCCGAGGAGGGTGCGGGGCTCTACGTCTGCGAGATGATCACGTCGCGCGGCATCGTCGAGCGCGATCCCAAGACGCTGTCGATGCTGGTGTTCGACGCCACCGAGAAGGTCCGGTCGGTGCAGCTCTATGGCGTCGACCCGTTCCACGTCGGCGAAGCCGTGCGCATCCTCGCCGGAGAGCACGGTGTCGACCACGTCGACCTCAACTTCGGTTGCCCGGTGCCCAAGGTGACCCGCAGAGGTGGCGGTGCCGCCCTGCCTTACAAGCGCGGCCTGCTCGAACGGATCCTGCGCGCAGCGGTCAGGGCCGCACGGCCGTACGGCATCCCGGTGACGATGAAGACCCGCAAGGGCATCGACGACGAGAACCTCACCTACCTCGACGCCGGTGTGATCGCCCAGGACGCCGGCTGCGCGGCTATCGCGCTGCACGGGCGGACCGCTGCGCAGCACTACTCCGGCGCCGCCGACTGGGCCTCGATCGCCCGGCTCAAGCAGCAGGTCGACATCCCGGTCCTGGGCAACGGCGACGTCTGGGAGGCTGCCGACGCCCTGCACCTGATGGAGCGGACCGGCGCCGACGGCGTCGTCGTCGGGCGTGGCTGTCTGGGCCGGCCGTGGCTGTTCCGCGACCTGGCTGCTGCGTTCGCAGGCCTGCCGCCGCCGCCGCTCCCCACCCTCGGCGAGGTCGCCGCGATGATCCGCCGGCATGCCGAACTGCTCGCCGAGCTGACCGGCGAGGACCATGGGCTGCGCGACATGCGCAAGCACATGGCCTGGTATCTCAAGGGCTTCGTCGTCGGTCCGGACGTGCGTGCCGCGCTCGGCATGGTGTCGTCGCTCACCGAGCTGGCCGGCTTGCTTGCTCGGCTCGATCCCGCGCAGCCGTTCCCGGCGACCGAGATCGGCACGCCGAGGGGCCGGCAGGGCAGCCCGCGCCGCGTGGCGTTGCCGGCGGGGTGGCTCGACGACCGCGACGGCGTCGTCGGCGACCTGGCCGCCGCCGAGCTCGGCGTCTCCGGCGGCTGACCCGAGGGGTAGCGTCGCCGGTAGGACGAGCGGTAGCATCAGGAGTATGAAGATCAGTGTCAGCTTGCCCGAGTCGGATGTCGCATTCCTCGACGAATATGCGGGACGGCACGACGTCGACTCCAGGTCGGCGGTCGTGCAGGAAGCGGTCGCCCTGCTGCGGGAGTCCCAACTCGAGGTCGCGTACACCCAGGCCTGGCAGGAGTGGGATCACAGCGCCGACGCTGCACGCTGGGAGGGCACCGTCGGGGACGGGCTGGGCGATGCGCCGCGGTGACGTGTTCCTGGTCGAGTTCCAGCCGTCGAGGGGCAGAGACGTCGACGTCGACCAGACCCGGCCCGCCGTCGTCGTCAGCAGTGATGCCGCGAACCGCGCCGCGGAACGGGCCGGTCGCGGTGTCGTGGCCGTCACGCCGGTCACCTCGAACACCGACCGGGTCTTCCCGTTCCAAGTGCTGCTGCCGGCGGAGCCGTGCGGACTCCCGACCGAGTCCAAGGCCCAGGCCGAGCAGGTCAGAGTGATCTCGGTCGGCCGGCTGCAGCGCAAGCTCGGCAGAGTGCCCGCACGGACGATGCGTCAGCTCGACGAAGCGCTCCGGCGGCACCTCGCCCTGTAGGAGCGCTGATCATGGGAGCCGATGGGCCAGCCGATAGGCTCCGACCATTCGTCAGCGCACGGAGGGCCGATCGGTGCAGCAGTTCGTCTTCGACTTCTCGCACGGCAGCAAGGATGACAAGGATCTGCTCGGTGGCAAGGGTGCGAACCTGGCCGAGATGACGAATCTGGGGCTTCCGGTGCCCCCCGGTTTCACCATCTCGACCGACGCCTGCCGCCACTACCTCGCCGAGGGGCGGGAGCCGGACGGCCTCGCCGACGAGGTGGCGCAACATCTCGCCGCTCTCGAGAGTGGCATGGGCAAACGGCTCGGCGACGCCGCCGATCCGCTGCTGGTGTCCGTCCGGTCGGGCGCGAAGTTCTCCATGCCCGGGATGATGGAGACCGTCCTCAACGTCGGGCTCAACGACGAGTCCGTGGAGGGGCTTGCGGCACACGCGGGTGACGAGCGGTTCGCCTGGGACTCGTACCGCCGGCTGCTGCAGATGTTCGGCAGGACGGTGCTCGGCATCGACGGCGAGCGCTTCGAACAGCGGCTCGAGAGCGCCAAGGAAGCCAAGGGCGTCGAGTCCGACCTCGACCTCGATGTCGACGACCTGCGCCGCCTGGTCGGCGAGTTCAAGGACGTCGTGCGGGCCGAGTCCGGCACTGAGTTTCCGCAGAGTCCGCGGGATCAGATGGATCTTGCCATCCGCGCCGTCTTCGACTCGTGGAACACCGAGCGGGCCCGCCTCTACCGCCGCCAGGAACGGATCGCCGACAACCTGGGCACGGCCGTCAACATCGTCGCCATGGTCTTCGGCAACCTGGGGCCCGACTCCGGCACCGGTGTCGCCTTCACGCGCGACCCGGCGACCGGGCAGCAGGGCGTCTACGGCGACTACCTGTCGAACGCCCAGGGCGAAGACGTCGTCGCCGGCATCCGTAACACGCTGGCGCTGGCCGATCTGGAGGGTCTGGACAAGTCGTCGTACGACCAGCTTCTCGAGATCATGTCGACGCTGGAGACCCACTACAAGGATCTCTGCGACATCGAGTTCACCATCGAGCGCGGGAAGCTGTGGATGCTGCAGACCCGGGTCGGCAAGCGCACAGCCGCGGCCGCGTTCCGGATCGCCGGCCAACTCGTCGACGAAGGACTGATCGACGAGGACGAGGCGCTGTCCCGGGTCAGCGGAGACCAGCTTGCCCGCCTGCTGTTCCCACAGTTCGACCCGGCGGCCGAGCGGCACCTGCTCGGCAAGGGCATGGCGGCCAGCCCCGGCGCGGCCGTGGGCAAGGCGGTCTTCGACTCCGGACGTGCCGTCGAGTGGGCCGACCGTGGCGAGCCGGTCATCCTGGTCCGCCGCGAGACCAACCCGGACGACCTGCGGGGCATGGTCGCGGCCAACGGCATCCTGACCTCACGTGGCGGCAAGACCAGCCACGCGGCCGTCGTCGCCCGCGGGATGGGGCGCACCTGCGTCGTCGGCGCGGAGCCACTGCGGGTCGACACGGCGGCCCGTGAGTTCACCACGGCCGACGGCGTGCGGGTCGCCGAGGGCGACGTCATCTCGATCGACGGCGGCACCGGCGAGGTCTTCCTCGGCGAGGTGCCGGTCGTGCCGAGCGCGGTCGTGGGCGCGCTGCAGGGCGACGAGCCGGAGGACCTGTCGCAGGCAGAGGAAGAGGTCGTCTCGGCGGTCCGGCGGCTGATGGCCCGCGCCGACGAGCGGCGTCGCCTCGGGGTCCGCGCCAACGCCGACACCCCTGACGACGCCCGCCGCGCCCGCACCCTCGGTGCGCAGGGCATCGGCCTGTGCCGGACCGAGCACATGTTCCTCGGCGAGCGCCGCAAGATCGTCGAGCGGGTCATCCTGGCCCAGACCGACGACGAGCGGGACAGCGCGCTCGACGAGTTGCTGCCCCTGCAGCGGCAGGACTTCACCGAGATCCTCGAGGCGATGGACGGCCTGCCGGTCACGATCCGGCTGCTGGACCCGCCGCTGCATGAGTTCCTGCCCGACTACACCGACTTGTCGGTGCGGGTCGCGGTCGGAGAGGCCACCGGCGAGCCGGACAAGGAGGCTGCGACCTTGCTGTCGGAGGTCGCGCGGCTGCACGAGCAGAACCCGATGCTCGGCATGCGCGGGGTGCGGCTCGGGCTGGTCGTGCCGGGGCTGTTCTCGCTGCAGGTAAGGGCGATCGCGCAGGCGGCAGCGTCCCTTCGCCGGCGCGGGCTGGACCCGCAGCCGGAGATCATGGTCCCGCTGGTGGCAGCTGTCCAGGAACTTGAGGCCATCCGCGAGATGGCCGCTGAGACGGTCGCCGACGTGGCCGCGGAGACGGGCGTCACGTTGTCGTTCCTGATCGGCACGATGATCGAGCTGCCCAGGGCGTGCATGACGGCGGCGCAGATCGCCGAAGCCGCCGAGTTCTTCTCCTTCGGCACCAACGACCTGACGCAGACGGCGTGGGGATTCTCCCGCGACGATGTCGAGGCGGCGTTCTTCCCCGCGTACCTGGAACGCGGCATCTTCGGGGTGTCGCCATTCGAGTCGCTCGACGCCGACGGTGTGGGCCGGCTGGTGTCGATCGCCACGACGGAAGGACGCGCGGCCAGGGCCGACCTCAAGGTCGGCATCTGCGGCGAGCACGGCGGCGATCCGGACTCGATCCACTTCTTCGACTCGATCGGGCTCGACTACGTCTCGTGTTCGCCGTTCCGGGTCCCGATCGCCCGCCTGGAGGCGGGCCGGGCGTCGGTCGCCGCGGGGCGATCGGGAGGCAGCGACAGCCGCTGAACCGTGGCCGTGCGGGAAACCCGACGACGGCCCACGTGCCGGTGGCCAGTTACGGTCGTGGCGTGTTCGAGGTCGATGCCCGCCCGCGTGCCAGCCGCCGCGTCGTGGTGCGTCGCGTGGTCGTCGGGTCGGTCCTGTTGGCGCTGCTGTGGGTGGTGTCGGTGCCGGTACGGATCTGGTGGGACGCTCGCCAGGAGGACCACCGGGTCTCCGACGCGATCGTCGTGCTCGGCGCCGCGCAGTACGGTGGCCGGCCCTCGCCGGCCCTGGAGGCACGGTTGCGGAAGGCGCAGTCCCTGTGGGACGAGGACGTCGCACCCGTCATCGTCACCGTCGGCGGGAGCGCAGCCGGAGACGTCACGACCGAGGCAGAAGCCGGCCGGGACTGGCTCAACACGCAGGGCGTACCGGGCGACGCCGTCGTGGCCGTACCCGAGGGCGACAACACCCAGAGCAGCCTCGACGCCGTGGACGAGGTCTTCGACGACCATGGCTGGCAGACGGCCGTGCTCGTCACCGACCCGTGGCACACGTTCCGCTCCAAGGCGCTGGCCGACGCCGCGGGCATCGACGCCGTGGCCGCGCCGGCCCGATCCGGGCCGTCCGTGCAGACCAGGGAGGTGCAGCTGCGGTACATCCTGCGAGAGTCGCTGGCCTACTACCGATGGCGGGTCACCGGGGAGTCGGGTCGCGGCACGCTGGACGCGTTCTGACCCGTAGCCTCGGCACCGATGAGCGGGTACGAGGACAGCGACCGCCAGCGGTGGGCGCCCGAGCCGACGAAACGCTCTGGCCGGACCGCCTTCGAACGTGACCGCGCCCGCGTGCTGCATTCCGCATCACTGCGTCGGCTCGCCGCCAAGACCCAGGTCGTCGCGCCCGGGACCGACGATTTCGTGCGCAACCGCCTCACCCACTCCCTCGAGGTCGCCCAGGTGGGCCGCGAGCTGGGGAAGGCCCTCGGCTGCGATCCGGACGTCGTCGACACCGCCTGCCTTGCCCACGACCTCGGCCACCCGCCGTTCGGGCACAATGGCGAGACGGCGCTCAACGACGTCGCGGCCGGCATCGGTGGCTTCGAGGGGAACGCGCAGACGCTGCGGGTCCTCACCCGCCTGGAGGCCAAGGCCGCGCATCCGGACGGACGGCCGGCGGGGCTCAACCTCACCCGAGCCAGCCTGGACGCCGCCACGAAGTACCCCTGGCCGCGCACGGCGGGAACGGCCAAGTTCGGCGTCTACCCAGCCGACGTCGACGTCTTCGCGTGGCTGCGCCTGGGGGCGCCGGACGGACAGCGGTGCCTGGAGGCGCAGGTCATGGACTTCGCCGACGATGTCGCCTACAGCGTCCACGACGTGGAGGACGCGATCGTCGCGGAGCGGCTCGGCACCGTGGCCGTCCTGGCCGACCCGGCCGAGCGGGCTCGCGTCGCCGAGCAGACGACGGCGTGGTACCTGCCGGACGCGTCGCCCGCGGAGGTTCTCGATGCGTTCGACCGGCTCCGGGCGCTGCCGTTCTGGGTGGACGCCTACGAGGGCGATCGGCGCACGCTGGCTGCGCTCAAGGACATGACCAGCCAGCTGATCGGGCGGTTCTGTGTCGCCGCCCAGCAGGCGACGCATGCCGCACACGGGCGCGGCACCTTGACGCGGTACGCTGCCGATCTCGAGGTTCCGCGCGAGACCCGCGCACAGGTCGCCGTGCTGAAGGGGCTCGCTGCGGTGTACGTGATGACCGCCGAGGACCGCGCACCGGTGTATGTCAGCCAGCGGGTGATCGTGCATGAGTTGGTCGACGCGTTGTGGGCACGGGCCCCAGATGATCTGGAGACGTCGTTCCGCTCGGACTGGGCCCAGGCTGCCGACGACGGTGGCCGGCTGCGGGTCGTCGTGGACCAGGTGGCCTCGCTGACCGACGTGTCAGCCCAGGCCCTGCACCACCGCCTCGTCCGGCGCCGCCGTTGACACCGGTCGCGGGCCGGAGTGAGGTGTCGCCATGACACTCGTGATCGTCGGCGGCGGCCTGGCCGGCGCGAAGGCAGCCGAGACCCTCCGCGAGGAGGGCTTCACCGGCCCTGTTGTGCTGGTCTGCGCCGAAGCGGAACGCCCCTACGAGCGCCCGCCACTGTCCAAGGGCTACTTGCTCGGTGCGGCCGAACGCGACACGGCGTTCGTGCACCCCGAGTCGTGGTACGCCGAGCACGACGTCGATCTGCGGCTGGGTACCCGGGCGACGGCGCTCGATCCAACGGCGCACGAGGTCGAGCTGACCGGCGGCGAGCGGATCCGCTACGAGAAGCTGCTACTCGCCACCGGCTCGACGCCGCGCCGCCTCGACGTGCCGGGCGCCGACCTCGACGGTGTGTCGTACCTGCGAGAGCTGCGGCATGCCGACCACATCCGTCGCGTGCTCTCACCGGGACGGCGGGTCGCGATCGTCGGAGCGGGCTGGATAGGTCTCGAGGTCGCTGCCGCGGCCCGGCACCACGGCGCCGAGGTTACCGTCTTCGAGATCGCGGATCTGCCACTGCAGGGCGTTCTTGGCGACGAGGTCGCCCGTGTGTTCGCCGACCTCCATCGCGAGCACGGTGTTGATCTGCGTCTCGGTGCCAGCATCCAGGAGATCGGAGGCGACGGCGGGCGCGTGTCGACGGTCGTCACGCCGGGCGGCGAACAGCTCGGCGTCGACGCGGTGATCGTCGGTGTGGGGATCCGGCCGTCCATCGAGCTGGCGACGGCCGCCGGCCTGACCATCGAGGACGGGGTCGCGGTCGATGCGGCGTTCCGCACGTCCGCTCCCGACGTCTACGCCGCGGGCGACGTCGCCGCGGCCGAGCATCCACTGCTCGGTACGCGGGTGCGGGTCGAGCACTGGGCAAACGCCTTGAACGCCAGCCCGGCTGCAGCGCGGTCAATGCTCGGGCAGGACGTGACCTACGACGAGTTGCCGTACTTCTTCACTGACCAGTACGACCTCGGCATGGAGTACATCGGCTACGCCCCGCCGCGCAGCTACGACCGGGTGGTGACGCGTGGCGATCTCGGCGGGCGTGAGTTCCAGGCGTTCTGGCTGCGCGGCGGGCATGCCGCCGCCGCTATGCACGTGAACATGTGGGACGACGGCATCGACCCGCTGAAGGAGCTCGTCCGCTCGGGGCGCGTCCTCGACCCCGACCGGCTCGCGAACCCGTCCGTGCCCTTCGGCGACGTCTGAGGAAGCCCTGCCACCCGGCACCCGGCCGCCATGGCACGCTGAACCGCGGTCCATGGCACGTTGAACTGCTGCCACGGCGCCCGTTCTGTCACCTTTTGTGGAGCGGTTCGGCGTGCCATGGCCGCGCCGGGGTGAAGCCGCCGTGCCGCCTGTGGATCGCCTGTGGATATCGAGAACGGCGCCTGCCGATCTGGGTCAGGCTTGGCGAGCCATGGATAAGCTGGGCATCATCTTCAGCCTCGACGAGGCGCGCTGCGCGGGACTGACCGACGCGGCGGTCCGGCACGCGCTCGCATGCGGCCGGCTCGTTCGGGTTCGACGGGGCATGTACTGCGACGCCCAACGCTGGGGCGATGCCGCCACCCGGCTGGTGATACGACACGCACTCGAAGCGCGCGCCGCGTGGCTGACGATCGGCAGGCGCGGCTGGGCGTGCGACTACACAGCGACGCTCCTCAACGGGTTACCCGTGCCGCACGGTCAACCCGACCGCGTGACGTTGTCGCAGGCCACGCGGGCCGAGGGGCGTCGCGCGTACGCCCCAGGCCTTCGCCTGCGCACGGCCATGGTGGATCCCGTCGACATCGGCTTCGAGTGGGGTATGGCCGTGCTCCGAGCGGCACGCACGGCGCTCGACGTCGCCCGAAACCACGGCTTCGCGGCCGGGCTGCCTTGGCTGATGCGGCCCTGGCGCGAGATCCGGCGATCATCGACGACCTGAGCCGGATCGCCGCATCGATGAGCACCTGGCGAGATGGGACGGCCGTCGACCTGGTGGCGCGGCACGCCTCCGGCCGGCGCGAGTCGCCGGTGGAGTCGCTGTCGTTCGCCACGTTCGTCGACTTCGGACTGCCGCTGCCCGAGTGCAACGTTTGGATCGTCGGCGACAGGTACAGCCGTGGTGGCATTCGCGCTGACTTCGCGTGGAAGCCCTATCGTCTGGTCGGCGAGGCCGACGGCCGGGTCAAGTACACCGATCCACGCGGAAGCGCCGATGCGGTGCTGGTGGAGGAGAAGGCCCGCCAGGTCCGCATCGAGGAGCACGGGTTCGTCGTCGTGCGGTGGTCTGGCCATGAGATCCAGCAGCGGCCGGACGTGGTCATAGACCGGATCGTGCGGCAGTCACGCATCGCGAGCACCATGTACAACGTGCCGCTGCTCGTACCCCGTACCGCCCTTCTGTTCGGCCGGTAGAGCGCCGCCTGATTCGGCCAGCTGGCCGGGCGGCGCTGCCCATGGCACGCCAGAACGTTGTGCATGGCACGTCGAACTGTCGCTATGGCGCCCGTTCTGCCACTTTTGTGGAGCAGTGCAGCGTGCCATGGTGGGTGGGTGGCCGGACCGGCGCCGCGCGGTGGGAAGCGACCGTAGACTCCGACGGGTGGCTGGGCGGATCCGCGACGAGGACATCGCTGTGGTCCGCGAGCGGGCGCGGATCGACGCGATCGTGGGGGAGTACGTCACGCTGCGCAATGCGGGGGGTGGCTCGCTCAAGGGACTGTGCCCGTTTCACGACGAGAAGACGCCGTCCTTTCACGTCACCCCTGCTCGCAACATGTACTTCTGCTTCGGCTGCTCAGAAGGCGGCGACGTCATCTCGTTCGTGCAGAAGATCGACCAGCTCTCGTTCGTCGAGGCCGTCGAGCGGCTCGCCGGCAAGGTGGGCATCCAGCTCCGCTACGAGGAGACCCGCGCCGGCAGCGCGCCCTCGATGCAGCGAGAGCAGCGCACGCGCCTGGTCGAAGCCCATCGAGACGCAGCGACCTTCTACGCCGAGCAGCTTGCCGAGTCGCCCGAAGCTGTCCCTGGTCGGCAGTTCCTCGACGAGCGCGGCTTCGACCGCGACGCGGCGGCTCACTTCGGGGTCGGTTACGCGCCGCGTGGGGGCGACGTCTTGCGCAAGCATCTGCGCCGGCAGGGCTTCACCGACGACGAACTGGTGACCGCCGGTCTGGTGGCGGAAGGGCGCGGCGCGCCGTACGACCGTTTCCGCGGCCGCCTGCTGTGGCCGATCCGCGACCTCTTCGGCGACGTCGTCGGGTTCGGGGCGCGCCGGCTCTACGACGACGACCGGATCGAGGCGAAATACCTCAACACTGCGGAGACGCCGATCTACAAGAAGAGCCACCTGCTGTACGGCGTCGACCTGGCCAAGAAGGAGATTGCCCGCCGATCCCAGGCGGTCGTCGTCGAGGGGTACACCGACGTCATGGCCTGCCACCTGGCCGGCGTCGGTACGGCCGTCGCGACCTGCGGCACGTCGTTCGGCGAGGACCACGCCCGGGTGCTGAGGCGGCTGCTGCGCGACCAGGACGAGTTCCGCGGCGAAGTGGTGTTCACCTTCGACGGCGACGCCGCCGGGCAGAAGGCGGCCATGCGGGCCTTCGACGGCGACCAGCGTTTCGTCGGTCAGACGTTCGTCGCCGTCGAGCCGGACGGGCTCGACCCGTGCGAGCTCCGGCAACGGTCCGGCGACGCGGCGGTCCGCGAACTCGTCGCGCGCCGGCAACCGCTGTTCCACTTCGCGATCCGCACCATGCTCGGCGATTTCGACCTGGACAATCCCGAGGGCCGTACCCGTGCTCTCGATCGCACGATCCCGCTGGTGGCGCGGATCCGCGACCAGGCGCTTCGCGACGAGTACGCCCGCAAGCTGTCCGGCTGGGTCGGCGCCCCCGACGAGCTCGCGGTCGTGCGACGGGTGCGGGCCCTCTCGGGCGCTCCGGAGCGGGGGCGGTCGCGTGCCGGACATCCTCCGGCCCCAGGCCAGCCTTCCCTCGGCGTGCCGGTTCACGGCGACGTCGACCCGCAGACACTCGCGCTCGAGCGGGCCGTCATGCGCGTCGCGGTCCAGCGCCCTGCCCTTGCCGGTCCCACGCTCGACGATCTGGACCCCGAGGCATTCCTGTCGCCGGTGTACCGAGCGCTACGAGAGACGGTCGCCAAGGCCGGCGGCTGCGCCACCCAAGGCGGCGGGCCAGCGTGGACGGACGCCCTGTTGGCTGCGGCGACCGACGAGGTGACCCGGCACCTGGTGCCCGAGCTCTCGGTCGAGCCAATCCCGGCCGAGGAGACGGCCCTGCCGCGGTACGTGGAGTCCGTTGTGCTGCGGCTGCACGAGGTCTGGGTGTCGCGGAAGCTCGTCGCACTCAAAGCGAAGCTTCAGCGCACTGATCCGTCGGAGCAAACCGTCGCGTACAACCGGCTCTTCGGCGAGCTGATGGCGATGGAGAAGCAGCGTCGTGACCTGCGCGAGCGGGGTCTCGGGAACGGTGCCTGAGAGCGGTTGAGGGCTCCCGCTTTCGCCAATCATCGGCGAAACCGTGACAAGATCTGCGTGTGCAGCACACGCTCACGGGCAGGCCAGAAACGTCGACGCAGACGAAAGTGCTCAAGATGCTGCGCGACGAAGGACCGTTGTCGCGGGTCGAGCTTGCCGACCGGCTCAGCGTCTCGCGGACCACGATGGCCAGCGAGGTCGCCCGGTTGGCCGAACTCGGCCTGGCCGAGGGCGCCGGACCGGCCGCCTCTCGCGGCGGGCGGCGCTCGACGCTGGTCGATCTGTCGTCCGAAGTGCGCTTCGTCGGTATTGCAATCGGGGCCACGGCCGTGTCGGTCGCCGTCACTGACGGCCGGCTGACGGTGCTGGGGCAGCAGTACGTCGACATGGACGTCCGGCTCGGCCCCGAGCACGTGCTGGCAAAGTCGCTCGAGCTGACCCGCAAGGTGCTGGCCGAGCAAGGTGTGGTCCGCCCGGCCGGCATGGGGATCGGTGTTCCCGGTCCGGTCGACTTCCATGGCGGCGTGCCCGTCTCGCCGCCGATCATGCCGGGCTGGGACGGCTATCCGGTGCGCGACGCCATGGCCCGCGAGCTCGGCTGTCCGGTGCTGCTCGACAACGACGTCAACGTGATGGCCCTGGGCGAGCAGCACTCGGGCGTCGCGAAGTCTGCCCGCGACTTCCTGTTCGTCAAGATCGGCACCGGCATCGGGTGCGGGATCGTCGTCGACGGGCAGCTCTACCGCGGGGTCGATGGATGTGCCGGCGACATCGGCCACATCCGGGTCGAGGAGTTCGGCCCGACCTGCGCGTGCGGTAACACCGGCTGCCTGGAGGCGTTCTTCGGCGGGGCTGCACTCGCGCGCGACGCGCTGGCCGCGGCGCGCAGTCACCGGTCGCCCGTACTGGCTGCCCTGCTCGCGGAGAAGGGCGAGCTGACCGCCGTTGATGTTGCCGGTGCCGTCGCACAGGGCGACCCGTACGCCGTTCAGATGATCCGCGACGGCGGCCACCGCGTCGGCTGGGTGCTCGCCAGTCTGGTGTCCTTCTTCAACCCCGGCCTGATCGTCATCGGCGGCCGGGTGGCTCGGCTGGGGCATCCGCTGCTCGCCGAGATCCGGGGTGTCGTGTACCGGCGGTCGCTCCCGCTGGCCACCGGCAACCTGCCCGTGGTTCTCAGTGAGATGGGTGACGACGCCGGCGTCGTCGGGGCCGCAGCGTTGATCAGCGACGCGGTGTTCGCCGCCCAGTAAGTAGGCGGCCCGCCCGGCGGGCTTCGCCGGGCGGGCTGGCTTCGGTGAACGGCGAGCGTCAGCCTCGTCGCCTCAGCATGTTGTGGGCACTGATCGCGGCGTGACGCAGTGACTGTCCAGGGTCGGCGCTGCCGCCGGGTGCGTTGTCCTGCTCGTGGTTCGGACTGTGGTAGCCCCTGGCGCCGCCCATGTCCTCGAAGAAGGTCTCGAGGTCGATGTCACTTCGCGGATCGCCGAACGGGATGATGTCGTAGCCGATGATCGTCGCCAGGTACCATCCGACACGCCGTTCAAGGTCCGCCGACTACGCGCTGGAGATCCGGGCCGGGGTCCTCGCTACCGGGTCCGATCGTCCGGATAGCCGTCGGGCTCGGGCGCGGCCGGGAGCGTCGCCCACGCGCGGAGCTTCTCGGGGTTCCGCATCGCCCAGATTTGCGTGATCGCGGTGTCGGCCACATCCACCGCGATCACTGCCACCGTCGAACCGTCGGCCCGCGCCACCAGCCCGGGCTGGCCGTTGACCTGCCGTTCCAGGACCGTCAGGTCGGGTTGTCTGTCGGCGATGCCCAGGAAGAAGCCGGCAACCTGCTCGGCGCCTTCGATCGGGCGAAGCTCGGCGCTGACCAGACCTCCGCCGTCGATGACGGCTGTCACGTCGGGGTCGAGCAGGGCGACGAGACCGTCGAGGTCGCCGGATTCCCAGGCTCCCTTGAAGGCCCTGACGACATCGGCGTACTTGCCGGTCGACGTCGTGGGGATGTGCGTGCAGCGGATGCGGCGGCGCGCCGAGGAGGCCAGCCGGCGGGATGCCTCCGGGCTTCGGCCGACGATCTCGGCGATCTCGGCAAGGGGTAGCGGAAGACGTCGTGGAGGATGAACGCGACACGTTCGGCGGGGGTCATCGATTCGAGGACGACGAGGAAGGCCATGTGGACGGACTCGTCGAGAGTGACCCGGTCCGCGGGGTCGAGGGCGTCGGCGGATCTCTGGCTGCTGCTCCACTGGGACCGGTCGGGCAGGGGCTCCGGAACCCATTCGCCCACATACCGTTCGCGTCGGATGCGCGCGGAGCCGAGCAGGTCGAGGCAGATCCTACTGGCCACCGTCACCAGCCATGCGCCCGGCAATTCGATCTCCTCCTGCTGCCGGATCGACATGGAGTACCAGCGGACGTAGGTCTCCTGCACGACGTCCTCGGCATCGGCTATGGAGCCGAGCAGACGGTAGGCAAGGGTTGATCAGCAGGCGCCGCTCGCCGATGACCGCATTGAGGTTCGTGTCGGTCCCGGGCGGGTCGGGCATACCGGTGGCGTCGGTCATGAAGTCTCCGCGGGCCGGCTGGGAATGTCCTGATGTGCCGCGGTGAGTTCGTCCTCTGTGGGCTTCTGGACCACGTCGCCGAAGTAGAACGACGAGAGCTTCGCCCGCACCTTCTCCACCTGCCGCCGTGGGGCCGGGATTCCGTTCTCGTCGAGCTCGGCATCGAGCTGAACGGGCGTCTGGCGACGGTGGGCAGTGAGCTCGTTGGCAGCCTCGTGGGACAAGGGCGCGTGCAACTCCGAGTACTCGCCGTCGGGGCTGACCATGATCACGCCGGACTCGCGGCCGTGGAGCACCTTCTCGCGATCGCGACGCTGAAGCCCGATGCAGATCCGCTTGGTGACGAAGAACATGATCGGCGGCAGCACGATGACCGCTATGCGCATGATCCAGGTGATCCAGTTGATCGGTATCTGGAAGATCGTGGCCACGAAGTCGTTACCGCCCGCGATCCACAGCAGGATGTAGAAGGCGATGAATCCGGCGCCGAGCCCGGTACGCACCGGCATGTTTCGTGGCCTGTCGAGGAGGTGGTATTCGCGGTCGCCGGCGGAGACCTGCCGTTCGACCCACGGATACAGCGCCAGCACGGCGAGGATGACTCCGGGCAGGATGACCGCCGGGACCAGCACACTCAGATTCAGTTCGTGGCCGAAGACGTCGATCGCCCAGGGCGGCATCAGACGCAGGCCACCGTCGAGGAACCCGACATACCAGGGGGGCTGGCTCCGCGCACCGACCTGTGATGGGTCGTACGGCCCCCAGAGCCAGACCGGGTTGATCTGGATGGTCGCCGCCATCGCGAACATCACCCCGAAGACGATGAGCAAGAATCCGCCGGACTTCGCCACGTAGGCCGGGAAGACGGCACGTCCGACGACATTCTGATCGGACTTGCCTGCGCCGCCCCACTGTGTGTGCTTCTGATGCCAGACCACCATCAGGTGCGCCACGACGAGAGCCAGCATGAGGCCCGGGATCAGGAGCGTATGCAGGGAATTGAGCCGGGAGATGATGTCTTCGCCGGGATACTCGCCGCCGAAGACGAACGACGACATGTAGGTCCCCACGATCGGGGTGGCCAGAATGACTCCCTCGACGACCCTCAGTCCCGTTCCGGACAGGAGATCATCGGGTAAGGCGTGGCCGGTGTACCCGGCCGCGATGCCGAGTACGAGCAGCCCGAGCCCGATCAGCCAGTTGAGCTCACGCGGTTTCCGGAATGCCCCGGTGAAGAAGACGCGCAGCATGTGCACCGCCATGGCGGCCACGAACACCAGCGTCGCCCAGTGATGGACCTGGCGCATCAGCAGGCCGCCACGCACCCCGAAGGAGATGTCCAGCGTGGATGCGTACGCCTCGGAGACCACGAGGCCGTGCATGGGCAGGTAGGCGCCGTCGTAGGTGACCTGGGCCGTCGAGGGCGTGAACCACAGCGTCAGGAAGACCCCGGACAGAGCAATAGTCAAGACCTGTGGATCGGCGTGTCATGCGACTTGCTGGCGACCTCCTGATTCGGCGTCGGGTCGTTCGACGAGGACGCCCTTTTCGAACCTGGCTCCGGCTCGGACCAGGGCGGCGA
>JBOGDS010000056.1:0-24086 GCA_050743075.1 Jiangellaceae bacterium | reverse complement strand
CCCTGCGCAGCTACATCTCCACCGCCCGCAAGAACGGCGCCGCCGTGATGCACACGCTCACCCAGCTCGTGGCCGGCACCCCATGGCTACCAGCCGCGACCACACCGGACGCGACCTGAGTAGTTACTGATCATGAAGGATTGTGCCATTACCCCCCGGATCCTTCATGATCACCGGAGGGGTGGGTCATGGGGAGGGGTGGGTCATGGGGAGGGGTGGCCGGTCGCCGGCTCGACCGGGCGCCCGGCGGGTTGGTGCTGGCAGTCGCACCAGGACCCGCCCGGGCACTCGTCGTGCCGGCGGTCACGGCAGGCGGGGCAGATCATCGGGGTGACGGTGCGGCGCGATCGAGGACGGCGGCCACGTCCAGGTCGGCCGGGAGTGCGCCAAACGTGCCCTCCATCCGGTCCAGCCGGGTCGCGCAGAACACGTCCGAGACCGCCGGCGGCGCGAATCGGGCCAGCAGGGATGCCTGGAGCAGCACCGCCATCCGGGTGGCCAGCCGCCGGGCCAGGTGCGTGCTGGCAGCCGGGTCGCGGGCGACGTCGCCCAGCAGCCCGTCGGTCTCGTCCAGGCACGCGTCGAGCCGCCGGTCGGCGCCCTTCGCGGCCTCGACCTCCGCGTGCCAGGCAGCCACGGCGTCGGGCTCGCGGGCGAGAACGCGCATCAGGTCGAGCGCCTGGATGTTGCCCGCGCCCTCCCAGATCGAGTTCAGCGGCGCCTCGCGGTAGAGCCGCGGCATGCCGCTCTCCTCGACGTACCCGTTCCCCCCGAGACATTCCAGCGCCTCGCCGACCAGCGCCGGCGTCCGCTTGCACACCCAGTACTTCGCGACCGGCAGGCCGATCCGGCGCAGCGCGCGTTCTGCCGGGTCGTCGTCGCCGTCGACGGACGCGGCGAGCCGCATGGCCAGGGCGGTTGCGGCTTCGGATTCGACGGCGAGGTCGGCGAGCACGGTCTGCATGAGCGGGGCGTCGGCGAGCAGACCGCCGAACGCGGTCCGGTGCGCCGCGTGCCAGGTGGAATCGGCCACAGCGCGGCGCATCAAGGCGGCCGAGCCGAGGACGCAGTCCAGCCGGGTGGCGGCGACCATCTCGATGATCGTCGCGACGCCACGACCCTCCTCCCCCAGCCGCCTCCCGAGCGTCTGGTCGAACTCGACTTCGGCCGACGCATTGGCCCGGTTGCCGAGCTTGTCCTTCAGGCGTTGGAGCAGGAACGGGTTGCGGGTCCCGTCGTCGAACACGCGGGGGAGGGCGAAGCAGGTCAGACCACCGTGGGTCTGGGCGAGAACGAGGAACAGGTCGTTCATCGGCGCCGAGCAGAACCACTTGTGCCCGGAGAGCGCGTACCAGTCGCTGTCGCCGGTGTGCTCGGCCCAGGTCGTGTTCGCCCGGACGTCGGAGCCGCCCTGCTTCTCGGTCATCGCCATGCCCGCGAGGCAGCCGTGTTTGTCGGCAGGCGGCCGCAGGCCGGGGTCGTACGTCGTCGACGTCAGCCGCGGCTCCCACGTCGCCGCGAGTGCGGCATCGGTACGCAGGGCGGGGACGGCTGCATACGTCATGGAGATCGGGCACAGGTGCGCCGACTCGACCTGGCTCCAGACGATGAACCCGGCCGCACGCGTGGCGTGCGGCGCGGGCGCGGTCGCCGACCAGGGCGCAGCGTGCAGACCGTGCTCGACTGCGGTGGTCATCAGCTCGTGCCAGGCCGGATGGAACGAGACCTCGTCGAGCCGGTTGCCGTATCGGTCGTGCGTGCGCAGGTGCGGGGTATGCGTGTCGGCCTCGACGGCCAAGCGCTGCGCCTGTTCCGAACCGGCGGCGAACCCCAGGTCGTGGAGGCGGGGGAGCGTGTCCTCGTCCCCGTACCGTCGCACGGCCTCGACGAGGGCCAGGTCGTCGGCGAACACGTCGCGACCCACCAGCGGCGGCGGCTGGTTGGTCACCGCGTGCGTCGTCGCGACCACGAGATCACCGTACGCGCCGCCCGACGTGGGGGTCCAAGCCCGGCACGGTGCCGCGGCATCGAGGGATGGCACGCTGAACTGCTCCATAAACCAGCACAACTCGGGCGGTCCAGCAACAGTTCAGCGTGCCATGAGCAACAGTTCAGCGTGCCATGACCCGTCGGGGCCGGCCGTACCGCTCTGGAAAACTCGTCGCCAGGCGCTCCACACCCGGGCTAGCCTGGCAGCGCCAACGTCGGGGAACGAGAATCCAGAAGGAGGTGGACCCAGCCATGGCCCGTCTAACCGCGCCCGCAGACCAGTCCACCTCCGGCCTCGTCAACCGCTGACCCGGCGGTAGGGGTCGGACCACCCCGGAAGGCCCTCACAGTGCCCCACCTCGTGTCACTCGCCGAGCTTGGCTGGGACGATTCCTTTGCGTCGGCGTTCGCACCACACGCCGACGGCCATATACCTGCGCGGGTCAGCCGCGTCGACAAGGGCGGCGCCGACCTGCTGGGCCAGGGCGGCCCGCTGAGGGCGACGTACGGCCGTGACGTGCTGGCCGCCCTCGCCACCGACCGGGCAGCCGCGCCGACCGTCGGCGACTGGGCCGCGGTGCGGCACTGGCCCGACGACCGCCGGACGATCGAGGCCGTGCTCGCCCGACGGACCCGCGTCATCCGCGACGGCGCGGACGAGACGTCGCACGCGCAGGTTCTCGCCGCGAACGTCGACCTCGTGGTCATCGTCGAGCACCTGGATCCCGAGCCCGACGTCGGCCGGATCGAGCGACTGCTCGTGCTGGCGTGGGGGAGCGGCGCGCGGCCGCTGGTCGTGCTCACCAAGGCCGACCTCGTGCCCGATCCCGACGGCATGCGCGGCGAGGTCGCGGTCGCGGCGCCGGGCGTCGACGTGATCGCCGCCAACGCGACCGACGGCGACGGGATCGACGCGTTGCGCGCGCATCTCGCTCCCGGCCGCACGCTGGTGCTGCTCGGGCCGTCGGGCGCCGGGAAGTCGACCCTCGTCAACGCGCTGGCCGGAGCCTCGATGATGGCGACGGCGGCCACCCGGGCGGTCGACGGCAAGGGGCGGCATACGACGACCCACCGTCAGTTGGTCGTGCTGCCCGGCACCGGCGTCGTTCTGGACACCCCCGGCCTGCGGTCTGTCGGGCTCGTGGCCGACGCCGAAGCCGTGGCGACCGCGTTTCCCGAGCTCGAGGAACTGGCCGCCCGATGCCGGTTCCGGGACTGCGCGCACGAGACGGAGCCCGGCTGCGCCGTGCTGGCCGCGATCGACGAGGGCGACCTCGACGAGCGCCGGCTGGCCAGCTGGCGCAAGCTGGGCCGGGAGGCGGCGTTCCAGGCCCGGCGCGCCGACGCCCGGCTGCGCGCCCAGGAGGTCGCGATCTGGAAGCGTCGCAACATCGAGCTACGCCGGCACTACAAGAGCAAGCGCTGACGGATCTACGTGGTGACGTCGTGCAGGTGGTGCACGGGGTCGTGGACGAGGTAGCGCGCGAACGACTCGACGGTGAAGTGCGCGCCGTCGCTGCGCCGCCCGGTCCGCTCCCAGTCCCCGCCTGCGACCTGGGAGAAGCGATCCGCGATGACGGCCGCCGCGTCTCGTAGTTCGTCGGCGACGACGGCCGGATCCTGGTCGGCGTAGCGGTCCTCGACGGCGGTCGCGTCCTGGTCCCAGTTCGCGAACAGCGGGTCGTCCTGCGGCAGCATGAGCCGCAGCCGCTCGGCGAAGATCCGGAACACGTCGCGGACGTGGCAGCCGTACTCCAGCGTCGACCAGACGTCGGGCGCCGGGCGCACTCGAGCCGACTCCTGACCGGTCAGCTGCCGGTGGAAGGTTTCAGCTGCGTCACGGATCAGCGACGGAACGGTCTCGCGAGGGATGGTCCGGGTATCGAGTCCGCACTCAGAACAGGCGCGGTCGAGCACCCAGGTCCAGTCCTTCGTGTCAGGGACTATGCCATCTCGGGGGGCCACACATGGTGACGATAGCCCTGCAGGGGGAGCACACTGTGTCCATGAGTCATCGCTCCACCGTACGACGTCAGGTGTTCCCTTCCAGCCCGTTCAACGTCGCTGTGGCGCCGCCCCCGGTCGAGCGCCTCGCCGTCGATGACCGACTGACCCACGACCGTCACGGCGTGGGCCGGGTCGTCGGCTTCGACGGCGACGACATGGTGCTGGTGGACTTCGGGGCCAAGGTGCTCCGGGTCACGTATCCGAACGCCAAGGTCACCAAGCTCTAGGTGGCATAGGCGCGCGACTGCGGTCGCGCCCGGGTCACATGCTGCGACTACGCCGACCGACGGCGTCCTCGCGCGCTCGGGTCCTGTCGGCGAAGGCCGACGTGACGGGGGCCTGTGCGCGCCGTCTTCGCATGCCGCGACGGATGCGGCGCGGCCGCTGTGGCGGCGTCCGTGACCGGGCCGTTTCGCGCGCACCCGGACGGGCAGGATGGCGGCAAGCCCCTCGTCGAAGGATCCAGGATGTCCAGACGCCCGCTCCGACGGACGCGGCTGCTCCTGCCCGCCGCGCTGCCCGGCCTGCTGGCTCTCGCCCTGGTCGCCGCACCCGCCCAGGCCGCTCCGAAGGCTCCGCCCAAGGATCCTGTCGCCGTCGGCCGCGGCGGCGCGGTGTCGTCGGTCGATCCGTATGCGACGGAGATCGGCCTGGAGGTGCTACGGCGCGGCGGCAACGCGGTCGACGCGGCGGTCGCCACGGCGGCGGCGCTGGGCGTGACCGAGCCGTACAGCGCCGGGATCGGCGGCGGGGGATTCCTCGTCTACTACGATGCGCGCTCCGGCCGGGTCGAGACCATCGACGGCCGCGAGAGCGCGCCCCAGATGATGGAGGAGGACGCGTTCGTCGAGGACGGCGTTCCCATCCCGTTCGCCGATGCGGTGACCAGCGGGCTGTCGGTCGGGGTACCCGGGACGCCCGCCACCTGGGAGCTGGCCCTGGACCGGTGGGGGTCGATCGACCTGCGCCGGGCGCTGCGCCCGGCGGCCCGGCTCGCACGCAGAGGGTTCGTGGTCGACGAGACGTTCCGCCAGCAGACCGCAGACAACGCCGCACGGTTCGCCGACTTCACCAGCACCAGCGAGCTGTTCCTCCCCGGTGGGGCGCCGCCTGAGGTGGGGTCGGTGCTGCGAAACCGGGATCTGGCGCGGACCTACGACCTGCTCGGTCGTCGGGGGACGGCGTTCCTCTACGACGGGCGCCTTGCCGAGGAGATCGTCGAGACGGTGGTCGAGCCACCGGTCGTGCCCGGTTCTCCGCGGGCGGTCCGGCCCGGGCTGATGCGGCTGCCTGACCTGGCGGCGTACGAGGCGCTGCCCAGGGATCCGACGCTGGTCGAGTACCGCGGGCTGCAGGTCGCCGGCATGGCACCGCCGTCGTCGGGTGGCTCGACGGTCGGTGAGGCGCTGAACATCCTCGAGGGCACCGACCTGGGTGCGCTGGACCGGACGGATGCGCTGCACCGCTATCTCGAGGCGACGGCGCTGGCCTTTGCCGACCGCGGCCGCTACGTCGGCGATTCCGACGTCGTCGACGTGCCGCTGGAAGAGCTGCTCTCGCAGGAGTTCGCCGACGAGCGCGCGTGCCTGATCTCTGCGGCCGCGACGGTCAAGCCGGTGCCGCCGGGGTCCCCGGACGGTTCGTACGACCCGTGTGCCGCCGCGACCGCAGCCACGCCCGGCAGCGACGGTGAAGGGCTGTCGACGACCCACCTCACCACCTGGGACCGGTGGGGCAACGTGGTGGCCTACACGCTGACCATCGAGCAGACCGGCGGCTCCGGCATCGTCGTCCCCGGCCGCGGGTTCCTGCTCAACAACGAGCTGACCGACTTCAACTTCACCCCGACGCAGGGGACGGCGCCCGACCCCAACCTGCCGGCGCCCGGCAAACGGCCGCGGTCGTCGATGAGCCCGACGATCGTTCTCGACGACGGCGAGCCGCTGCTGGCCGTCGGCTCACCCGGCGGCTCGATGATCATCACGACTGTCCTGCAGACATTGCTCAACCGGCTCGACTTCGGCGACACGCTGCCCGAGGCCGTAGCCGCCCCGCGAGCGTCGCAGCGCAACACGGCCGCGGTCTCGGCAGAGCCGGCCTTCCTGACCGCGTGGGGGCCGGGCCTCGAGGCACTCGGTCACGCCTTCGTCAGCACCCCGGAGATCGGCGCCGTGACCGCGATCGAGCGCGGTGACGACGGGCGGCTGGTGGCCGTCGCGGAGCCGGTACGGCGCGGGGGCGGTGACGCCGGCGTCGTCCGGCCCCGGCGCTGACGGGACGGGGAGCGGCATACACAGTCGCCGGTGTGAGCAACCTGGAGCTGGCGCCGGCTGAGACGGTCCGCCCCGGCACTGCCCCACTGGCGCCGGTGAACGAGTTGCTGGAGGGCCGCGACGTCGTTCTCGGCACCCGGGGGATGGTGGTCACCCGAACGTTGCCGAACCGTGACCGGCGGATGATCGGTGCGTGGTGCTTCGTCGACCAGTACGGGCCGGAGGACGTCGCCGGCCAGGCCGGTATGCGCGTGCCCCCCGCATCCACACACCGGCCTGCAGACCGTGAGCTGGCTCGTCGACGGTGACGTCCTGCACCGCGACAGCCTGGGAAGCCGCCAGCTCATCCAGCCTGGCCAGCTCAACCTGATGACGGCCGGCCGCGGGATCTCCCAATCCGAGGAGTCACCGGCCGAACGTGCACCGAGCCTGCACGGCGTCCAGCTCTGGGTCGCGCTGCCCGATCGTGAGCGCGACGTCGAGCCGCAGTTCGAGCACCACCCCGACCTGCCGGTGGTCGCCGACGGCGGCGTCTCGTCCACGGTCCTGATGGGCTCGCTGGACGGCGCAGCGTCGCCTGCACGGATCTACAGCCCGCTTGTCGCCGCTGAGGTCGCCCTCGAGGCCGGGGCGGGCGCCACCCTGCCGCTGCGAACCGGCTTCGAGTACGGCGTGTTGGCACTCTCCGGCGCGGCGGACGTGGACGGCGTCATGCTGCGCCCCGGGCCGATCCTGTACCTCGGCACCGGGCGCTCGACGCTCACGTTGGGTGCTGAGCTGCCGAGCCGTCTCCTGCTTCTCGGTGGCGAGCCGTTCGCCGAGGAGCTGGTGATGTGGTGGAATTTCGTCGGCCGCACGCACGACGAGATCGTGCAGGCGCGTTCTGACTGGGGGTCGACCGGGCGCTTCGGCACCGTCCACGGGTACGACGGCGACCCCCTGCCGCCTCCGCCGCTACCCACGACAACGCTCAAGCCGCGCGGCCGGCAGCGCTGAACACGCGTTCTCTCAGCTCGCGGCCTCGACCAGGCGGCAGAGCGCGTTGACGCCCTGAAGCTGCTCGAGGCTGACGACGGGCGAGGACATCAGAGCGGGACTGCCGACCAGGATCGCGAGCGAACGGGCCCGTGACACGGCCACGTTGAGGCGGTTGCGGTTGGCGACGAAGTGGACGCCGCGCGGGGCGTCCGTCGCAGAAGACGTCGTCAGCGAGACGATGACGACAGGCGCCTGCTGGCCCTGGAACTTGTCGACGGTGCCGACCCTGGCCCGTCCGTCGAGACGGGCCAGCAACCGGGCGACCTGCGCGTTGTAGGGCGCGACGACGAGGATCTCGTCGCGGCGGATCACGTGCTCCGCGCCCTTGGCGTCGGTCCACGGGCGCCCGGTGAGGCACTCGACCAGCGACGCGACGATGTCGACCTCCTCGGGTGACTCGACCGACCGGCCGATGTGGTCGACGGGGCGCCAGCGCAGCCCGGCGCCGGCGAGCTCGTCCTCGCCGCCGACCAGCTGGTGCTCCAGGCCCGGGTGCGGGTGGAGCCGGCTCTCGTACGACAGCTCCGAGACCGGTGCGCAGACGGCTGGGTGCATGCGTCGGGTCGTGGCGAGGAACAGGCCGCGATCGGGTGGCACGGTGTCGAGCTCGCCGAGGACGTGCTCGAGCGCGGAGGCATCGGCTCCCTCGGGGTGGACGCCCTGCGCGGGCTGCGGCAGCTGCTGCGGGTCGCCGAGCAGGATCACGGCGTCGGCTGCTGCGCCGGCCGCGACCGTGTTGGCGAGCGAGAGCTGGCCGGCCTCGTCGACCACCAGGACGTCGACGTGGACGCCAGGGCGGGCGAACAGCCACTGCGTGCCGGCGACGACGTTGGCGGCGCCGGTGGCGATGGCCGTCTCGACGTCGGCGTTGTTGTCGGTGACGGTCACGCGGCCGTGGGTGGTGGCCTGCCCTTCTGCGGCCTTCTGGACGGCGTGCACGATGCGGCCGCCGTCGCCGTCGACCCGCATGACGGCCTCGAGCAGGTTGGTGATGACCCGGTGGCTGAGCGCAGTGATGCCGACCGTGCGGCCGGTGCGGACCAGCTCGACGATCGCGTGCGATCCGGCGTAGGTCTTCCCCGAGCCGGGCGGGCCCTGGACCGGCAGGGCACCGTCGAGAACAGGCGCGACCCGGCAGAGTGCTTCGGACCCGCCCTCGCCGTCGCGGCTCAGGGGGACGTCCTCGGCCAGCCGCGGAGCGCGGCCGAGCAGGAGGTCGCGGACGCCGCGGTAGGGGCCGTCGGCGTCGATGCCGTGGTCGGCCACCCAGCGTCCGACCCGGAGCAAGGCAGCGGCGGGTTCCTTGGTAGGGACCGGGTCTGAGGGCAGCAGCCCGACCGGGTGGAACCGCTCGTTCTTCAGGGCGCGCTTGAGCTCGACCCAGCCCTGCTCGAGGTTGAGACCGGCCAGCAGGCTGCTGCCACCGTCCGGGTTGGCGTGGTCGACGCGGTCGCCGACGCGGAGCTTGCACTCCTGCGGCGGCACGCTGTAGCGCCAGACACCCGAGCGCTTCTCGGTGCGGACGAGGGCGCCGTCGCGCAGCCCGCCGAGCGTCGTCGGCTCCTCCTCCAACTCCTCGAGGGTGAGCTTGCGGACCCGGAAGTACTCCCACCACTCCGCGCGGTTCTCGCGGCGGTGCCACTCGAGCAGGTGGGCCAGCAGCACCCGGGCGCGCTCGTCGGTCGTCCGGTCCGCCGGATCGACCGCGATGCCGTCGGTGAGCGTCGATTCGACGGCGACGAACTCGGGGTCGGGCTCGCGCCGATGGTCGGCCGGCGACGCGAGCACGTGCTCGGGCCTCGGGACGTCGTGCCCGGCCTCGGCCAGCTCGTGGCGGCGCGCTTCGAGCCAGTCGCGCAGGCGGCGGGTGCTGACGCAGTCGTCGCGGTTGTACGACCCGATGGCGTCGAGGATCGACCGGTCGCCGTCCCGCCGCCAGCGTTCGTACTCGATGATGCTGGCGCCGGCGTCCTTGACCTCGGCGCCGTCGCGGCCGGCCGGATCGTAGAGCGCCTCGAGTGCCTTGATCGAGTACGACTCGGTGCCGATGCGCAGGCCCTGCGAGACAACGGCGTAGAGGTCGATGAGCCGTTCCCCGCGGAGCAGCGCGTCGACTTCGTCGATCCGGCTGCCGTACCGCTGGGACAGGCTCTTCAGCTTGCTGGGCTCGTACGACGCGTAGTGGTAGACGTGCATGCCAGGGTGGCGTTCCCACGCGGCCAGCAGGTGGTCGACGGTCTGCTCGAAGGCGCTGCGCTCGGCTGTCGGGTCGTGCGCCCACCGGGCGGTGAAGTCGTCGGCGGTGTCGGAGATGCCCCACAGGTACTCGAGCCCCTGGTCG
Organism: Jiangellaceae bacterium; assembly: GCA_050743075.1. GTDB lineage: Bacteria > Actinomycetota > Actinomycetes > Jiangellales > Jiangellaceae > JBOGDS01. The sequence continues at coordinate 14,438 of JBOGDS010000056.1, read as the reverse complement.
CCGTAGAACGGGTCGCCCTCGAGGTCGAGGAACAGGTCGCCGGCGTCGGGCTCGGGCAGCAGGGCGAGGCCGTGGCGGAGCACGACGGGAAGAATTGGTTCGTGCGGCGGCACGTCGAGGCTGCGGGAGGCGACCTGCAGCCTTGCCTGGGCCACGAGCCGGCGCTTGGTAGCGCTGCCGACGGAGCCGACGGCGGCGAGCCGCGGTTCCGGCGCGGCGGCGAGCTGTTCTACCGACGCGATGCCGGCGTCACGGAACCGTAGCCGCTGGTCGCGACGCAGATGCGGGACGAGCACGAGGTCGTCGTCGGTGTGCCACCGCTGCTGGCATTGCTCCGCCCAGGGGCAGATCGCGCAGTGCTGGACGCGGACCGGGTAGGTCGTGGGCACGTCGTCCAGCCAACCTTCGAAGTCGGCCGCCGCACGCCGCGTGTAGGCGGCGACGTCGACGTAGGGGACGCTGACGTGCTCTTTCGTGCCGAGGATGACGGTGAGCGTCTCGGGGGCGATGCCCTGGAGCTGTTCGAGCCGGCGGGCGTAGATGCCCATCTGGATGAGGGCGCCCACCTTGAGATGGCGGGCGAGCTTGGTGTCGGCGATGTCGTACGACCAGAGGCCGAGTGCGCTGGGCCGGCGGTCGTTGCGAACCAGGAAGTCGGCGTGGCCGCGCCACCGTCCGTCGAAGAAGGTGGCCTGGTAGATGCGGTCGGCGCCCACCTTCATGGCGTCGACGGTCAGCCGCTCGGCCGCCCTGAGGTCGCCGTCGAACGGGATCTCGACGACGGAGAGGGCGGTGCGCATCTCGTCGAGGACGGCTCGCTCGTGTTCGTCGCCGAGCCGGCGGACGACGTCGGCGCCGGGATCGTCGCCGCCCGGCCGTTGCCGCACACCGAGGGCGACGTCACGGTTCAGCGACGTCAGGTGCGGGCAGGCGAGATGCCCGACGAGGTCGGTCGGGCTCAGCACCAGCCGCTGCTTGGCGACGTACACGTGCTCACCCCCTTGCTCAGGACCCGATCATGCCGTGCGCCACGGACACATCGCAGGATCGGGGGCGACGTCGGTCAGCCGGCGGACGGCGCCGACTCCGCGGCCTCGACTGCCGCAGGAGTGGCGCGCCAGGCGACGGGAGGACCACACCTCGCCTGCCTGGTGTGTGTGGTTGAGAGACGTATGATCTTCCGACATCCTGGAAACCCCTCGCATTGGAGCCTGGACATGGCCGACGAGCAGTACACCAACCCGCCCTTCGAACTGGCCGACAAGCTCAAGGTTGAGGTGCCGCACGCGGCACGGATCTGGAACTACTGGATGGGCGGCAAGGACAACTACGAGGCGGACCGCGCCGCCGGGGACGCCGTCGCCGAGGTGTACCCGGACATCGTCACCATGGCCGCGCAGTCGCGGCGCTTCCTCATCCGAGCTGTGCGTTTCCTGGCCGGTGAGGCCGGGGTGCATCAGTTCCTTGACATCGGCACCGGTCTGCCCACGATGCAGAACACCCACGAGGTCGCCCAGCTAATCGCGCCCGAGTCCCGGATCGTCTACGTCGACAACGACCCGCTGGTGCTGGTGCATGCCCGCGCCCTGCTGGTCAACACCACTTCTCAGGGAGTGACCACGTACGTGGACGCCGACTTCCACGACCCGGACCTGATCATCGCCGATGCCCGCAACGTGCTGGACTTCAGTCAGCCGGTCGCGGTCATGTTCATGGGTGTGCTCGGCTACGTCGTCGACTTCGACGAGTTGCTTTCCATCGTGGCGCGGGTGATGGCCGCCGTCCCGTCCGGCAGCTACATGGTGCTGTGGGATGGCACCGCCACCGGCGAGGCCATTGCCGAGGGCGGCGCGAAGCTCGCAGAGAGCGGGGCCATCCCCTACAACCTGCGCAGCCTCGAGGAGCTCGGCCGGTGCTTCGAAGGCCTGGAGATGGTGGATCCCGGCCTAGTGCCCATCACGCACTGGCGCCAGGACACCGCCGACGTCGGCAAGGTCGAGCCGATTGACGCGCATGGCGCCGTGGCGCGCAAGCCGTGACGGGTTGAGCCTGTCCCGCAGGGATCGTCGCGACGGCGCGCAGCACTGCCCGTGGGTACTCGCCCGCCTCGATTTCGGTCGCCAGGTCGTGAACCGCGGCCGTTTGCGGCACGCATAGCACCATCGCCGCCTCCCTCCCGGGCTCGTCTCCGGACCTGTGGGGCGACGAGACCTTGTCGGACCGCCGGCCGACCGGTGTTCCCGTACCCCCCACCGAGGCTCACCGGCCGACCGGGGTGCCGGGACTCTACGAGCACCCCCGGACGCAACGGCCACGGTTACACGGATCAAGAAGGGGCGAGCGCGGTGGGGCTGTCGCGCTCTGCGACGGGTCGTGCCTAGAGTCGTGCCGTGTTCACCACTCTCCGCCACAGGGGAAGTCGCATGAACCGCGCGCCCGTGCTGTCCGCGCTGATCGTCGTCTTGGCCGTCGCCTGCTCGGGTTCCGACAGCGCCGACGACGGCGACAACGGTGACGCCGAGGCGGGGACATCGGTCGCACCATCGCCCGACGTCACGACCGACGCCGGAACCACGTCGCCGAGCCCGGAGCCGTCCACGTCGGAACCCACAGCGGAGACTTCGCCACCGGAGAGCGGCGAGGCCATCCGGCGCGACACCGTGGACACGGAGGTCGGGGAGAGAGCGAGCGCGGTGGCGTCTGCCGACGGCGTGCCTGCGGTGGATTTCGCGGTGGACGAGATCGCGGTCGACGGCACGTGCACCTCGGGGTCGGCCGTGGCACCCGAGCGAGGGCACATGCTCGTCGCCTCGTTGACGATGTCAACCAGCCCGGAGCTCGTCGACGTCACGCTCACGCCGACCATCGATGTGAGCCGGCTCGACTTCAGGATCGTCGGCCCGGACGATGCCGTCGAGGCCGACAACGGCACGATGGCGGCCTTCACGTGCCTGGCCGAGTCAGACGCGATGCCGCCCGAGGTCGGCCCGGCCCAGACCATCACCGGCAAGATCGCCTTCGACACCGAGCACACCTCGGGCGTCCTCGTCTTCCGCCCATGGTGGGCCGACCCTGCCGGCGGCTGGGAGTGGCAGTTCTGACACCAACTGGTGAAAGATCGGGGCCAGTGGTCAAGAGCAGCTGGTCAGGCCTGCGGCAGGTTCCCGTGTGGACCATAGACGAATACAAGCCACAGTGGCTCGGTGCCGGTGTTGACATGCCGGTGGGGCTCCCCCTTCGGAATGAACATAAAGGTGTTCGGCTCGAAGGGGATGCGTTGTCCGCCTGCCGTGAGCACCTCACCAGTGCCCCTGACGACGAAGTTGATCTCTTCCGATTCGGGGTGGTTGTGCAGGGAGCTGGATTCCCCCGGCTCGAAGAGGGTGAGGGCAGAGGTCAGGAACTCGCTGTGTCGGAGCTCTTCATCGACGACCTTGAGACCTTGCGCCGCTGACCGTCAGTCTCAAGCCCGAGCCAGACCGGGTTCGAATCCCTGAAGGCTCGAATGACATGCACCATCGTTGACGCTCCTCCGTCGACTCAGCCCTGGCTAATCTCCCCGGATGTTCGAGTGACCCGAATGCGTGAGCCGCGGCTCACGCGTTGCTCGCCATGTCGGTCAACGTACGAGCTGCGAAGTCACGGCGACAACGGGTTGCCAAGTGTTGCCATCAGCGGTCAGGTGGTACGCAGGGGTCCTTGATCCCACCAGTCGGTGAGGTCGATCCACGACTTGGTTGGCAAACGCCGGGCCTGTTCGAACGCCGTGGCGGCGAGGTCGGCAGGGATGCCGGCGCCCACCGTCCGCTGAACCGGAACTGCGGCGGACGCCAGCGCTCTGCGGGTTTCGACGAAGTCGCCAGGGTGGTCGTAGATGATCGAACCGATGATCCGTAGCCCTCGTCGCACCAGGAAGCCTCACGCGGCCCCCAGCCAGACGATCGACCGGTGCCCGAGCGCGACGAGGTGCTCCATGGCCTGCGCCATGCCTGGCCGGGCGATCCATCGGCGGACGTCGGCTTCACTCCCGAGGAAACACGACCTGTAACTGACTACACGTTTCCTACATCGCTGGCGCGCGACAGCGGCCCACCGGACAGGTCGCCAGACCTCAGCCCCGGCTGCCTCGCGTCCGGCGGAAGATCGTGGCTCAGGCTGGCTGGACCGTGTAGACGACGGTCTGCACGCGGATCATGCCGTCCTGGAAGATGAAGGTGTCGATGCCGTCCTCGACCCTGCGGCCGCCACCGGTGGCTTTCCACTCCAGGTAGAGCACGTCGTCGGCGAAGACCGTCTCGATCTCCCACTGCGCCTGGGGAACGTCGCTGAGCAGTTGGGTGAAGACCTCCCGGGCACCGTCCTTGCCGCGGTAGGTCTTCTTCTGCACGACGAGGATCGCGTCGTCGGTGTAGTCGGCGACGATGTCCTCGAGATCCTCGGCGCCCAACGCCTGCCCGTGGTGTGCGAATACCTCTTCCGGAGTGCGTGCTGCCATGGTCGTCCCCTTTCGCTCGGTACCGACGCCGATGATTCTCCGCCGACCCGCCGGCTCCGGGAAGGGTCCGAGGGCTCTGGTGCGGACGCCCTGGTCGTGCTTGCCTACATGCTGACGAAGGACGACCGGGACATCGTCCAGCCTGGACGGGAGGCGTGATGAAGGCGGTTCGGTTGCACGGGTACGAGGAGCGTCCCGTCGTCGAGGAGGTTGCGGAGCCCGAGGCCAGCGGCCCGTACGACGTGGTGGTCCGGGTGGGAGGCGCGGGACTGTGCCGTACCGACCTGCACATCATCGAGGGTCAATGGGCCGAAAAGAGCAACGTCGCGCTGCCGTACACCATGGGCCACGAGAACGCCGGCTGGATCCACGCGGTCGGACCCGCGGTGGAGCACGTGCAGCCCGGCGACGCCGTGATCCTCCACCCACAGGCGACATGCGGCTTCTGCCGGGCCTGTCGGGCCGGCGACGACATGCACTGCGAGGCGAGCGCGTTCCCCGGCATGGACTCCGACGGCGGCATGGCCGACCTCATCCGGACCTCAGCCCGCTCGGTGGTCAAGCTCGCCCCCGGGATCGAACCGGCGGCCGTCGCTGCGCTGGCCGACGCCGGCCTCACGGCGTACCACGCCGTGAAGAAGGCGGTGCGACTGCTGCACCCGGGCAGCACCTGCGTCGTGATGGGCGCCGGCGGCCTCGGCCATATCGGTATCCAGTGCCTGCGGGCGACGAGCGCCACCCGCATCGTGGTCCTCGACCCCAAGCAGGACGCCCTCGACCTCACCCGTGACTGGGGAGCGGACGAGACGGTCCTCGTCGACGGCAAACACGTGGACCGGGTCCTCGAGCTGACCGACGGCAAGGGTGCCGAAGTGGTCCTGGACTTCGTCGGGGAGAACGGCGCCGAGCGGGACAGCTGGGCGATGACGCACCGGGCAGGTAGCGACTTCGTCATCGGGTACGGCGGCACGGTCGACATCGCGACCATCGACGTGATCTCCACCGAGCGCAACGTCGTGGGGAACCTCGTGGGCAGTTACAACGACCTCGTCGAGCTGATGGCGCTCAATGCCGCCGACCGGGTCACCTTGCTCACCCAGACCTACCCCTTGGACGCGGTCAACGACGCCATCGACGACCTCGACGCCGGCCGACTGCGCGGCCGCGGCATCCTGGTCCCCACGGCGGCCGGGTAGAAGCCGCGAAGAGCTACGGCCGCTCCTCGTCCTCGCCGGTGATACCGCTGCTACGACTGCTGATCAGCCGCCGGACTCGGCGGGATGGCGGAGCCGGGGGTCTACGTCGAGCACAACCGGGCCCGCACATACGCCGCGCGATGGCTCTCCAATAGGCGCTCTTCAGTCTCAGTGCGGTCGGGAGACTCCAGGGTCCTACGTGAACTCGTAGATGTATCCATCGGGTGCACGAACATGCACCCACGCATTACCACTGTCGTCGGCTTCTGGGCCAAGCAAGATCTCAACCCCAGCCGACCCGAGCTCTGCTGCGGCACTGAGAATATCGTTCACCAGGAAACCCGCTACGGGGCCCGTCGTGAAGTGCCGATTGACTGGGCTCTCCGGACCGAACACCTCGACCTTGCTGCCGTCAGGTAACTGCAACATCCAAAATCCATCGTGCTCCGACGCCAGTCGCAGGCCCAGGACGTCGCGGACGAACTCCACTGTGGACTCTGCCCTATCTGTTCGTGTACCCACCCAGGCGAGTTTGATGATCTCCATGATGCGATGCCGTCCTCTGTTCCAGATGGCGGTGTCGTCGTCATCTGGAACTGTACGTGCTCAGCCGCAACGGGAGAGTCAGCCTGCGCTGGACCCGGTGACCAGTGCAGGGGACGACAGCGTCCCCTGCACCTACCACAGCTTCCAGGTCTAGAGCCCGGAACACTGCCCGGTCTTCGGGCCAAGGACGCTGTTGGTCGACCCGTTGTTCACCTGAGGCGGGGCGTTGCCCGAGCAGGCCAGCGGCCCGATGATCGAGTTGCCTGCGATCACGTTCCACCCGTCGGTGTTGGTGACCTTCACCGGACCGACCACCGAGTTGGGCGCGCAGTCGAGCACCGGGTTGCCCAGGGTGACCGACGAGCCGCCGTTGAGCCTGACCGGACCGGTCACCCGGGTGTCATACAGGGTGACCACAGCGGCACCCTGAGCGGTGACGGGCCCGGTGATCCGAGAGCCATCCGCCTGCAGGCCGGCCCCAGCCTTCACACTCACCGGCCCGGTCACGGTCGCCCCCTCGAGGCAGGTCACGCCGCCGGAGATGGTCATCGGCTCGACGTGGCGACCCGTCACCACGTTGTCGCACTCGAAGCCGGAGAAGGCCTCGACCACGTCGACCATCGCGGTGACCTCGCCCAGCGCGGTCGTGCCGACGACCGAGAGCTCACCGACGGAGTCGGTGGCCCCAGGCGGCAGCGCCTCCCACTCGACGGGAGTGGAGCCGACGGAGCCGTCGGCGGTGGTGAGGACGCGAACGGAGGACGGCAGGGCCGAAGACGAGCACCCCGACGCCTCGGTTGTCGGGGAGATCATTCGCAATCTGGAACACGTGCTGGTATGGCGTCCGCCTGGCCCTGGATCGTCCGTGGGTGGGGGGAGTTCGGCAGCGGTGACCCCGCCCCCTGACGCGGGGTACGGGGTCTCGGCTATGTCCATCTTGTAGCCGGGATGGGCAGCGGCGGCAATTCCGCCAACCCCAATGCGGAGCCGCCAGCGTTGAAGTTCGCCGGTTTCCGTGAGGGCGCCACGGTGTTTACGACGCTGGTCGTCGAGGTGTTCCGGAACGGCACCGTCACACCAGGCGAGTGGCAGCAGACTGCGCTCAGCGATGCGACGATGGTCTGGCAGACCAACGCCACCGACGGGTTCTGCATCCAGAGCGCGCCGTGCACCTTCGCCGACTTCAAGGCGCAGTATCCCAACGGGCTCTTCCTCGGTGTGGAGGTCGCGATCGGGTCGGGACGGATGCTACAGCGGCCTGTGCAGACGGGGTCGCACTCACTGTTGCCGGGGTGGCGCAGACGTTCAACTTCGAGATTCCCGCCGCAGAGAACTCGGCAGTAATCGGCACCCCCAGTCGTCGGGACGACGGGCGGCACAGTCCCGATCGACCTCACGGCATCGACACTGGCAGTTGAGCCCGTAGTCTTCACGACGCCGCCGGATACGCTGCCGGATACCGGTGGCAGCGTCATGGGCATGGCCGTCGCCGCCGGTGTGCTCATGCTCCTGGGTTTCACGGCGGCCGCCTTGGCCAGGCGGGACGCCACGCGCACGGCGCCAGCTGATCGACACTTGCCCTCCGTCGGCGGTCAGCGCACGAGGTGGACACTGATCCGGGGGAGCGGCGCTCGGGCCAGCCGGGGGTCGGTGGTGACCAAGGTGCCGTCGACCAGCTCCACGCACGCGACGTAGTGCGCGTCGGCGATGCGCCGAGTCCGGCGCAACCGCCACGCTATGTCGCGGAGCAGGTCGTGGGTGACACGTTCAGCAGGGAAGGCCCCGCAGCGCGCATGCGCAGCATCGGCCAGTTCGTCGTGAATCTCGCCGGCCCGTTCGAGACGCGCGAGGGCGGACGCGACCTCGACGTCGAGTAGCGCATGCTCACGTCATGCGAATGGCAGGATTCGTACACGGGCTCATCGAGGCTCGAGGAACACCACGGGAATCACCCGGTCGGTGTGCGACTGGTAGACGCCGTACCCCTGGTAGGCGGCCAGCACCCGAGGCCACCAGACCTCGCGCTCCTCGGGGCCGGCCGTGCGCGCGCGGACCGGCCAGCTCCGTGATCGCACTCGGACGGCGGCGTCGGGACAGGCCAGCAGATTGTGATACCAGTCCGGGTGGTACGGGCGGCCGCCCCAGGAGGCGATCACCACCAGGGTGTCGCCGTCCCTCAGGTACAGCAGCGGAACGGTGTGCGCTCGGCCGGACCTGGCTCCCCGAGTGGTCAGCAGCAGCATGTCGTTGCTGACCAGACGACGACCCAGCACTCCGCGGGTCGAGGTGTACAGGACGGAGTGGAACCGCGACAGGCGGCGAGCCGTGACGTCACGCATCGTACGGCGAAGTGTAGGCAGAACACGCGCCCGCCCTGAGCGGATCCGTAGCCGGCGAGCCTTCCCGTCGTCTTGTAACCGTGGTTACATTGAGCCCTTCATGTAGCGAGTGGCGGGAGACGTGGTGCGGACGGTGGTGTTCGTGTGCGAGCACGGGGCCGGCAAGAGCCGGGTCGCGGCGGCGTTGTTCGGTGCGGCCGGGCCGCGCGGTTGGCGGGCGACGTCGGCGGGCGTCACGCCTCAGGAGACGGTCAGCGTCCATGCTGCCCGGCTGCTCGCAGGCGACGCGGCCGCTGAGTTCCTGGACCCGAGCCCACCGCGCCGCGTGGCGCCGGACGCCGCGGACGTGGTGGTGGGGATCGACTGTGACCTTCCCGGTGCCCGCCGGTGGAAGCTGGCCGGTGAATGGCCGGCCGAGCGGGCGCGTGAGGAGCTGCGGGTGCTCGTTGCCGGCCTGGCTGCCGAGCTCGGGCAGTGGGGGAGTCGACGGTGAACACGTTCCCGACGACAAGTGCTCCGGGGCAGTGGGTCTTGCTGTGCTACCGGCTGCCGCGTGAGCCGTCGACACCGCGGATCGCGGTGTGGCGCAAGCTCAGGCGCCTGGGCGTGGCTCAACTGGGCGACGGTCTGGTGGCGCTGCCGGCTGACGCCCGTACCCGTGAGCACCTCGACTGGGTCGCCGACGAGGTCACCGGGGCGGGAGGTACGGCGTCGGTGTGGCTGGCACGGCCGGCCTCGATGCGCCAGGAGCGCGACCTGGCGCAGCAGATGGCCACGGCTCGGGCGGCCGAGTACGCGGCGATCGCTGTCCGAGCCGCCGCTGCGGGCGATGGGCCGGACTCGGTCGCGCTGCTGCGGCGGCTGCGCGCAGAGTTCGGGCGGGTCGGACGTCGGGACTTCTTCCCGCCCGCCGAGCGCATGACGGCCCGCGCAGCGCTGGATGATCTCGCCGCGGCGACGAGGGTAGGGGTGTCGAGGTGAGGTGGGCGACCCGCGCCGGTGTGCACATCGATCGGGCGGCCTGTGCCTGGCTGATCCGCCGTTTCGTCGACCCCGACGCAGACTTCGTGTTCGTCGACGACCCGGACGCCGTGCCGGCCGGGGCGACGCCGTTCGACCTGCGCGGCGTCGAGCTGGGCCATCAGGGCGGCGACTGCTCGTTCGAGACGATCCTGCGCCGCTACGACCTGACCGACCCGGTGCTGTGGCAGCTGGCCGCGATCGTGCACGAAGCGGATCTGGAGGACGAGCGGTTCGACGCACCGGAGGCCCGCGGCCTCGACGTCGTGCTGCGTGGGCTGTCGATGACGCGCACCGACGAGGAGATCCTGACCTTGACCGGGCCGATGTTCGACGGCCTGTACGAGTACCACCGGCGGGCGACGTTGCTCGGCCGTCCACCCGCCTGAGCACCCGCCGGAGCCTGCCGTGACCGAGACTCAGCCCACGGACGGGGTGGCCGGCCCGGTCCGCGACGTCGTGCCGTTCGGGGAGGCCGTCAGGGCGTGGTTCGTGATCTCGCTGCAGACCTTCGGCGGTCCGGCCGGGCAGATCGCCGTCATGCAACGCCACCTCGTCGACGAGCACCGCTGGATCGGGCAGCGCCGGTTCCTGCACGCGCTGAACTACTGCATGCTGCTCCCCGGTCCGGAGGCTCAGCAGCTGGCCATCTACACCGGTTGGCTCCTGAACGGCCTGCGCGGCGGTCTCGTCGCCGGTGTGCTCTTTGTGCTGCCCGGCATGGTCGCGCTGCTGGTTCTGTCCGCCGTCTACGTCGGCTTCGGTGACACGTCCGTCGTCGCGGCGGTCTTCGCCGGGCTCGCTCCGGCGGTGGTCGCGATCGTCACCCAAGCGGTCACCCGTCTGTCGCGCCGCGCGCTGTCCCACCCGACGCTGATCACCCTCGCCGTTGCGGCCTTCGTCGCGCTCGCGGTCTTCGGTGTCCCGTTCCCCGTCGTCATCGCGATCGCCGCCGTGGCCGGGTGGCTTCTGGCTCGCCGCTGGCCGGGTCTGGTCGACGCTTGGGAACGGGAGGGCGACGGCGAGGACGGACCCGCACCTCTGATCGCCGACGACGCGCTGCACGACGAGCCGCCTTCCGGGCGTCGCACAGCGAAGATCCTCGCGGTCGGCCTGCTCCTGTGGGCCGCGCCGGTCGCCGCGTTCGCGATCGCGACCGGCCCGCACAGCGTGTTCACCACCCAGGGTCTGTTCTTCTCCGGGACCGCTCTGGTCACGTTCGGCGGTGCCTACGCCGTGCTGGCCTTCGTCGCCCAGCAGGCGGTGCAGACCTACGGGTGGCTCTCGGCGAACGACATGATCCGGGGCCTGGCCCTGGCCGAGACCACCCCCGGGCCGCTGATCATGGTGGTGCAGTTCGTCGCCTTCCTCGGCGCGTACCACGACCCCGGCCCGTTCGACCCGTGGGTGGCCGGGGTCGTGGCGTCGCTGCTCGTCACCTGGGTGACCTTCGTGCCGTGCTTCCTGTTCATCTTCCTCGGGGCTCCCTCCATCGAACGGCTGCGCGGCAACCGGGCGCTCACCGCCGCCCTGACCGGCATCACCGCCGCTGTCGTCGGCGTCATCGCCAACCTCGCCGTCTACTTCGCCGTGCACACGCTGTTCTCGGACACGCGACGGATCACCACGGGGCCGCTCGACTTCGAACTGCCCGACATATCCAGCATCCGGCCCACCGCCGTGGCTCTCCTGGCGGTCGCGTGCGTGCTCGTGTTCCGGCTCCGGTGGTCCGTGCTGCGCGTACTCGGAACCTGCGCTGCCTTCGGGCTCGCCGCCGGACTCGTCGGCATGCCAGTCGCCTGACCGAGCCCAACCTCGGGCGTCCTCACCTGCCCGTGACGCCGTCGATTCGCTCGCGGATCAGGTCGGCGTGGCCGTTGTGCTGGGCGTACTCGCCGATCATGTGGAGGTAAGCCCATCGCAACGACATCTCGCCCCAGCGGTCGCTGACGAAGATGTCGTCGAGCGACATGTCCGCGACGGCTCGGCGGGCCGCGTCCCACTCGGCGGCCAGGCAGGCCAGGTCATCCTCGGCCTGCTGGGCCGCGCTGCGTACTCGGTAGCGCGCTGGCGCCCTGGCTCCCCCCGCCGGACTCGTCGGCATGCCGGTCACCTGACCGAGCCCCTTGACCAGCACAGCATGAGCATGTTTCCTGAATGAACGTTCATTCGTGATCCGGTGCACACCTGGAGATCCATGAGTTGGACCGAAGCCGACATCCCCGATCAGTCCGGGCGGGTGGCCGTGGTCACCGGCGCCAACGGCGGACTCGGTCTGGAGACGGCACGCGCGCTGGCCCGCAAGGGCGCGCACGTGGTCATGGCCGCCCGGAATCAGGACAAGGCCTCCGCGGCGCTCGCCGATGTCCGAGCCGGCATACCCGATGCGTCGCTGGAGCTTCGCCGGCTCGACCTGGGCTCGCTGTCCTCGATCCGTTCGTTCGCCGAGCACCTTGTGCGGGATCGTCCGCAGATCGACCTTCTGATCAACAACGCCGGGCTCATGGGCATCCCGGAAGGCCGCACCGAGGACGGCTTCGAGACGCAGCTCGGCGTCAACCACCTCGGGCCTTTCGCCCTCACCGCGCTCCTGCTGCCCTCCCTGCTGAAGGCCGATCCTTCCAGGATCGTCAACGTCACCAGCACGGCACGGCACATGGGGCGGCGGCTCGATCCAGGAAATCCGCACCTTCACGGTGCCTACAACCCGTGGCGGGCCTATGGGCAGTCCAAGCTCGCCAACGTCCACTTCACCCTCGGTCTGCAGCAACGGCTCGAGGCGGCCGGTGCAGCAGCGGTCAGCCTGGTTGCCCATCCGGGGTTGGCCAACACCGACCTGCAGGCCAACAGCGTGCGCGAGACCGGTGGCGGTGCCAGCCAGCGCTTCTGGCATTGGTTGGCCGGCCGGACCGGGATGACGCCGGCGCATGGCGCCCTGCCCCAGCTGCGGGCCTCGACCGACCTGCGGGCTCGCGGGGGTCAGCTCTATGCGCCACGTTTCGTCAACTTCGGCCCACCGGTTCGTCGCCCGCTGTTCGTGGGGCGGAGTACGCGGCGGGCGATCGAGACGCTGTGGGCGGTCTCCGAGCGGGAGACCGGGATCTCCTTCGACGTTGCCTCGACGCTGTCCAAGGTCAGGGCGTGACGGCTCCCGATCGAGGGACGGGTACGCCGGGCACTGCTCGAGCTGGCGGCTGAGCGCGGGCTCCACGGCGCTGGCATGAGCGCCGTGGCCCAGCTGGCAGGTGTGGCCACCGGAACCGCATACGTGTACTACGACTCCAAAGAGGCGCTTCTGCTCGATGCCTACCGAGAGGTGAAACTGGAGCTCGGCGCTGCCGCGGTGGCCGCGGTGAACCCGCACGCCGATCCGGCCGACCGGTTCCTCGGCATCTGGAAGGGCGTGTACCGGCATCTCGCCGCCGACCCGGCCAGGGCCCGGTTCTTGGTTCAAGTTGATCATTCACCGCTGGCCGAGCAGGCGCACGCCGCGGCGCTGGACGGACGCGACGATCCACTCGTCGCCGCGGCCACCAGCCCCGACATTCGCCCGTTGCTCGCCGACCTGGCCCCGGAGGTTCTCTACGATCTCGGCATAGGACCGGCGGTTCGGCTGGCCGCCGGACCTATCCCATCCCTCCGATGCAGAACTCGACGCGGTGGCCTCCGCCTGCTGGCGGGCCATCACCAGAGCCTGACCTCGGTCACCGGTCCCGTCGGCAGAGAGCCGCGGTGCCAGTAGGCTGCCGGCCAGCCGTCCGATCAGCAATCATCGTTCACCGGCGAGCTGATAGGTCAGCAACAGCGCACCGCTGCTGAAGGGTTCCGACTCGACGAGCTTCACGGCAACCCGTTGCTTGATGTCGTCGAACAGGCGCCTCCCGCTGCCCAGGAGCACCGGGTGCACCACGAGCTGGTACTCGTCGATGAGGCCGAGGTTCGTGAGCTGTTGCACCACGCTCGCGCTGCCGTAGATGAGAATGTCCTTCCCGGGCTCGTTCTTCAGTGCCTTGATCTCGTCACGGTCAATGTCTCGCCTGATCTCCGATTCGTCCCACTCAGCCCTGTCGAGTGTCGTGGAGAGGACGACCTTCTTCAGCGCGTTGATCTTCGCGGCGTAGGTCCTCTCCCACTCCGGCGCATCGGGGTTCGAGGGAACATTCGGCCAGTATCCGACGAAGTCCTGGTACGTCTTCCGCCCCAGCAGAAGCGTGTCGGCGTTGCTCACCACGGCGATCTCGTAGTCCGCCAGTTGGTCGTCGGCCAGCAGCCAGTCCATCTCGCCGCTCGCGTCGGCGATGAAGCCGTCGAGCGTCGTCCACATCGTGACGATCAGCTTCCGCACGTGAAACCTCCATCGTCGTCTCCCCCATGTGCAGTCTCGGCCGTGCTGCGTCGCAGCAAACCCGCAGTCGCGAGCGACGTGCTCGCTGTCGGTGGTGACGTATGGGCCGCGCCGCGGCAGGATCGGTCCGGTGGGTACCAGGTGGAGCGCGGAGGACCGCGATGTGGTGTCGCAACGGGTCGGCACTCTGGCCCGCTTGCCGGGCGTCGAGTTGGAAGAGGCGAACGGCCACACGGGCTTCTCGGTCCGAGGCAAGCGCTTCGCGTGGCTGCAGGTCGACCACCACCACGACGACGGCCGGCTGGCCCTGTGTGTGAAGGCGCCGCCTGGTGAGCAGGAGAGCCTCGTCGGGCAGAGCGGCTGCTACTTCGGGTTCTCCTCACCTTTCTGTGGGTAGTTGGATGGTGAGTCCGCCGCAGCAGAGGTAGATCATGGCGATGAGGGCGGCGGCGCTGTGGTGTCCGTAGCCGCGGTGGTTGATGAGTCGGATCTTGGAG
>JBOGDS010000055.1:0-24102 GCA_050743075.1 Jiangellaceae bacterium | reverse complement strand
CTGAGCCTCCGGTCGGCTCAGCGGGCGCGGCGGCGCAGGCGCTCGATGTCCAGGAGCACGACGGTGCGCTGCTCCAGGCGGATCCATCCCCGTCCGGTGAAGTCGGCCAGCGCCTTGTTGACGGTCTCGCGCGAGGCGCCGACCAGTTGGGCAAGCTCCTCCTGGGTGAGGTCGTGGACCACTCGAACGCCCTCGTCGGACGCGACGCCGAACCGCTCGGACAGGTCGAGCAACTGCTTCGCCACCCGTCCCGGCACATCGGAGAAGACCAGGTCGGCCAGCGTGTCGTTGGACCGGCGCAGCCGCTGCGCGAACTGGAGAAGCAGGCCGCGGGCGACTTCCGGGCGCCCGGTCAGCCAGGGGAGCAGGTCGGCGTGGCCGAGGCCCAGCAGGGTCGACTCCGTGACGGCCGTGACCGTGGCCGACCGGGGGCCGGGGTCGAACAGCGACAGTTCGCCGAACATCTGGCCGGGGCCGAGCAGAGCGAGCAGGTTCTCGCGCCCGTCCGGAGACGTCCGGCCGAGCTTGATCTTGCCGCTGATGACGACGTACACGCGGTCGCCCTCGTCGCCTTCGCGGAAGAGCACCTCGCCGCGGCCCAGCGAGACCTCGACCATCGAGGCCCGCAGCGCCGAGGCGGCCTCGTCGTCGAGCCCACGGAACAGCGGTGCGGTCCGCAGCACCTCGTCCACGCGACCTCCTCGCTCCACCCGCGCTGTGTCCTGGGTCACACTCATCATGGCGGATCGTGCTGCGGCACGCGTTGCCGGCCTGTCAGGGAGCATGCGCGCAGCCGTCCTGGTCGGGCACTTGTCAGGCCTGACAAGTCGCGGGCACACCTCGCCTAGGCTGGGACGATGCCCGCCTCCGCAACGTCGCCCGAATCGCCGCTGGCACTCGTGCGCCGTGCGCGCCGCATCAACCGCGAGCTTGCCCTGGTCTATCCCGATGCGCACTGTGAGCTCGACTTCACCTCCCCGTTCGAGTTGCTCGTCGCGACCGTCCTGTCGGCACAGACGACCGACGTGCGCGTGAACATGGTCACGCCCACCCTGTTCGCCAAGTACCCCACCCCGGTCGACCTCGCCGCCGCCGACCGCGAGGACGTCGAGTCGATCATCGAGTCGACGGGCTTCTTCCGGGCCAAGACGCAGTCGATCGTCGGCTTGTCGCAGGCTCTCGTCGAGCACTTCGGCGGGGAGGTGCCGGGCCGGCTCATGGATCTCGTCACCCTGCCCGGCGTCGGTCGCAAGACCGCCAACGTCGTGCTCGGCAACGCCTTCGGGGTACCCGGCATCACCGTGGACACCCACTTCGGCCGTCTCGCCCGACGGTTCGGGTGGACGACCAACACCAAGGCCGACAAGGTCGAAGCCGACGTCGCAGCCCTGATCCCGAGGCGGGAATGGACGATCCTCTCGCACCGGCTCATCTGGCACGGACGACGGTGCTGCCATGCACGCACTCCGGCATGTGGCGCGTGTGCGCTGGCGCGGTTGTGCCCGTCGTACGGTGCGGGCCCGACCGATCCGAGGGTGGCGGCCAAGCTGCTGCGGGGGAGCGAGTGAGTCTCGCCGGGCGACCGCCCGGCTGGCTGCGGAGAATCGTCGACGCGGTCGACGGTGTCGAGGCCGACGAGCTCTCCCGACATGCACCGCCCGAGCCCGGCGCTGGTCGGGCGTCTGCCGTGCTCGCGCTCTTCGGAGAGTCGGCCTCCGGCCCTGACGTCCTGCTGATCGTGCGGGCGCACAGCCTGCGCAACCACGCCGGGACGCCGGCCTTCCCTGGCGGGGTGATCGACCCGGACGACGACGGCCCTGTCGCTGCGGCCCTGCGGGAGGCTGCCGAAGAGACCGGCCTCGACCCGCTGGGTGTCGACGTGCTCGCGACGATGCCGGATCTGTGGCTCCCCGCCGGCGGGTACGTCGTGACCCCGGTGGTCGGGTGGTGGCGGGCGCCGTCGCAGGTCCGCGTCGTCGACACCGCCGAGGTGGCGTCGGTGCACCGCGTCCCCCTCGCGGATCTGGTCGATCCGGCGAACCGGTTGCGGATCCGCCATCCCAGCGGCTACGTCGGGCCCGCGTTCCGGGTCGACGGGCTGCTGGTGTGGGGGTTCACCGCCGGGATCCTGGGCTGGCTGCTCGAGGTCACCGGTCTCGCCCGGCCATGGGACCGTAGCCGGGTGGAGCAGCTGCCCGTGCCTTCGACGGTGGCCGAAGGAGCAGAGCGCCGGTGATCCTCGGACTCAACCTCGTCGACTGGCTGGTGATCGTGCTGGTCCTGGTCGTCGCGTACACAGGTTGGAGCCAGGGGTTCGTCGTCGGCGTCCTGTCCTTCGTCGGCTTCGTCGGCGGTGCGATCGGAGGGCTGCTGCTGGCGCCGGCTGTGCTCGACGGGTTCGAGCCGGGGCTCGGCGTGTCGGTGCTGGCCGTGCTGATCGTGCTGGCCGTGGCGTCGATCGGGCAGGGCCTGCTGGCCTGGGCGGGCGGCTGGGTGCGGTCGAAGGCGTCGTCGGAACCAGCACACCGGTTCGACGCCGCCGGAGGCGCGGTGTTCGCGGTCGTCGGGCTGCTGGTCGCAGCCTGGGCCGTGGGACTGGCGGTCTCGTCGGCGGCGATTCCGCATGCCTCGGCAGGAGTCCGTGAGTCGAAGATCCTGCGGGCCGTCGACTCCGTCGTCCCGGTGTCGCCCGAGCGGCTGCGCGACGCGTTCCAGTCGGTGGTCGCGTCCGGCCGGTTCCCGGAGGTCGTCGCGCCGTGGGTGCCGGAACCGATCTTCCAGATCGATGCGCCGACGGCGACCCTGACCAGGGACCCGGAGATCCGGGCTGCCGCGCAGAGCGTGGTGAAGGTGGTGGGCCGGGCGCCGTCGTGTGACCGGGTGATCGAGGGCACCGGATTCGTCGTGGCGCCCGAGCGGGTGATGACGAACGCCCATGTGGTCGCGGGCGTGCGGTCTCCGACCGTGACGTTGCCCGAAGGGGATCCGGTCGATGCCCAGGTCGTGCTGTTCGACCCGAGGTCCGACGTGGCCGTGCTTGCCGTGCGAGGACTGACGGCGGCCCCGCTGGCGTTCCGGGAGGATGCGGCCGCCGGCGCCGACGCGGCCGTCGTCGGCTACCCGAACAACGGTCCGCTCCGAACCGAGCCGGTCCGCGTGCGGGGTGAGCACGCACTGCTCGGGCGCGACATCTACGGGGACGACACAGTCGAGCGGGACGTGCTCTCGGTGCGCGGCGAGATTAGGCCCGGCAACTCCGGTGGGCCGTTGGTCGCCGACGACGGCCTGGTCTACGGGGTCATCTTCGCGGCGTCGCTCACGGATCCCGACACTGGCTACGCCCTCGCGGTCAGCGAGGTCAGGCCCGCCCTCGAGGAAGGCGTGGTAGCTGCCCAGTCGGTCTCGACCGGCGCCTGCACCTGACCGATCAGCGGGCAGGGGAGAGCCGGGCCAGCCAGTCGACGAGTTCGGCGGTGACACGGGACGGCGTCTCCTCGTGGGGGAAGTGTCCGACGCCCTCGAGCTGTACCCACCGATGCGGGCCCGCGACGTGACGGCCGGACCGGGCGGCCACCCGCGGCAGGACCGTCCGGTCCGCACCGCCGTGGACCTGCAGGACGGGCACGGTGATCGGCTCCTGCATCCGCAGCGCGAAGCGGCGGCCGTCGGCCCGCGCCAGGGAGCGCACCGCCCACCTGTGGTACTCCAGCGCGCAGTGGGGTGCGGGCCAGATCCGCATCGCGGCCCGGTAGCGCGCCGCCGACTCCTCGTCGGGAAAGCTGGATCCCGGCCCGACCCAGCGGCGCAGCAGCGTCTCGACGTAGGCCGCGTCGTCGGCGACGAGACGACGCTCGGGTACCGCGGGCGCCTGGACGCCGAGCAGGTGACGGGCCTGCCGGAGGCCCCGCAGCATGTACCGCCGCAGCTCCAAGGGGTGCGGCATGGACAGCGTGGCGAGCGCCGTCACATGGGCCGGCCGGTACACAGCCGTCGTCCAGGCGACGTACGCCCCCCAGCCATGCCCGACGAGCACGGCCTGCTGCTCACCCAGCGAGCGCACCACGCCGGTGACGTCGGCCGTCAGCGTTGCCGGGTCGTAACCGCGGGGGGTCTTGTCGCTGCCGCCGTAGCCGCGCAGATCCATCGCGACCGCACGCCAACCCGCCTCGGCGATGGCCGGCAGCTGGTGCCGCCACGCCCACCAGAACTCCGGGAAGCCGTGCAGCAGGACGACGAGCGGCCCGTCGCCGATGGTGGCGACATGGAACCGCGCACCGTTCGCGGCGACATACCGGTGCTGCCACGGGCCGGGGACCTCGACGGTGTCGCGCAGGGAGCCGTTGCCGGTCACGTGCGCGAACGCGGACGAAGCGCCTGCCTCGCCCGGGAGGCGACCTGCTGCGCCCGCTTCGGGCCGCGGACGCGGGTCAGCCGATTCCGCCCGAGCAGGGCAAGTGCCGCCGCCACCAGCAGGTAGACCGCAGCCACGATCAGGAAGGCCCATCCGGGATGCAGCCCCAGCGCGACCAGGGCGTACCCGAGGGCGATGGACAGGAGTACGACGGCGAGCAGCGCCAGGAAGGCGGCAGCGGCGACCAGAACGGCGCCCGCTCCGACCCGGGTGGCACTCTGCCGCAGCTCGGCCTTGGCGAGTTCGACCTCGCCCCGCACCAGCGTGCGCATGTCCTGCTGGATGTCGGCCACAAGCCGGCCGATCGAGGAGTCGTCGTCCGCTGGCCGGGTAACCATCTCGATCCCCCTCTCGTCTGTCGCGCGGTGCCAGACTCTAGTCCTCCAGCTCGGCCTGGCCATGCTGGTAGACGTCCGGAGTCCCGTCGTGGTCGCTGTCCCGCGAGTCTTCCTCGTCGATCCGCCGGTAGACGGCGTTCCGGCGCGCCAACAGCACAGATGCCACCACGGCGGCGAGCAGCGAGCCGACGAGAACGGCCGTCTTGGCCAGCTCGACCGTCGCCCCGTCGGCGAAGGCGAGTTCGCAGATCAGCAGCGACACCGTGAAGCCGATGCCGGCAAGCACGGCGACTCCGAACACGTCGCTCCATGCCAGGTCGTCGCTGAGCTCGGCCCGGGTGAAACGTGCGGTCAGGTAGGACCCACCGAGGATTCCGACCGCCTTCCCGACGAGCAGGCCGAACACGATCCCCAGAGCCACCGGCTCGGTGAACACCGCACGCAGCGCGTCCCCCGAGACCGTCACGCCGGCGGCCATGAGCGCGAACACGGGCACGCACAACATCGCCGAGAGCGGCCGCAGGCGGTGCTCCAACCGCTCGGCCGGCGACTCGTGCTCTCCCGGGTCACGGCGGGCCCGGGTGAACAGCCCGAACGCGATCCCGACGACCGTGGCGTGCACGCCGCTCTCGTGGACGAGGACCCACGCCGCGAGGCCGAGCGGGACGTACACCCACCAGGCGCCGACCCGGAGCCGCTGCAGGAGGGCGTAGGCACCCAGCAGAGCGAGCGCGCCGAGCAGCGAAGCGACGGACAGCGAGGGCGTGAAGAACACCGCGATGATCGTGATCGCGAGCAGGTCGTCGACGACGGCCAGCGTCAGCAGGAACGCCCGCAGCGACGTCGGCAGCCTGGAGCCGATGACCGCGAGCACCGCGAGCGCGAAGGCGATGTCGGTCGCGGTCGGGACCGCCCAGCCGCCGAGGTCTCCGCCGTCGACGACGACGTTGACGACGACGTAGACCAGCGCCGGAAACGCAACACCACAGATGGCCGCCGCGACGGGCAGTACGGCGTTGGCAGAGTTCGACAGCTCGCCGAGGACGATCTCACGCTTGAGCTCCAGCCCCGCCACCAGGAAGAATACGGCCAGCAACCCGTCGGCTGCCCAGGTCGCGACGCTGAGGTCGAGATGCAGCGCCGACGGCCCGAACACGGCGTTAGCCACCGAGCGGTACGAGTCGCCACCCAGGTTGGCCCAGAGCAGGGCTCCCGCCGCGGCGGCGAGCAGGACGAAACCGCCGGCCGTCTCGTCCCGGAGTGCGGCGAGGACCTCGGTGCGTTCGGTCGACGGAAGCCGACCGAACAGCGCCCGCCCTATCCGCTTGACCGGCACCGTGACGAACCCGCCTCCACACTCATCCGAACGCGTAGTACCGAAGGTAGAGATACGGCCAGGCCAGCGCGACTGTGACGGCGGTGACGACGAGCCCGTACCGGGTGAACTGCCAGAACGAGATCGGGTAGCCGTTGCGGGCCGCGATGCCCAGCACCACCACGTTGGCGCTGGCCCCGATCGCCGTCGCGTTGCCGCCGAGGTCGGCGCCCAGGGCGAGTGCCCACCACAGCGCGTCCGCGCCCGGCACGCCGGCGCCGGCCTCGACCAGGTCACTCACCAGGGGAGAGATGCTGGCGACGTACGGGATGTTGTCGACGATGCCGGACAGCACGGCCGAGCCGAACAGCAGGCCGGTGGCCGCGAGCAGGTAGTTGTCGCCCACCGCCTCGATCGCCGCCTCGCCGAGGGAGCCGATGACCCCGACGTTCACCAGCGCACCCACCATGACGAACAGCCCCATGAAGAAGACCAGCGTGGACCACTCCACCTCCTCCAGGAACTCCGCGCTGGACGTGAGGGAGACCAGGACCAGCAACCCGGCGCCGAGCAGCGCGACCACGCTCGGCTCGAGGTGCAGCGCAGAGTGCAGCACGAACCCGAGCAGCACCAGGCCGAGCACCGCCAGGCTCCGCCGCAGCAGGGCGGGGTCTCGAATGGCCCGCCGCTCGTCCACCTGCATGATCGTGGCCGCGCGGTCCGGGTCGTAGGTGAACGACCGGCGGAAGAGCCACCGGGCGAGCAGCAGGAAGGCGACGAATGCGACGACGACGAACGGCGCCAGGTTGACCAGGAAGTCGTTGAACGACAGGTCCGCCCGGCTGGCGATGATGATGTTCGGCGGGTCGCCGATCAGCGTCGCCGTGCCGCCGATGTTGCTGGCCATGACCTGGGCGATCAGGTACCCCTCGGGGCGCACGCCGATCCGGTCGCAGACGAGCAGCGTCACCGGCGCCACCAGCAGGACCGTCGTGACGTTGTCGAGCAAGGCCGAGGCGACGGCGGTGATCGTGCACAACATGGCCAGCACCGCGAACGGCTGCCCCCGGGCCCGCTTGGCCGCCCAGATGGCCAGGTACTCGAACAGGCCGGTCTGCTTGACGATCCCGACGATGACCATCATCCCGAACAGCAGGAAGATGACATTCCAGTCGATGCCGGTGTCGTGGCTGAAGAACGCCGCGTCGGCGTCGGTGGCGCCGATCACCACCATCAGCGCCGCGCCGACCAGGGCGGCGACGACCCGGTGCACCCACTCCGTGGCGATGAAGACGTAGGCACCCACGAAGACCGCGACAGCCAGGACTGTCACGGCCGTGCTGGTGGACTGTTCGCTGCTGGCGGTCGTCTCGCCCGCGATGAGGGCGATGGCGGCCAGGCTCATGTGGGCAGGGTGGCGCCGAGGAGGCGGTGGACGGTGATCGCGCCGAGGATCTCGCCGTCGTCGACGACCGCGACGACGGGAGAGTGCTGCTCGGCCATCACGGCGGCGACCTCCATCAGGTTGGCGTCGGGTTTGACGATCGGCCGGTCTGACTTCTTGCGTGGCAGGAACTGCGCCGACGGCATCAGCTCCTCCACGGTCCGCCCGCGCAGCGGCTCGCACAGCGCGTCGGCGTCCTGCTCGCTGTAGACGGCCGCGAGGGTGCGGTCGTCCTCGACGTACTCGGGGAGCGCGAAGCGCAGCACCTGCGAGCTGGGCAGGATCACCAGCGGCAGCCCGTCGCGGTCGACGACCACCAGGCCGGGCAGGGCCCGGTCGACGAGCAGGCGCGCCGCCTCGAGCGCGGGCGTGTCGAGATGGACGACCGGGAAGGGCTCAGCAAGATCACGGGCGCGCATGGGCACCCAGCCTAGAGAGTCGCCGCGAGGGTTGATGACGCACGAGCCCCTTCGCCGATCCGCCGTTGCAGTCCGGTCGTGATGTCTGCGCTCGGCCGCCGACGCACCCAACCCACCCGCCGCGAGCGACAATGGCTGGTCGTGGCACGGATCCGGCTGGCCGAGTTGTGCGCAGCGACGTCGCTGTTCACCGATCTCGGGACCGGCCAGCCGCAGGAACACGCGTTGAGAACGTGCCTGGTCGCGATGCGCCTGGCCGACCAGCTCGGGTTGGACGAGACCGCCTGTCGAGCCGTGTTCTACGTGTCGCTGTTGCGATTTCTCGGGTGCACCGCAGGCAGTGACGAGGTCGCGAGAACGGCCGGTGGGGACGAGGTCGCCTTCCTGGCCGGTATGGCACCGGTGACGATGGGGTCTGCCCAGGCGGAGCTCACTCGTCTGGTCGGGTTGGTCGCCAGGGGCGAGCCGTTGCCGAAGCGCCTGCGGGCCTTGGCGAGGGCGCTCGTTGACCCGAAAGCGAAGGCGCGCCTACTCGGCGCCCATTGCGAGGTGGCTGTCCGACTCGCCGCCCGGATGGGGTTGCCCGCTGGCGTCGCCGAAGCTCTCGGATTCGCCTACGCGCGGTGGGACGGTCGTGGCGTCCCGCACGGAGTCGCCGGCGAGCAGATCCCGGTAGCGGTCCCGGTTGCGACCGTGGCGCGTGATCTCGAGCTGTGGGCGCGCGACGCAGGCACCACGGCGACGGTGGAGATGCTGCGGGCCCGCCGCGGGCGTGCGTACTCACCGCAGGTCGTCGACGCCGCACTTGCCATCGGTGTCGACGAACTGCGCCGATGCGACGCGGACGTCTGGGACGTGGCGCTTGCTCGCGAACCGCCGCCGGTATGCGAAGTCGACGACTCAGGGGTCGGGGACGTGCTGGGTGCGCTCGGCGACTTCGCCGATCTCAAGACTCCCGGGCTCGCTGGACACGCCGGACGGGTGGCGCGCCTGGCCGCCGCGGCCGGTGCCGCTCGTGGGTTCGATGCTGATCGGGTGCAGATACTGCAACGAGCCGGGCTGGTCCACGATCTCGGCATGGTCTCCGTGCCGGCCAGAGCCCTGGCGGCCAGCCGCCCGACCAGCAGTGAGTGGGAGCAGCTACGCCTGCACCCGATGTGGACGCAGCGGATCCTGCTCCGCTGCCGAGGGCTGGACTCGGTGGCTGCGCTGGCCGGCGCCCACCACGAGCGTCTCGACGGCACCGGCTACCCCCATGGCCCGATGGCTTCCTCGCTCGGCTCGGAAGCTGGCGTGCTGGCGTGCACCGTGGAGTTCGACCTGCTGACGTCAGCGAACGCACATCGGGCGGCTCTCGACCGCGATGAAGCGGCCAGTGAGCTGAGGCGACAGGCCGACGACGGCGCACTGGCCCGCCCCGACGTCGAGGCGGTCCTGTCGGCGGCCGGCCAACCCGGCGCTCGGCCCCCGACGCGGTGGCCGGGCGGGCTCACCGACCGCGAGGTCGAGGTGTTGCGTCTGGTCGCCCAGGGCCACACCAACCGCCAGGTCGCCGACGTGTTGTGGATCTCGCCCAAGACGGTGGGTGCCCACATCGAGCACATCTACGCCAAGGCGGACGTGTCGTCGCGGGCGGCGGCAACCGTCTTCGCGATGAGCCATCGACTACTGGGCTGAGGTGCCGCCCCCGCAGCCCAGGATCGGGTGGATGCCCGATGCACGGAGGAGCGGATCGCCTCCAAGCTGGACCGATGGCGAGCGCAGTCGTGAACGACGTCGAGTTGTTCTTCGAGACCACCGGTTCGGGTGAGCGCCTGGTGCTGGTCCACGGTTCGTGGGGTGACGCGACCTCGTGGCGTGCGGTCGTCGGGCCACTGGCCGACCGGTTCGAGGTGGTGACCTGGGACCGGCGCGGGCACAGCCGCAGCAATGGCGGCACGGGGCAGGGAAGCCTGCGCCAGGACGCGGACGATCTGGCGGCTCTCATCGAGCACCTGGGGGAGACGCCGGCGCACGTCGTGGGCAACTCGTACGGTGGATCGGTGACGCTCACCCTCGTCGCGGCCCGGCCGGACCTGGTAGCCAGCGCTGCCGTCCACGAACCGCCGCTGTTCGACAGCCTCGACGATCTCGACGCCGAAGCGGCAGCGGAGCTGGCGCGGACGGACCGCGGGCTGGCCGTGGTAGTCGACCTCCTGGAGGCAGGCGATGCCGAAGGCGCTGCGCGACAGTTCGTCGACGGCGTCGCGTTCGGGCCGGGCAGGTGGGACCGGCTGCCGGATGCTGAGCAGGAGATCTTCGTCCGCAATGCGCCGACCTTCCTCGACGAATGTCGCGATCCGGCCGGCCTCTCCCTCGACGTGACGGCACTGGCAGCGAGCGCGGTGCCGATGCTGTTGACCCGCGGGACCGAGAGCCCGGCAGCATTCCGAGCCGTCATCGACGGGCTGGCCGCCCTGGCACCCCATGCGGAGGTCCGCGTTCTCGACGGCGCCGGCCATGTGACCCATTGGACCCATCCCGCCGACCTCGTTTCGGCGCTGCTGGCCTTCCACGATCGGCTCGAGGGTTCGGGGCGATGAGCGACGCCGCAGCGTTCGACGCGTTCGAGGCGGCTGGTTGGGAGGAGGCCGCGAGCGGCTATGAACGGTTCCTCGGTCCGATCACGGCTCGGCTGATCGAGCCGGTCCTCGACGCTGCGCAGGTCGGTCGCGGCACCAGGCTGCTCGACGTCGCCTGTGGTCCCGGGCACTTGACCGCACGTGCTGCGTCCAGGGGCGCCGTGGCCACCGGCGTGGACGTGGCCGCGGCGATGGTGGACCTGGCCAGCGCGCGCCATCCCGCCGTGGCGTTCCGCCGCGCCGATGCGCAACGGCTCCCGTTCGCCGCCGCGAGCTTCGACGCCGTCGTCGCCAACTTCGCGGTGCTGCACCTCGGCGACTCGGAGCAGGCGGCGACCGAGTTCGCCCGCGTGCTCAGCCCCGGCGGCCGGGTCGCGGTCACGGTCTGGGACCAGCCGGAGCGAGCCCGGCTCTTCGCATGGATACTCGAGGCTATCGACGACGCCGGCGCGGAGCCCCCCGCGGACCTTCCGGCCGGGCCTGCGTTCTTCCGGTTCGCCGCCGACGATCAGCTGGCCGGCCTCCTCGAGCACGGCGGCTTCGGTGACGTCACCATCCGCACGGTCGAGTTCACCCAACCGGCCGCGTCGAGCAGCGAGATCTGGGACGGCGTCGTCGGCGGCACCGTTCGCACGGCGGCGCTCGTCAACCGGCAGCCGACGGCGGTCGAGCGCCGGATCCGGGCCGCGTTCGACCGCCTCATCGAGTCGGCCCGGCGGGGGGACGTGATCGAGATCCCGTTCTCGGTCAAGCTCGCCAGCGGCGCCAAGCCGACCTGACGGCCTCGTAGGCTGATCCGCGGCGGGGTTGTCATCAGCATCGAGGACTGTGCCAATGACCGAGTACGTGGCCGCGATCGACCAGGGCACGACGAGCACACGCTGCTTGTTGGTAGATCACGACGGCCGTCCGGTCACCTCTCACCAGCTGGAGCACACACAACACCTGCCCCGGCCGGGCTGGGTCGAGCACGATCCGGACGAGATCTGGACGAACACCAGGCAGGTCGTGGCCACCGCGTTGGCGCGGGCCGACGCCGAGCCGGCGGACGTCGCCGCCATCGGGATCACCAACCAGCGGGAGACGACCGTCGTCTGGGAACGGGCCACCGGCGAGCCGGTCCATCCGGCGATCGTCTGGCAGGACACCAGGACACAGCGGACCTGCGACCGGCTGGCGGCGCACGGCGGCGTCGACCGCTTCCGCAAGACGACGGGACTGCCGTTGGCGACATACTTCGCCGGGCCCAAGGCGGCGTGGATCCTCGACGCGGTCGATGGTGCGCGCTCGGCGGCCGAACGAGGCGAACTGTTGTTCGGCACCGTCGACACGTACCTGCTCTGGCAGATCACCGGCGGCCCCGGCGGGGGCTTGCACGTCACCGACGTCACCAACGCCTCGCGCACGCTGCTGATGGACCTGCGCACGCTCGCCTGGGATCCGGACATCTGTACCGAAGTGGGCGTGCCGCTCGCGATGCTGCCGGAGATCCGCTCGTCGGCGGAGGTGTACGGATACGCTCGCGGATCGGGGTTCCTGGCCGGCAGACCAGTGGCGAGCCTGCTCGGCGACCAACAGGCCGCCATGTTCGGGCAGGCGTGCTTCGAACCGGGCGAAGCCAAGAACACGTATGGGACGGGCAACTTCCTGCTGCTCAACACGGGCACCGAGCCGGTGCTGAGCGAGCACGGACTCCTGACGACGGTCGCCTACCGGGTCGGGTCGGCTGCGGCCGTCTACGCACTGGAGGGCTCGATCGCGGTCACAGGCTCGCTCGTCCAGTGGCTACGGGACAACCTGGGCCTCATCAGCAGCGCGGACGGGATCGAGGCGCTGGCGCGCACCGTCAAGGACAACGGCGGCGCGTACGTCGTCCCCGCATTCTCCGGGCTGTTCGCGCCGCACTGGCGGCCGGACGCGCGGGGCGCGATCCTCGGGCTGACCCGCTACGTCAACCGTGGGCACCTCGCCCGCGCCGCGCTGGAGGCGACGGCGTTCCAGACCCGCGAGGTGGTCGACGCGATGCGTGCCGACTCCGGCGTCGAGCTGACCGAGCTGCGGGTCGACGGCGGCATGGTCGCCAATGACCTGCTCATGCAGATCCAGGCCGATCTGCTCGGCGTCCCCGTCGTCCGCCCAGTCGTCACCGAGACGACGGCCCTCGGTGCGGCCTACGCGGCCGGCATCGCGGTCGGGTTCTGGGACGGCCTCGACGACGTACGGCGGCGTTGGGCAGAGGACCGTCGCTGGCTCCCGTCGCGCGACGACGCGTGGCGCGACCGGGAGCTGCGCCGATGGCGAAAAGCCGTCGAGCGCACCCTGGACTGGGTCGAGGACGACGGATGAGGCGGCCGGCCAGGCTCGACCCGGCCGCACGGCACGAGGCCTGGCGGCGGCTCAGCGCGTACCGCTTCGACGTGCTGGTGATCGGCGGCGGGATCACCGGATCGGGCGTCGCGCTCGACGCGGCCACCCGCGGCCTGAAGACCGCGCTGGTCGAGGCGCGCGACATCGCCAGCGGCACGTCGTCGCGGTCGAGCAAGCTGATCCACGGCGGCCTGCGGTACCTCGAGCAGTTCGACGTCACGCTGGTCCGCGAGGCATTGCGCGAGCGCGAGCTCATGCTCACCCGGCTGGCGCCGCACCTGGTGCGTCCGGTCCCGTTTCTCTACCCGTTGACCCACCGGGCCTGGGAACGTCCGTACGTCGGTGCCGGCCTGGCGCTGTACGACACGCTCGGCGGCACGCGCTCGTTGCCGCGGCACCGGCACCTGTCCCGCCGCGCCGCTCTCGGGCTGTGCCCTGCGATGCGCCGGGACGCGCTCGTCGGTGCGGTGCAGTACTTCGACGCGCAGACCGATGACGCACGGCACACCCTCTCCGTGGTCCGCACGGCGGCGCACTACGGCGCCGTCGTACGCACGTCGACGGAGGCGGTCCGGCTGGTGCGTGACGCCGGCCGGGTCGTGGGTGCAGAGGTTCGCGACGTCGGGACCGGCTCGACCGCGCTGGTGCGCGCGGGTGTGGTCGTGGCCGGCGCCGGCGTCTGGACCGACGAGGTGGAGGCGCTGGCGGGGGTGCGTGGGCGGTTCGACGTCCGCGCCTCCAAGGGCGTCCACCTGGTGGTTCCCCGGGATCGGATCGCGTCCGAGGTCGGCCTGATCCTGCGCACCGAGGCGTCGGTGTTGTTCGTGATCCCGTGGGGAAACCACTGGATCGTCGGGACGACGGACACCGACTGGGCCCTCGACCTGGCTCACCCGGCCGCCAGCAGCGCGGACATCGACTACATCCTCCGCAACGTGAACCGGATCCTGGCCCGGCCGCTGACCCGGGCCGACATCTCCGGCGTCTACGCGGGATTACGGCCTCTGCTCGCGGGCGAGTCGGACGAGACCTCGCGGCTGTCCCGCGAGCACGCCGTCGGCCGCCCGATGCCCGGCCTGGTCATGGTGG
This sequence comes from Jiangellaceae bacterium, assembly GCA_050743075.1. Lineage (GTDB taxonomy): Bacteria > Actinomycetota > Actinomycetes > Jiangellales > Jiangellaceae > JBOGDS01. Next base: position 10,098 of record JBOGDS010000055.1, on the reverse strand, counting down.
CCGGCGGCAAGTACACGACGTACCGGGTGATGGCGATCGACGCTGTGGACATCGCGGCGGTGGACCTGGACCGGGCGGTCCCACCGTCGGTGACCGACCGGGTGCCGCTGCTCGGCGCCGAGGGCTATGCCGCACTGGTGAACCAGGTAGATGACCTTGCCAGCGCGTACGAGCTGCCGACCTGGCGGATCCGGGCGCTGCTGCCGCGGTACGGCTCGCTGATCTCGGAGGTCCTCGATCCGGCCGGCGACGACCCGAGCCTGCTCGAGCCGCTGGCCGAGGCCGACGAGTACCTGCGTGCGGAGGTTCGGTACGGCGCGACCCACGAGGGCGCGTTGCACCTGGACGACCTGCTGACGCGGCGCACCCGGGTGTCGATCGAGGTGCCGCACCGGGGCGTGCTGTCCGCGGCCGACGCCGCTGCGGGCGTCGCCGGCGTGCTCGGATGGTCTGCGTCACGGCAGGCGGCGGAGGTCGACGTGTACCGGGCCCGAGTCGAAGCCGAGCGGCAGTCGCAAGAGCAGCCCGACGACCATGCCGCCGACGCTGCCAGACTGGTCGCGCCCGACACCCGCGCCGTCTCGGTCGGCCGCGCCCTCGACTGAGCCCACCCGCTCGCCCACGAGCTCGGCTGGAACAACGGTGACCGGATAGGGATCGTCCGTCGTGACGTTGCCAGGCACGCAGGTTCGGCGGCGCCGGGGTCGACGACCCAGAAGCAGCGCGTTCCGGCGTCTGCGTGGAGAGAGAGAACTCCAGTCCCATGATCATGTCGACTATGTGCAGCAAAGGGTGGACGTAGTCGACATGATCATGAGGGAGCGCCGAGCTTCGCGACGGTTAGTGACCATGGAGTGCGCGGGCGACGGCCATCATCGCGGTGGCGCTGCGCGCGTGTGTCATCCATTGCGTGATGCCGTACTCGTCGCGACGGCGCTTCAGCTCGTCGACGGCGTCGTCGGCCGTGCGGGCGAACAACGCGAACGGCGTGTCGAGCAGTAGCTCGGTCGTGGCGCCGTCAGAGATCTGCGCCGCCCGTTCGCCCGCAGCCTCGGCCGGGTCGCGCCCGACCTCGACGAACTGCAGGATTGCATCCAGGCCGGGCGCTTCCTGCTCCACGCCACGGTGCTGGGTCAGCAGCACGCGAAGCAGGTCGACGCGCTCCGCGGTCTGTGCGGCTGAGGCCATCGTGAAGGTACCTGCCGGCCGCCCGGGCACCTGGGCGAGTCCGGAAAGGGCGACGATGTCGGCATGTTCGGCGGCGACGCGCAACGAACGTTCGCCCCACGCCCCCACCAGCAGTGGGATCTCACGCTGGATCGGTGCCGGCGTATGTTCCGGATCGGTCAGCCGGCGGCGCAGCTCGAGCATGGTGCGTTCCAGCGCGACCACACGTTCCGCGTGAGGCGGGAACGGAATCCCCGCGTTCTCGTGCTCGGCCCGCAGGTGCCCCGCGCCGAGGCCGACCTCCAACCGCCCGCCGGAGATCACGTCGACGTTGGCTGCCTCGCGAGCCAGCAGCGCCGGGTTCCAGAAGAAGACGTTGAGGACGTACGTGCGCAGCCGAACCCGCTCGGTGACCGCGGCTGCGGCCGCCAGCACGCTGAACGGCGCCTGGGATCCGAGATGGTCGGCGACGGTGACGACGTCGAGCCCGGCCGCCTCGGCTGTCCGGGCGGCAGTGAGCAGCTGGTCGCCGCTGGCGGTGACGCCCAGGTTGACTCCGAGCACGAGATCGTCCATGCCGACAGTCTCCCGACGCTGCCAGCTGCATGTCGACCATGTTCACGGTGAGCACGAACGCCCGGGCGTCACTCCTCGGACGTGCCCTTGGCCAGGCCCTCGCCGATCAAGTTCATGACGGTGGGGTCGGCGAGCGTCGTGACGTCGCCCAGCGAGCGCTTCTCCGCCACGTCGCGAAGCAGCCTGCGCATGATCTTGCCGGACCGGGTCTTGGGCAGCTCCGGCACGACCATGATCTGGCGGGGCTTGGCGATCGGCCCGATCTCCTGGGCGACGTGGTCGCGCAACTCGCCCACCACCCCCTCGCCGCCGTCGCCGGCCCCGGCGCGCAGGATGACGAACGCGACGATGCCCTGCCCGGTTGTCGGGTCGGTGGCACCGACGACCGCGGCTTCGGCGACCTTCGGATGCGACACCAGGGCCGACTCCACCTCGGTGGTCGAGATCCGGTGGCCCGACACGTTCATCACGTCGTCGACCCGGCCGAGCAGCCACAGGTCGCCGTCCTCATCCTTCTTGGCACCGTCGCCGGCAAAGTAGTACCCCTGGTCGGCGAAACGCGCCCAGTATGTGTCGCGGTACCGGTCGTCGTCACCCCAGATGGTCCGCAGCATCGCCGGCCACGGCTCGGTCAGCACCAAGTATCCGCCGCCACCGTTCGGCACCGGCGTCCCCGTGTCGTCGACGACGTCGGCGCCGATCCCGGGCAGCGCCTTCATCGCAGAGCCGGGCTTCGCGGTCGCCACCCCCGGCAGCGGGCTGATCATGATTGCCCCGGTCTCGGTCTGCCACCAGGTGTCGACGACCGGGGTGCGGTCGCCACCGATGTGGGTGCGGTACCAGACCCAGGCCTCCGGGTTGATCGGTTCACCGACCGTGCCGAGCAGCCGCAGCGACGACAGGTCGTGCGCACCGGCGAACTCGTCGCCCCACTTCATGAAGGTCCGGATCGCCGTCGGCGCGCAGTAGAGGATCGTCACGCCGTATTTCGCGACGATCTCCCACCAGCGGCCCTTGTGAGGGGTGTCCGGCGTGCCCTCGTACATCACCGTCGTCGCGCGGTTCGTCAGGGGGCCGTAGACGATGTAGCTGTGGCCGGTGACCCAGCCGATGTCGGCGGCGCACCAGTAGATGTCGGTTTCGGGCTTGAGGTCGAAGACGTTGCGGTGGGTGTAGGCGACCTGGGTGAGGTAGCCGCCGGTGGTGTGCAGGATGCCCTTGGGCTTAGCCGTCGTGCCCGACGTGTAGAGGATGTAGAGCGGGTGCTCGGCATCGTGGGACCCGGCGGTGTGCTCCGCGCTCTGTGACTCGACGAGATCGTGCCACCAGACGTCGCGGCCCTCGGTCCAGTCGACGTCCTGCCCGGTCCGGCGCACGACGAGGACGTTGCGGACGTCGGGACACTCCGTCAGCGCCGTGTCGACGGCGGGCTTGAGCGCACTGGCCGAGCCGCGACGGTAGCCGCCGTCAGCCGTGATGACGAGGCGGGCGTCTGCGTCCTGGATCCGACCCTTGAGCGCGTCGGCCGAGAAGCCGCCGAAGACGACCGAGTGCGGCGCGCCAAGGCGGGCGCACGCGAGCATCGCGATCGCCGTCTCCGGGATCATCGGCATGTAGATGGCGACCCGGTCGCCCTTCTCGACGCCCAGCGACGTGAGCGCGATGGCCGCCTTGCACACCTCGCGATGCAGGTCGGCGTACGTCAGCGTGCGGGTGTCACCCGGCTCGCCCTCCCAGTGGATGGCCACCTGGCCGCCGTGGCCGGCCTCGACGTGGCGGTCGAGGCAGTTGTACGCGACGTTGAGCGTGCCGCCGACGAACCACTTCGCGAACGGCGGGTTCGACCAGTCGAGGGCCTGGCTCCACTCGCTGTCCCAGCTGACCAGCTCGCGGGCCTGCCGCTCCCAGAACGCCACCGGGTCGGCAGCGGCGTCGTCGTACACCGCGGCGCCGGCGTTGGCCTGAGCCGTGAACTCGGCGGACGGCGGGAAGCGCCGTTCCTCGTGCAGGAGGTTGGACAGGGCTTCGCTGCTCACGTCGGCTCCAGTTCTGCTCGGGTCGGTACTGCCCGCTGCCGCCTACCTCATCACCGCGGGTCCGGCCGCATCAACCCGCCCGGTCGCGAAAGGTTGTGAAGATCGCTGTGGAGGCGACAGGCACGCGCCCTATACCGGCGGTCCTTACACGACGATCTTCACAGCCCGCCAGGGAGCGAAGCTTCGTTGTACTGGTAGATGCCGCGGCCGGTCTTGCGGCCCAGGTAGCCGGCGTCGACGTACTCGACGAGCAACGGGCACGGCCGGAACCGCTCGCCGAGCGTCTGGTGGAGGTAGTGCAGCACGCTCAGCCGAACGTCGAGGCCGATGAGGTCGCCGAGCTCGAACGCCGGGAGAGGGCGGTCAAAGGACGCTGCTTGGATCTCGAAACGCGCCGGATCCGGTCCCGACGCTGATCCGCACGCGGCCTAACTCCGCGGATGGCCGGCCGTCACATGTTCCATTCGCGGAGTTGGACCGCGTCGACCCGCTGCCGGTACAGGGACGCTGCGGTCGTGGATGTTCAGAGCCCTCCGTAGGGTCGGCGTCGTGGATCCGTTCGCCGGCGTCGCTGCCTTGACCGGCGTCGGTGCCGCGGCCGCCCACGCACGCGACGCCGTGGACGCCCTGCTCAGCCACCCGGCGATGCGTCGCGACGCCGCTCGGCTGGCGGCTGAGTCGGCGCTGCGAGGTGCGCGCGCATCGGCCTCGTTGGCCGGCGGGGACGTCGACGACGTCGACGACCCGATCCTGCAGGGCGCATTGCGGGCGACGGCGGAGGTCGCCGCGCTCGCCGGCGTCTGGGACCGATCGCCTGGTCAGGTGCTTGCACGTCTGCACGTGCTCGCCGCACGGGATCTGGCCGAGCTGTCGACCCTGGGCAGACCTCGACCTGGAACAGACGGGGTCCGGCTGGACCAGCTCATGCGGCTCGCGGCCGGATCGAGCTCCGCACCGGCGGTCGTCGTCGCGGCCGTGGTGCATGCGGAGTTGATGGCGCTCGAGCCGTTCGGTGTCGCCGACGGTGTCGTGGCGCGTGCCGCCGAAAGGGTCGTGCTGGTCGCACGCGGTGTCGACACCAGAGCGGTGAGCATCCCGGAGGCGGGCCATCTCGAGCTCGTCCGTGCGTACGAACCGCTCGCCCTCGCGTACGCGTCCGGTACGGCCGATGGTGTCGCCGCCTGGGTGCGGCATTGCTGCGAAGCGTACGCGCGCGGCGTCGACGTCGCGCTGGCGCATGCGAGCGGCGCCCCTGGGTGAACCGAGTAGGGGCGCCGCCGCTGGCACGTAGGACGGGTTACCAGGCGTGCTGCTCGTCCGTCGCCCCGGCTGACCCGGGACAACTGCCCGTACATGGGCTGATCGCCGCGTGGGTGCCCATCTGCCGTGCGCGGTCCTTGCGGGCCGTACTCATGTTTGTAGAACACGCCATCGGCGTGTCGGAAGAGGTTCGGCAAGATCTTTACGTTCAGGAGCCGCACTCGGCCTCGCCGAACCGAGCCAACGCGGCGATCCCCTCGCCCGGGAGGGGAACCCCTTCGACGAAAGTCCGGCCATCCTCGTCCGTGACGTCGACCTGGATCTCCACGTTGCCGAGAGTGTCGCGGATGTCGCAGCGGACGACCTCCCAGATGACCTCGACGGGACTGCTGCCGCCCGATCCGAACGACACCGGAACCGCGGCGTCGGCGACTGCGAAGCCGCCGACCACGGCGTTCACTCCCGTGACGTCGAAGGGGGCGGCTGTCGCGCTGGACCCGAATGCCTGCATGCGCAGCGCCATCCTCAGGCCGCCTTCGTCGACCTCGAGCACCTCGACCTGACTGATGCCGAGCGCGATCGGGCGGGCATCACTGCAGACCAGGCTGCGTGCATCGCGCAGGACGCCGGTGGCCTGCAGCGGCACGCTGACCGTCTGTTTGCCCGCTGCCGTCAGCACGGCGACCTCGAGGGAGTTCGGCAGGACGGATGGGTTGCAGTCCGGCACGACGACGCTCGTGACCGTCGTCCACTCACCGGTTCGGGCGGTCCTGGGCCGGCGCTCGGGGGCATCGTTGTGGAAGTCCCAGCCCTCCGGGCGCACGGTGAGAATCTCCAGGTCGAGCGGCCCGGTGTTGTTGAACTGCATCGTCATCGACAGCGCATCGTCACCGACCTCCGTGAGCAGCGGGATGTTCGCGACGAGCTGGACCTCTTCGGCCGCCGCGGCGGACTCGGCGGCGTCGTTGCGCGAGTTGGCGACCAGGATCCCGCAGACCAGCCCGACCGCCAGCGCGGCGCCGAGGGCGGTCCAGCGTCCCCACGACGACGTCGTCGCTGCCTCGTCGTCTGGCTGAGGACCGCCGATGTGCATCGGAGGAAGTGGCTGGTCTAACTCCACGCGCTCACGCCGGCGGCGGCGGCCGACGTCGAGAATCTCGACCGCTGGTTCGTCGCGCGGTTCGGTCATGTCTGACGCCCTCGGCGCCGCACGGCGTACCAGGCGAGGCCCGCAGCCGCCGCTCCTGCACCGATGGCCGCAGCGGCGATGGCCGGCTTGGGTGCATCGCGCAGCGAGGCGGCCCGTTGCCGCAGCGCGACCGGCTTGGAGAAGACCAGGACCGGCCAGCCGTTCTCGGCCGCCGTCCGGCGCAGCGCCCGGTCGGGGTTGACGGCATACGGGTGCCCGACCGCGTCGAGCATGGGCAGGTCCGTCGCCGAGTCTGAGTACGCGTACGAACGGGTGAGGTCGTAGCCCTCCTTGTCGGCGAGCTCGCGGATGGCCTCGGCCTTCGTCTCGGCGTAGGCGTAGAACTCGATCGTTCCGTCGAAACGCCCGTCGTCACCGACGACCATGCGGGTCGCGACCACCCTGTCCGCGCCGAGCATCTCGCCGATCGGCTCGACCACCTCAGCGCCGCTGGACGAGACGATGACGACGTCGCGCCCTGCCAGGTGGTGCTCCTCGATCAGCGTGACGGCCTCGTCGTACACGATCGGGTCGACGATGGTGTGCAGCGTCTCGGCGACGATGTCCCTGACGGCCTGGACGTCCCAGCCGGTGACCAGCCCGGACAGGTACTCGCGCATCCGTTCCATCTGGTCGTGGTCGGCGCCGCCGACCAGGTAGACGAACTGGGCATAGGCGCTGCGCAGGACCGCCCGCCGGTTGATCAGGCCGCCCTGGTAGAAGCTCCGGGAGAAGGCCAGCGTGCTCGACTTGGCGATGACGGTCTTGTCAAGGTCGAAGAAGGCGGCCGTGCGGTGCAGAGCGCCGTCCCGCGCCCTGGGTGCGCCATCGGCGGTGGGATCTGCGGCGACGTCCACGCCACTGAGGATATGCGGGCACCCGTTCCCGTGGCGCTGCGGGATTCTTCAACTTGTGTGGTTTGGACCAGGCGCGGTGGGGCACACTGGGTAACGGCGGCACCCCCCGCCGCTCGGACCCGGCCCGCCCCCCTGGTCGGGTCTCACCCACGGCTCCCGCCGCCCCCCGGCGGGGGCCGTGCGTCTTTCTGGGGCCCGGTCTGCGTGTCTGTCCACAACGGGCGTTGCGACCGCGGGACTGTCCACAGCCACCGATCTCGTGCGTGCGGCGGGTGCCCCGCACGGGCAACGGTTGACCTCCGATCACAGGTTGGAGGCCCATCCGTGGAAAGACTCGTGGGGCCGGCGGCTGCCGGCCGGCCGCTCGTCGTGACCGCCGACGAGGCGCTGCTCGACGACCTGCTGAGACTCGCGGCGGCAGCCGGGGTCGAGGTGGACGTGGTGCCGGACGCCGGCGCAGCACAGGCGCGGTGGGCCGCCGCCCCGCTCGTCGTCGTCGGGGACGACCAGTCGGTGGCCATGACCGATCTGCGAGCAGGCCGGCGCCGCGGCGTCGTCCTCATCGGCCTCGACCTCGACGATGCCGACATCTGGCGCCGGGGGGTGGCGCTCGGCGCCGACGACGTGATCTTCCTCCCGGACTCCGAGCAGTTCCTGGTCGAGCGGCTCGCCGACGCGGCCGAGGGCAGGGGGAGGGACGCGGTCGTGGTCGGGGTGGTCGGCGGGCGTGGCGGCGCGGGTGCGTCGGTGCTCGCAGCCGCCCTCGCAGTCACCAGCGTGCGGTGCGGCCACGAGGCGATGCTGGTCGACGTCGACCCGCTCGGTGGCGGCATCGATCTGGTGCTGGGCGCGGAGGACAGCAGTGGGCTTCGGTGGCCCGACTTCGCCGGCACCCGGGGCCGCCTGGCGACGCGCACGCTCGACGAGCTGCCCGCACGGCACGGCCTCACGGTCCTGTCATGGGACCGCGGCGACCTGCTGTCGGTGCCGGCCGAGGCCGTCCGTGCCGTGCTCGCGTCGGCTCGGCGGGTGTGCGACCTGGTGGTCCTCGACCTACCCAGGCGGATCGAGCTGGGCGTCGAGGAGGCGCTGGCCCGATGCACCTGCGTCCTGCTCGTGGTGCCTGCGGAGGTCCGTGCCGTTGCCGCGGCTGCGCGGGTGGCCGCGGGTCTGACGCAGGTCGTGCCCGACGTGCGGGCCGTCGTCCGCGGTCCCTCGCCGTCCCGGCTCGACGGTGCCGACATCGCCGACGCGTTGGGGCTCCCGTTGGCCGTCGAGATGGATCCCGAGCCGCGGCTGGATGACGCCCTGGAGCGCGGCGAGCCGCCGGGCCGGGCGGGGCGCGGACCACTGGCCCGGGCGTGTGTCAGCCTGCTGGACGATCTGGTTCCGCACCGCGAGGCGCGCGTGGCATGAGCGCGACAGCCACCAGCGTGGACCCACGTCTCCTCGAGCGGGTGCGGTCGAGCCTGGCCGCCGAGACGGGGACGCCCACCCCCGCGCGGGTCGCCGCAGCGCTGCGCAGTGAGGGCACGGTTCTCGGGGATGCGGCTCTGCTCGAGGTGACCGGGCTGCTCCGGGCCGAGATCGCCGGCGCCGGTCCGCTCGATGTCGTGCTCCGCGAACCGGGCGTCACCGATGTCCTGGTCAACTCGCCCGAGGAGGTGTGGGTCGACCGCGGCCGCGGCTTGGAGCGTTCGCCGATCCGGTTCCGCGACGAGGCGGCCGTGCGGCGGCTCGGCCAGCGGCTCGCGACGGCAGCAGGTCGCCGTCTCGACGCGGCCGTCCCGTTCGTCGATGCCAGGCTCCCAGGTGGCGTCCGACTGCACGCGGTGCTGCCTCCGGTCTCGCCCACCGGGACCCTTCTGTCGTTCCGCATCCCCGCCGGCCCGACCTTCGGCTTCGACGACCTGGTCGCCTGCGGCAGCGTCTCGACGGAGCTGGCACCGGCTCTGGTGGCGCTGGTCCGGGCCAGGTTGGCCTTCCTGGTCACCGGCGGCACGGGTAGCGGCAAGACCACGGTGCTGGGCGCGTTGCTCGGGCTTGCCGATCCGGGGGAGCGGCTGGTCCTGGTCGAGGACTCCGGTGAGCTGTGTCCCGACCTTCCCCACGTGGTCAGGCTCGAGGGCCGGCTGCCCAATGTGGAGGGTGCGGGCCGGGTGGGGCTCGACGATCTCGTGCGCCATGCCCTGCGCATGCGGCCGGACCGGCTGGTGGTCGGTGAGGTCCGCGGGGCGGAGGTCGTTGACCTCTTGGCCGCCCTGAACACCGGTCACGAGGGCGGCTGCGGCACGCTGCACGCCAACTCGGCTGCTGACGTCCCGGCGCGGCTGGAGGCGCTCGGGGTCGCAGCCGGCCTGCGCCGCGACGCCCTCCATGCACAGGCGGCTGCTGCGCTCGAGGTCGTGGTCCATCTGGTCCGGGAACGGTCCGGCGCGAGGCGGGTCGCCGAGGTCGATCTGCTGTCCCGGTCGGCTGCCGGAGAGCTGGTCAGTGTTCCGGCGCTACGGGTCGGCCCGGGCGGCGACGTCGGGACCGGTCCGGCTGCGAGTGACTTCGAGGCGCTGGTGGCGCAGCGCGGCGGTGGCTGATGGCGGGCTCCTCGCCGTGGTCCTGGCCGGGCTGGCTGCGGGCGTCGCGGTCGGGGAGTCGCCGTCGGAGGTACTCCGGTCCAGGGTCGGCCGCGGTGCGACGGGTGTCGCGGCCCGCCCGCCAGCCCGGCTGGCCGGTGGCCTGGCAGTTGTGGTCGCTCGACGGGTCCAGCGGCGGGCCGGCCGCGGGCAGCATCAGGCCGAGTCGGACGTGGCCGCGGCTTGTCTCGCCCTCGCCGCGGAGTTGCGGACCGGGTCGCCGCCGCGGCAGGCCTTGATCGCCGTCGCGGCTGACTGGCCAGATCTGCTCGGCGGTGTTGCTCGCCGCACGGCGGTGGGTGGTGACGTGGCTGCCGCATTCAGGGCGGCGGCCGGAGCGCCGGGTGCCGCGGCGTTGGCGGCCGTCGCCGCCGGGTGGGACG
>JBOGDS010000054.1:0-24214 GCA_050743075.1 Jiangellaceae bacterium | reverse complement strand
CCATGCGTACGGGTGCTTCACCAGGCTCCGGTGCCTGGTGAAGCACCCGCCAGGGTGGTGGACGTGATCAACGGGAACGTGGAAATGGGGTGCGGGGGATCGGTCGCGGTTCGTACCCTGGACCCGACGTGCGTGACCTTCCCGTTGCCTACCCCGGCCGCCCCGACACCCGCTCCCCGGTGCGGTTCCTGCTCTGGATCGGGCGGCAGCAGTGGGTCACCCTGCTGGCAGGCGTCGCACTCGGCGTGTGCTGGATGGTGGCGCAGGCAGTCCTTCCGTATGCGATCGGCCGAGGAATCCAGCTCGGAGTCGTTCCCGGTGACGTCGCCGAGTCGGCCCGATGGGCGCTTGTGGTGCTCGCGATCGGCATGGTCCAGGCGGTCGCCGGCGTCATGCGGCACCGGTTCGCGGTGTCCAACTGGTTGCAGGCGATGTTCCGCACGGTCCAGGTCGTCGTCCGGCACACGGCCCGGACCGGCCCGGCCCTGCCGCGGCAAGTCACCACCGGCGAGGTGGTCGCCACGGTCGCGAGCGACGCCGACCATGTCGGCTCGCTGTTCGATGTCGCCCAGCGCTTCGTCGGCGCCGTCGTCTCCTACGCGGTCGTCGCCGTGATCGTGCTGCGCACGTCGGCCCCGTTGGGCCTGCTGGTGCTGATCGGAGTTCCCGCCCTGGTCCTGGGGCTGACCCCGATCCTGCGTCCGCTCCAGGCCCGGCAGCGAGCCCAACGCGAGGCGCTGGGTCAGCTGACCGCGCTCGGCGCCGACACGGTCGCCGGACTGCGCGTCCTGCGTGGGATCGGCGGCGAGCGGGTCTTCTTCGAGCGGTACCGGTCGCGCTCGCAGGAGGTGCGCCGGGCCGGCGTACGCGTAGCCGGGACGCAGGCAACCCTGGACGCTGCGCAGGTGCTGCTGCCCGGAGTCTTCCTGGTGGCGCTGACATGGCTCGGTGCGCGGTCCGTCCTCGACGGCCGGATCGGCGCGGCGACCTGGTGGCGTTCTACGGCTACGCGTTCTTCCTGGTCATCCCGCTCCGGACGGCGACCCAGACCGCCGAGCGGGCGACCCGGGCGATCGTCGGCGCCCGTCGGATCCTCGCCGTCCTGCGGGTCGATCGCGACGTCGTCGACCCGGATACGGCCGCGAGCCCGCCGGACAGAGACGCCGACCTCGTCGACGTGCGCTCCGGGCTGGTCGTGCGGCCCGGGCTGTTCTCCGCGCTGGTGTCCGCCGACTCGGCACAGACGGTGGCGATCGCCAACCGGCTGGGGCGGTTCGTCGACGACGAGGGCGTCAGCCTCGGTGGTGTCCGGCTGGTCGACCTACCGGTGGCCGAGGTGCGACGCCGGGTGGTCGTCAGCGAGACCGAGCCCAGGCTGTTCACCGGCACGCTCCGCGCCGGGCTGGACCCCCACCACCGGCACAAGGACGGGACCCTGCTCGAGGCAGTCCGCACGGCCGCCGCCGGCGACGTGCTCGACGCGTTGCCCGACGGCCTCGACGGGCTGGTCGAGGAGCGCGGCAGGGCCTTCTCCGGCGGGCAACGCCAGCGGGTCGCGCTGGCCCGCGCCCTGGCCACCGACGCCGACGTTCTCGTGCTCGTCGAGCCCACGAGTGCCGTGGACGCGCACACCGAGGCGCGGGTGGCCGAGCGCCTACGTGCCGCGCGGGCCGGCCGCACCACCGTCGTGACCACGGCGAGCCCGCTGGTGCTCGACCGCGCCGACGTCGTCGTCTGGTTCGAGAACGGCCGCGTGGCCGCGGAGGGGCCACACCGTGAACTGCTGACCGATGTGCCGGCCTATCGGGAGACGGTCACCCGTGGAGAGGAGGACACGTGAGCACCCGGCTCCCCATCGCGTCCGCTGCGCAGGTCCGGGCCGAGGCCGCCCGGCTGCTGCGGTCGCACCGAGGCGAGGTCGTCCGGTCTCTCGTCCTGCACGTGCTCGCGGCGCTCACCGGGCTGGCCGGTCCGTGGCTTCTCGGCACCCTGGTCGACGCCGTCCGGGAGGGGACGACGACCACGCGGGTCGACACGCTGGCGGCGACCCTCGCGGTGTTCGTTGTCGCGCAGACGTTGCTGACGCGCGCTGCGCGGAAGGCATCGTTCGTGATCGGCGAAGGCGTCTTCGCCGAGTTGCGCGAGACGTTTCTGACCAGGGTGCTCGCCCTGCCCTTGTCCACCGTCGAGCGGGCCGGTACCGGTGACCTGGTGTCGCGGACCACCGGAGACGTCGACACGATGGCCCGCACGGTCCGGTTCGCGGTTCCCGAGACGGTGGTCGCGTTCGTCACGACGGTGCTGACGCTGGCCGCCGCCCTGCTGGCGAGCCCGCTGGTCGCACTGGCCGCGGTCGTCGGCGCGCCGTTGCTGACGGTAGCCACTCACTGGTACCTGCGGCGTGCTCCGGCCGGGTACCAGTGGGAGCGGGCGTCGTACGCCACGCTGAACGGCACCGTCACGGAGACCGTCGAGGGCGCACGCACGATCGAGGCCCTGGGCCTGGCGGACGAGCGGATCGCGCGGGCCGATGCCGACCTGGCCGAGGCGATGTCGGCAGAGCGGCGCACGCTGTTCCTACGGACCGTGTGGTTCCCCGCTGCTGAGGTCGCATACTTCCTGCCGGTCGTCGCGACGCTGGCGTGGGGCGGCTGGCTGGCGTCGAACGGGCAGGCCACGGTCGGCCAGGTCACGACCGTCGTCCTCTACATGGTCCAGATCGTCGACCCGGTCGACCGGCTGGTCTCCTGGCTGGACGAGATCCAGATCGGGGCCACGTCCCTGTCGCGGCTGGTCGGCGTCGCACACGTCCCGCCCGATCGGACCGCGAGCGGGGAGCGGCCGGTCGACGAACACGTGCGGGCCGCCGACGTGCGCTACGCGTACCGCGAGGGCCACGACGTGCTGCACGGCGTCGACCTCGACGTCCGCCCGGGCGAGCGGCTCGCGATGGTCGGCCCGTCCGGGGCCGGCAAGTCGACGCTGGGACGCCTGCTCGCGGGCATCCACCCCCCGCGGACCGGTCGGGTCGAGGTCGGCGGGGTCAGGCTGGTCGACCTGCCGCTGGACCGGCTGCGCCGCGAGGTGGTCCTGGTGACCCAGGAGCACCACGTGTTCGTGGGAACGCTGCGGGACAACCTGGCCCTGGCGGCACGCGACGCGACCGACGACGAGCTGCGCCGGGCCCTGGCCGCCGTCGACGCGCTGCGGTGGGTGGAGGCACTGCCGGACGGGCTCGACACCGTGGTCGGATCCGGCGGGCACCCGGTCGATCCGGCGCAGGCCCAGCAGATCGCGCTGGCACGCATCGTGCTCGCGGACCCGCACACGCTGGTGCTCGACGAGGCGACATCGCTGCTCGACCCGCGGGCGGCACGGCACCTGGAGCGCTCGCTCGCGTCCGTGCTCGACGGGCGGACCGTCGTCGCCATCGCGCACCGGCTGCACACGGCGCACGACGCGCACCGGGTTGCCGTCGTGGAGGACGGCCTGGTCAGCGAGCTCGGCACGCACGACGAACTGGTCGCCGCGGGCGGTGCGTACGCCGCGCTGTGGGACTCGTGGCACGGCCTGCCCGCCCCCACCTCCCGGTGATCATCGGCACTGTCGGGTCTATGCGGCCGGAAAGTGCCGATGATCACCGGACTGTGCGGCCGTCACTGCGCAGCCGTCGCCACACGGGCGCGCCCGACCCGTCCACCCGCGGTCGCGAAGCACGAGGGCGAGCTCGGCCGCGACCGAGCACGGCGTGCCGAACACCTCGGCGTGCCCGTAACGCAACGACCAGGCGCCGTCGACCGTGGCCCGGTTGTCGCGACGCCGATCGCGAAACCGCCCGTCGCCATCGTGACCGAGCCTGCCGTCGAGCTCGGCCCGTGTCTGGTACGGCTCGTAGTCGACGTCGATCCAGATCACCCGGCGCCCGGTACGACGACGCTGCCGGTCTCCTCGCGGCAGGCCGTGGGCACGCTCCACCGAGCGCAGGAACGCCAGTTCCAGCATCGAGTGCGCCCCCTCGGCCACGTCCAGGAGCATCGCTTCGGCCATCGCCCGCCACCCGATCTTCTTGCGGCGCATCAGCGACTCGGCCAGCCGGTCCGGAGTCGTCAGGCGCTTCTGGCAGGCCGTCGCGATCCACGCCTCCGCAGCGCGTGCCGTCCGCGCCGTGTCGACGAGGTCGAGCACGGTGTCGACGATGCGGGTGCGCGGTGGTGATGTCCCCGGACGACGGCTCTCGTCCAAGCGGCGGGCGTAGTGCACGACGATGCCCGCGTATCTGCCCCGTACGCGCCGGTGTGCGGGGACGGTCACGTGGACGTTCTCGTCCACGACGTCAGTCAAGCCATCGAGCTCGGCCGGTCGATCGAGGCCACCGCTGAAGGTGGCGTAGACCCCTCGGTGCGGGCGCTGCCATCGACCCGAGGCGGCGCGCGCCTGCGCGAGATCCACCCCGACGCTCCAGTCAACGAGCTGGTTGACCGACACGACACCGTGCTGGATCTCGATGAGCTCGATCAGGCCTCGAGGCCATGCCGGCAGGTCACGCTTGGGCATGGGAACAGCGTGCTGGCCCGACCTCCTCCGGCGACAGTCCGTCGCCCGCGCCTGTGGACAACCCCCTTGTCCCATGATCATCGGCACTGAGCGGCCGGATAGTCCCGAAAGTGCCGATGATCATGGGATGGGGGGCGGGGACGTCGTCAGGTGTCCAGTCGCTCACGGGCGGCCGGAGCGGCGCATGACCCGCAGGGCCCGGGTCATCGTGTCCGCGAACCGGTCGAAGCTCATGTCGGCCAGCGGGGCGATGCCGTGAAGGCGCTGCACGGCGATCGCCTGCGGGTCGGTGTACCGCAGGAGGCCCTCGCGCCCGTGCCGGCGACCGAGGCCCGAGGCCTTCACGCCGCCAGAGGGCAGGTCGTGGCTTCCCCATGCGGCGGCATAGCCCTCGTTGACATTCACCGAGCCGGCCTGCAGCTGCTTGGCCACCCGCACTCCGCGGTCGTGATCGCGGGTCCAGACGCTGGCGTTGAGGCCGAACGGCGTGTCGTTGGCGGCGGCGATGGCCGCGGCGTCGTCGGCAACGGTGTGAACGGCGACGACCGGGCCGAAGGTCTCCTCGTCGGCCGCCAGCATCCCCGGGCGCACACCGTCGAGGACCGTCGGTTCGAAGAACCACGGGCCCAGGTCTGGTCGCGGGTTCCCGCCGGCGAGCACCTTGGCGCCCTTCGCGACGGTGTCCTCTACGTGCCGCACCACCTTGTCCAGTTGAGCCTGCGAGACCAGCGACCCCATCTCGTACGAGTAGTCGTAGGCGGCACCGATCCGCATCCTGTGCACACGTCGGAGGAACCGCTCGACGAACTCGCCGCGGACGGAGGCGGCCACGTAGAGGCGCTCCATCGAGATGCAGAGCTGGCCGGCGTTGGAGAAGCATGCCCGGACGGCGCCCTCAGCCGCACGGTCGAGGTCAGCGTCGTCGAGAACGAGCATCGCGTTCTTGCCGCCCAGCTCCAGAGACGCTCCGACAAGGCGCCCCCCGAGCGTCCGCCCGATGATCCGTCCGGTCGCGGTCGACCCCGTGAACGACACGTAGTCGGCTCGCTCGACGACCGCGCTGCCGATCGTCGGCCCGTCGCCGACGACGATCTGCCAGAGGGCCTCCGGCAGGCCCGCCTCTACGGCGATAGACCGGGCGAGCAGTGCAGTTAGCACCGCCTGGCTGTCCGGCTTGTGCACGACGGCGTTGCCGGCGACGAAAGCCGGCAGGCAGTCGGAGATGGCCAGCGTGAGCGGGTAGTTCCAGGGCGAGATCACACCGACGACGCCCTTGGGCTGACGCACCTCGAGCGCCCAGGTGAGGCCGGGGACAAATCCCAGCCGGCGACGGTCGCGCAGCAACCGGGGACCGCGGCTCGCGCTGTAGCGAGCCGCGAGCGCCACGTCGCCGATCTCCTCGAACGCGTCGCGGCGCGCCTTCCCCGCCTCCACCTGCACCATGTCGGCGATCTCGGCCTGCCGGTCGAGTACCAGGTCATGGACCCGGCCCACGATCCTGGCCCGCTCCTCGACCGCCCGTGCAGCCCAGCTGCGCTGCGCCACCCGCGCCGCGGCAAAGGCCGCGTCGACGTCGTCCGGAGTGGAGATCGGAAGCTCCGCGAACGGCTTGCCGGTGAACGGCACCACGGTCGTCATCCGTTGCGCCCTGGGGCTGGCGACGATCTTGTCCACGAGCCGCTCGACCAACCCTGGATCGACGACGTCGTCAAGCCCTACCGCAGCAGTGGTGGTCACATCTGCAGCCTAGGCCGAGCTGGCGGGCGCGTGACCGACGGTCAGCCATGAGCATGGCGAGTGGCGGGCGGATGCTCGTGCCCGGCCGGCTGGACCTCAGCGCAGGACCGTGACCTCGACGCGCTGGAACTCCTTGACCTCGGTGTAGCCCGTCGTCGCCATGGCCCGACGCAGCGCGCCGATCAGGTTCATGGTGCCGTCAGCGACGTGGGACGGGCCGTGCAGGATCTGTTCCAGCGGGCCGACCGTACCGACCTTGACCCGCTGGCCGCGAGGCAGATCGCGATGATGCGCCTCCGATCCCCAGTGCCAGCCACGGCCGGGAGCCTCCGAGGCCCGGGCGAGGGGCGAGCCGACCATGACAGCGTCGGCACCACAGGCGATCGCCTTCGCGATGTCGCCAGACCGGGCCACGCCGCCGTCGGCCACGACGTGAACGTAGCGGCCGCCGGACTCGTCGAGGTAGTCCCGGCGCGCTGCGGCGACGTCGGCGACGGCGCTCGCCATCGGGACCGTCACGCCGAGCACGGACTTCGTCGTGTGAGCACCGCCGCCGCCGAAGCCCACCAGCACACCGGCGGCTCCGGTCCGCATCAGGTGCAGCGCGGCCTGGTACGTCGCGCAGCCACCGACGATCACCGGAACGTCGAGCTCGTAGATGAACTGCTTCAGGTTGAGCGGCTCGGTCTGGCTGGACACGTGCTCTGCCGACACCGTCGTCCCGCGGATGATGAACAGGTCGACGCCGGCGGCGATGACGGCCCGGTGGTACCGCTTGACCCGCTGCGGCGAGAGCGCGCCGGCAACAGTCACGCCGGCGGCGCGGATCTCGCGCAACCGGTCGGAGATGAGGTCTTCGCGCACGGGCTCGTCGTACAGCCGCTGCAGACGCTGCGTCGCCGACCCGTCGTCCAGGCCGGCGATCTCGTCCAGCAGCGGCACGGGGTCGTCGTACCGGGTCCACAGGCCCTCGAGGTCGATGACGCCCAGGCCACCGAGCTTGCCCAGCAGAACCGCCGTCGCCGGCGACATGACCGAGTCCATCGGCGCGGCCATCAGCGGGATCTCGAACCGGTAGGCGTCGATCTGCCAGTGGGTCGAGACCTCCTCCGGATCGCGGGTGCGCCGACTGGGCACGATCGCCACGTCGTCGAAGGCGTACGCCGCCCGGCCGCGCTTGCCCCGCCCGATCTCGATCTCCGTCACCGGAACAGGCTATCGACGCGGGTCAGCGGGACGAGTAGTTCGGGGCCTCGACGGTCATCTGGATGTCGTGCGGATGCGACTCCGTGAGCCCGGCCGCCGTGATACGCACGAACCGGCCTCGCACCTTGAGCTCAGGGATCGTCGGGGTGCCGCAGTAGAACATCGACTGGCGCAGCCCGCCGATGAGCTGGTGGGCGACCGCCGCCAGCGGGCCGCGGTAGGGCACCTGGCCCTCGATCCCTTCCGGTATGAGTGTGTCGTCGGCGGCGACGTCGGCCTGGAAGTAGCGGTCGCGTGACCCCGACGACGAAGCGCCATGCTTGCGCAGCGCGCCGAGCGAGCCCATGCCCCGGTACGACTTGAACTGCTTGCCGTTGACGAAGATCAGCTCCCCTGGGCTCTCCTCGCAGCCCGCGAGCAGCGAGCCCAACATGACCGTGTCGGCGCCAGCAACCAGTGCCTTCGCGATGTCGCCGGAGTACTGCAGGCCGCCGTCACCGATCACCGGGACCCCGGCCGGAGCACACGCCTGTGTTGCCTCGTGGATGGCGGTGACCTGGGGGACGCCGACCCCCGCGACGACCCGGGTGGTGCAAATGCTGCCGGGCCCGACGCCGACCCGCACGCCGTCGACGCCCGCGTCGACCAGCGCCTGTGCGCCGGCCCGGGTCGCGACGTTGCCGCCGACCACGTCGACCCCGGATGCCGCGGGCTCGGCCTTGAGCCGCCGCACCATGTCGAGCAACGCTCCGGCGTGCCCGTGTGCCGTGTCGACGACGAGGACGTCGACGCCGGCATCGACGAGCGCCATCGCGCGTTCCCACGCATCGCCGAAGAACCCGACGGCGGCGCCGACGACCAGCCGGCCCTCGGTGTCCTTCGTCGCCTGCGGGAACTGCTCGGACTTCACGAAGTCCTTGACCGTGATGAGTCCGCGCAGCCGGCCGCCGTTGTCGACGAGGGGAAGCTTCTCGATCTTGAACTTGGCCAGCAGTGCGATGGCGTCGTCGGCCTTGATGCCCACGGGTGCGGTGACGAGCGGCATCGGGGTCATGACCTCGCGGACCGTGCGGGTCTCGTGCTCCGCCAGGGGTACGAATCGCAGGTCACGGTTGGTGACGATGCCCACCAGGACGTCGCGCTCGTCGACGACCGGCAGGCCGGAGATCCGGTAGTGGCGGCACAGCACGTCGACCTCGGCGAGGGTGGCATCCGGTCCGGTGGTCACGGGGTCGGTCACCATGCCGGACTCGGACCGCTTGACTAGGTCGACCTGACGGGCCTGGTCGTCGATCGAGAGGCTGCGGTGCAGGACGCCGAGACCGCCCTGGCGGGCTATCGCAATCACCATCCGCGCCTCGGTGACGGTGTCCATCGGCGAGGAGAGCAGTGGGATCCGCACGGTGATGTTGCGGCTGACCCGCGACGTGGTGTCGACCTCGCTCGGGACGACGTCAGACTCCCCCGGCAGCAACAACACATCGTCGAAGGTGAGCCCCAGCGGCGCGAAGGGTTTGGGCACTCCGGGCTCGGTGGGCATGGCCTCATGCTAGCCGCGGATGCCGCCGCGCCCTGTCGGTTGCGGGTCAGGCCAGCCCGTCGGAGCGCCGGCCGGCGGCCATCAGCGCGAGTCCCAGGGCGACCAGCACCCCGGCGAGGGCCAGGGTCGGGCCGGGCTCGACGCCGGTGTCGGGCAAGGACGGCGCCGGGCGTGCGCCGTCGTCGTCCGGATCCGGCGGCGTCGGCACGAGGCGCAGCTGGAAGTCCAGGCCGGTCACCGGCTCGTCGGTCACGTCGAACGTGATGCCCGGCTCCCCCACGACCTCGTAGCCGTCGGGTGGCGTGACCTCGGCCATGTAGCCCTGTCCGGGCGGTAGCGGCACGCTCCACGTGCCGTCGTCGCCGGTGGTGATCGTCGCCACCGGGTCGCCGTTCGAGCCCGTGATCGTCACCTCGGCGCCGGGCACCGGGTTGCCCGACGTGTCGGTGACGGTGCCGCCGGCCTCCAGGTCGGGCTGCAGCGCGAAGTCGAGGTCAAGGATTGATTCGCCCGCTGCGGTGATCGTGGCGCCCTGCGAGGGCGGACCGACCAGTGTGGTCCCGTCCGGCACCGTGATCGTCGCGGTGTAATCGCCGGGCTCGAGTCCGTCGGTGAAGTAGTTGCCCTCGTCGTCAGTAGTCAGCGTGACGTCGCCGCCAGGCCCATTGACGACGACCTCGACCCCGGCGACCGGGTTGCCGTCGGTGTCGGTGACCGTCCCCCCGAGCGCCCCGGGTCGGGCCAGCGCGAAGTCGACGTTCTCGACGTCGTCGCCCGCGACGGTCTCGTCGAGCTCGTCGTCGCCGACGACGGTGTACCCCGCGGGCGGCTCGACCGTCACGGTGTAGTCGCCGTCCTCGAGCCCGTCGAACGAGTACGTACCGTCCGGGCCCGTCACCGTGCTCTGGGTGCCACCGGGGCCGGTGATCGTGACGGTCGCATTGGGCACCGGGGAGTCGGCCGCGGTGACCGCGCCGGACAGCGACGGCAGCGTCTGCAGCACGAAGTTCTGGTCGACGATGGGTTCCTCGCTGTCCGGCGGCACCTCGATCACGAGCTCCGGGGGCAGCGACACGTCAGAGAAGCCGTCCGGCGGTTCGACGGTGATCGTGTAGTCGCCGGGCGGGACCTGGTCGACCAGGTAGTTGCCCGACGAGTCGGTGGTGGCCGTGAACGTGCCGCCGGGGCCGTCGACCGTCACCACGGCGCCGGGTACCGGGTTGCCGTCGTCGTCCGTGACGGCACCGCTGACCGGCACCGGGATGATCTCGCGCACCAGGAAGTCGACATCGACGGCGTCGTCCGTCGACAGGTCCGCGTTCTGCTCGGACGCTCCAACGATCACCATCCCCGGCGGCTGAACGACCTCGACCGTGTACCCGTTGGCGGCCGTGAACCCCTCGAAGGAGTACGTGCCGTCCGCCGCCGACGTGGTGGTGGCGACCAACTCCCCGTTCGGGGCGAACAGGTTGAGGGTGACGCCGGCGACGGGCTCGACGGGGTCGACGGGAACCCCGTTCTCGTCGGCCAGCGTGACCGTGCCGGTGATGTCGCGGGCGAGCGAGGCGAACCAGGTCTGGTAGACGGGAAAGCCGGACCGCTGAGCGAACGTGAAGGTCAGGGTCGAGATGGGCACGGTGGGCTCGAACCAGCCGGAGGCTCCCGACGTGTCGATCGCGCCCGCGTTGCCGACCAGGGTCGAGGTGGCCGGGTCCCAGGTGGGCACGTCGGTCCCCGTGCACGACGGGCGGGGCGGTACCTCGCAGTAGTTGAACGTGCCCTGGAAGCCCAGCTCGGTCGCGGTCAACGGCTGCCCATCGGGCCCCTTGGCGCTGATCTGCACCTGGTCGGCGTCGATGTCGCCGAGCACGAACGCCCAGCCCGAGCTGGGCGTGGGCGAGGCGAACGTGTAGGTCGTCGCCGACGGCGCCGCCGGCGTGTCCGCGCGCGGGCGCAGGTTGAGGTACGGTCGGTTCTGGCTCGAACCGTACTTGCCTCCCGGGGGTGTGGACGTGCCATGCCACGCCGACGCACCCGACTGGACGCCGACCTGGCCCGAACGGGAGTCGGACGTGACCGACGCCTCGGGGAAGCCACCCGCAGGTAGCTGCATACTCGTCGTGAAGCTGCCGGCCGTCCCCGTCAGCGGCTCCCAGTCAGCCCATCCAGCAGTGGTCACGGCAGACGCTGTGGTGATCCCAGTCAGCACGAACGGTGCCACGAGCAGACCGACGACGATGCCGACCCCAGGGCGACGCATGCACGCACAGTACCCAGGCCCAGAGGTGCTGTCTCCGGAACAGTGATCGTGCACCGGTCCCGATGCGAGGTGGCGCGCTCCCTCAGACGTGGCGAAGACGCCCAAGCCGTTCGGCGGCCTCGGCGAGCACGTCGTCGCGCTTGCAGAAGGCGAACCGGACCAGCGAGCGCGCTGCCTCCTTGTCGTCGTGGAAGACCGAGACGGGCACCGCGGCCACGCCCGCCAGCGACGGCAGTTGCTGACACAGCTCGAAGGCGTCGTCGCAGCCGAGCGGCGCCGCATCGGCAACGACGAAGTAGGTGCCCTTCGGCGTGAAGACGTCGAAACCCGCCTCGCGGAGTCCGGCCGAGAGCAGGTCGCGCTTGCGCTGCAGGTCGGTCGCGAGCGACGCGTAGAACTCGTCGTCGAGCCCCAGGGCGGTCGCGACGGCCGGCTGGAACGGTGACCCGTTGACGTAGGTCAGGAACTGCTTGACGGCGCGGACCGCCGCGGTCAGCGGTGCCTGCGCGTGTAGCCAGCCGATCTTCCAGCCGGTGACCGAGAACGTCTTGCCTGCGGACGAGATCGTGACCGTCCGTTCGGCCATGCCCGGCAGCGTCGCCACCGGGACGTGCCGCGTGCCGTCGAAGGTCTGGTGCTCGTAGACCTCGTCGGTGACGACGACCGCGTCGCGCTCGCGCGCGAACCGAGCCACCAGTTCGAGCTCGGCGGGCGTGAAGACCTTGCCGGTCGGGTTGTGGGGCGAGTTCAGCAGCACGCGCTTGGTCCGGTCGCCGAAGGCGGACCCCAGTTCATGCTCGTCGAAGGAGAAGTCCGGCTTGCGCAGAAGCACCGTCCGCCGTTCGGCCCCCGCCAGCGCGATCGACGCCGCATAGGAGTCGTAGTAGGGCTCGAAGGTGACGACCTCGTCGCCCCGACCGGCCAGTGCGAGGATCGTCGCGGCGATCGCCTCGGTGGCACCGGCGGTGACGAGTACCTCGGTGACCGGGTCGACGTCCAGGCCGTAGAACCGGCGCTGGTGGTTGGCGATGGCCTGCCGCAGCTCAGGGATGCCCGGGCCGGGAGGGTACTGGTTGGCGCCTCCCCGGATCGCGGCGACGGCATCCTCGAGCAGCGAGGCCGGCCCATCCGTATCCGGGAACCCCTGGCCCAGGTTGATCGCGCCGGTTTGCACGGCCAGCGCCGACATCTCCGCGAAGATCGTCGTGGTAAACGGGTGCATCCGGTCGACCAGGTACGACGAACCGGTGGTCACCACGCGGCTCACCCTACGAGAGGCGTCCTTGAGCGATCGAGTCCGTCGCCGAGCTCGCCGTGTCTACTCGGACCCTCGCTGTCCGGAGCTCAGTGATCGTGTCTGTCGCCCACCTCGCCGGCTCTACCGGACCTCGCCGGCGGGAGCGGCACCGAACAGCCGGATTCCGACGTATAGCGCCGGCAGAGACGGCGAGGTCCGGTAGAGACAGCGAGGTCGAGAGCCCTGCTAACGGAGCGAGGCCCGGATCCCGTCGCAGCGGGTCCGGGCCTCGCCGAGCATTGCCGGTCGGCCTGTCAGCCGGTTGGCCTGCCAGCCGGCAGGTCAGTGGCCGTGCCCGTGACCATGCCCGGCAGCCTCGGGCTCGGGTTCCTCCGGCTTGTCGACCACGAGCGCTTCGGTGGTGAGCAGCATGCCCGCGATCGACGCGGCGTTCTGCAGCGCCGACCGGGTGACCTTTACCGGGTCGATGACGCCGTCGGCGATCAGGTCGCCGTACACTCCGGTCACCGCGTTGAAACCCTCGCCGGGCGTGCGGTTGCTCACCGTGGCGACCACGACGTAGCCGTTCTCGCCGGCGTTCTCGGCGATCCAACGCAGTGGCTCCACGAGCGCGCTGCGCACAACACCGAGCCCGGTGAGCTCGTCGCCGGACAGGTCGAGGTTGTCGAGCGCAGACGCGGCCTGCACGAGAGCCGACCCACCGCCGGCCACGATTCCCTCCTCGATCGCCGCCCGGGTAGCGGAGATCGCGTCCTCGATGCGGTGCTTGCGCTCCTTGAGCTCGACCTCGGTGGCCGCGCCGACCTTGATCACGCAGACGCCGCCGGCCAGCTTGGCCAGCCGCTCCTGCAGCTTCTCGCGGTCCCAGTCGGAGTCGGTGTTCTCGATCTCCCTCTTGATCTGGGCGACACGTGCCTCGATCTCGTCGCTCCCGCCGGCGCCATCGATGACCGTCGCGTCGTCCTTGGTGACGACGATCCGCCGGGCCTGGCCGAGCACCTCGAGCCCGACCTGGTCGAGCTTGAGGCCGACCTCCGGGGCCACAACCTGGGCGCCGGTGAGCACGGCCATGTCCTGCAGCATCGCCTTGCGTCGGTCGCCGAACCCGGGCGCCTTCGCCGCGACGCCGGTGAACGTGCCGCGGATCTTGTTGACGACGAGCGTCGACAGGGCCTCGCCCTCGACGTCCTCCGCCACCACGAACAGCGGCTTGCCGGCCTGGACGACCTTCTCCAGCAGCGGCAGGAACTCGGCCACGGTCGAGATCTTGCCCTGGTGCAGCAGCACGTGGGCGTCCTCCAGGACAGCCTCCATGCGCTCGGTGTCGGTGACCATGTAAGGGCTGAGGTAACCCTTGTCGAACTGCATGCCCTCGGTGAACTCGAGTTCGGTGCCGAAGGTCTGCGACTCCTCGACGGTGATGACACCGTCCTTGCCGACCTTGTCGAACGCGTCGGCGATGAGGTCGCCGATCTGCGGGTCCTGGGCGCTGATGCCGGCGATCGCGGAGATCTCCGACTTCTCGTCGACCGGGCGGGCGTTGGCGAGCAACCGGTCCGCGACGGCCTCCACAGCCGTGTCGATGCCATGCTTGACCGACAGCGGCGCCGCACCGGCGGCCACAGCCTTGAGGCCGCGGTGGACCATCGCCTGGGCCAGGACGGTCGCCGTCGTGGTGCCGTCGCCGGCGACGTCGTTGGTCTTGGTCGCGACCTCCTTGGCGAGCTGGGCGCCGAGGTTCTCGTACGGGTCGTCGAGCTCGATCTCGCGGGCGATCGTGACGCCGTCGTTGGTGATCGTGGGGGAACCGAACTTCTTGTCGATGACGACGTTGCGGCCCTTGGGGCCGAGCGTCACCTTGACGGTGTTCGCGAGGGCGTCGACGCCGCGCTCCAGGCGGCGGCGGGCACTCTCGTCGAACTCCAGGATCTTGGGCATGTGATGGGTCCCTTCGAACGGCGGACGCCCCGGGGCGGGCTCCGGCTAGCGGAACCGCCCCGGGGCGTTGCCTGTCACGGTGGTGTCAGAGATTCACTTCTCGATGACGGCGAGCACGTCGCGCGCCGACAGGATGAGAAGATCCTCACCGTCGTACTTGACCTCGGTGCCGCCGTACTTGGAGTACAGAACCTTGTCGCCGACGGCGACGTCGAGCGGGATGCGCTTGGAGCCCGCGTCGTCGAACCGGCCTGCGCCGACAGCGAGGACCTCGCCCTCCTGCGGCTTCTCCTTGGCGGTGTCTGGGATCACGAGCCCGGACGCCGTGGTCTGCTCCGCGTCGAGCGGCTTGACCACGATCCGGTCCTCGAGCGGCTTGATGGAGACCGACACTTGCAGACCTCCCCTTTCGCGGGATGTCACGGTTATTCGTCTGACTGCCCGTGCCGCACCGTCGTCGCGGGTACCGGTGGAGCGTGGGCGTTGGCACTCTCGAACCGAGGGTGCCAGTCCGCAACTTAGCACTCGCTAGCGGAGAGTGCCAGCCGGCCCCCACGCTTCGTGTGCAGCTTGGCCGGTCCTCGCTCATGGTTGACGTGCGGCGGCGTGATCAGGTGTCTCGGGTCTTGAACAGCAGCACCCCGGCGAGCATCGCGGCGATGGCGTAGGCAGCGAGCACCCCCAGGCCGGCCCACGGTCCGATCGGTATGCGGTCGAGGTCGGTCGTGGCCTGGATGGCGAGCCCGGCCGTTGATGGCGTGAACGTCTGCAGCCGTTCCGACCATTGCGGGTCGGACACCAACGTCGCGATCAGCGGGGCGATGTAGAGCAGGGACAGCACGGCGGTGATCGCTCCGGCGGTGTCTCGAACGATCGTGCCAACGCTGAGGCTGAGCAGGGCGATGATCCCGACGTAGAGCACCGTGCCGGCGACCGCCCGCAGCGTGGGTCCGTCGGCCAGCGACAGGGGCGGATACCCGTTGGCGGCGGTGAACCCGTTCCCGGGCAGGATGATCCGCCCGGCGATCAGGGAACCGAGTACGCCAACGGTCGCAGCGGCGAGCACGATGGCCGTGACGACGGTCGCCTTGGTGAGCAGGACGGTTACCCGGCGCGGTGTCACCGCCAGCGTCGTCTGGATCATCCGGGTGCCGTACTCGCTGGTCATGGAGAGTATGGCCAGAACAGCGACGGCAGCCTGGCCGAGCCAGACTCCGGTGAGGCTGAGCTTCGTGGTGTCTTCGAAGCACTCGGTCGGCGACGGGCAGTGGGACGTGCTGACCGACCCCACCGCCCCCGCACTCACGATCACGGTGAAGGCGACGATGGCGAGCAGCAGCCAGGGCGTGCTCGGCACCGTACGCAGCTTCGTCCATTCCGCGTGGAGCGCGCGCCGGATGTCATGACGCATCGCCTGCGCGGCGGCGGGGTTGGCCGGCCGACTCGTGACGCTCATGCGTCCCGCCGTCGAAGCTGCCAACAGGCGACGGCGAGGCCGGCGGCGGCGTAGGCACCCAACACGCCCAGGCCGACCCACGGATCGGCCATGTTCCATGGCTCGACGGCGGTGTCGTTGTCCTGCTCGATGGTCTGCAGGACCGACAGGCCCGCAGCCGGGGTGGTCCGGATGAGCCACTGCTCGACGCTCAACGGGAGACTCCCGGCGAAGACGATGGGGAGTAGGAGGACCACCATGCCGGTGGCGATCGCGCCAGCATTTCGCCGCATGATCGTGCCGAGGGCGAGCGCGAAGATCGCGACCAGCGCCAGGTTCAGCGCCGCGCCGATCACGGCCCGCAGCACCGGCCCGTCGGTCAGGGACGGGACGGGATACGCGGGCGGTCCGAACCCGTTC
Organism: Jiangellaceae bacterium; assembly: GCA_050743075.1. Lineage (GTDB taxonomy): Bacteria > Actinomycetota > Actinomycetes > Jiangellales > Jiangellaceae > JBOGDS01. The sequence continues at coordinate 7,866 of JBOGDS010000054.1, read as the reverse complement.
GAGCGCAGGACCGGCTGGGTGAGGAAGAAGGCGGTCAGGCTGGCGACCAGCCCGACGACGAAGGTCGTGGCGCCGATCACGACCGCCTTCGCGGCCAGCACCCGGCCGCGTCGCGGGTTGGCCGCGAAGGTCGTTCGGATCATCCCCCGCTTGTACTCGGCGGTGATGAGCAGTGCCCCGACAGCGACGGCGGCGATCTGCCCGAAGTTGATCCCGATCAGGCTCAACTGGGCGACGTCGGCGTCCGGTGGATTGACCGCCAGCTCGCCCGACCCGGACAGCGTGAAGACACCGTCGACCTCCCTGGCAGGTTCGATGTCGACGAATCCGACCGACGTGTCATGATCACGCCAGCGTTGCGATGGTTGTGGCCCTGACCCGGTGGCGTCGACCTCGACGTTGTCGAAGGTGGCGGTGCCGAGCGTGGCGCGTTCGCCGCTCGAGGTGCTGCCGAACTGGCGCTCGACCTCCACCTGGCCCGGCGAGTTGACCAACAAGCCCACCTCCGCACTGCGAGGCAGATCACCGATCTCGACACTGCCGACCTCGTTCCATGTGCTCCCGTCGGCGGACTCGAGCCCGGTGATCGTGGCGCCGACCCGGGTGAGCTTGAGCCAGCGTGGGGCCGTCTCCGCGCTGCCGGAGACCTCGGTGGTGAAGTTGGACTGCAGCCGCACGCCGTGCCCAGGAGTGACCATGATCGCTGCATACGGGGAACCCGCCTCGGTGCTCTCCTTGACCATGACGCCGGCGCCGGCCCACTCGTGACTGTCGTCCTGCCTGCGCACCCGCGCCACGATGCTGCCGTCTCCGGCAAGCGTCTGGTGGACGAAATGCATCTCGTCCTTGACCCGCTGACCGTCCGGTCCGACCGCGCCGAGTTCTTCGGGATGCGAGTTGAGGTCGCTGCCGCTCCCTGCTGCCGTGAACAACGAGAGCAGGAGGGTCAACGCGATCATGGCGCCCAGGCCGAGCATCCATCTGGGCACCGACCGGAGCTTGGTCCATTCGGCCAGCAGGAGGCGGTCGAAGCCGACGCCGGTGGTCGCCGGCTCGCGGCGATCGGCCGTCATAGTGGCCATCACGCCTGCGCTGCGCTCTGGCCGGTGAACTCCACGGCATCCCTGGTGAGCTCCATGTAAGCCTCCTCAAGCGAGGCGCGATGTTCGCTGACCTCGGAGAACGCCAGATCGTGGTCGGAGAGGAGGGTGATGATCCGTTGTGTCTCAAGTCCCGTGACGATCACGAACTCGCGATCCACCGACGCCACGACGCCTCCGGCGTTGGCGAGTACGGTCATCGCTTCCGACGGACGAGCGGAGCGAAGGCGCACGCGACCTCCCGATGCGGCGGCGAGCAGTGCGGGCACGCTGGTGTCGGCGATGAGCCGGCCACGGCCGATCACGACGAGATGGTCGGCGCTGCCTTCCAGCTCGCTCATCAGGTGGCTGGACACCAGCACGGCCCGTCCCTGGGCGGCCAGCGATCGCAGCAAGCCGCGGATCCACCGGATGCCGTCGGGGTCGAGCCCGTTGACCGGCTCGTCGAACATGAGCACCGGCGGGTCGCCGAGCAGAGCACCGGCGATGCCAAGGCGCTGGCGCATGCCCAACGAGAAGCCGCCGGCGGGCCGCCGGGCCACCGAAGCCAGTCCAACCAGCTCGATCACCTCGTCGACCCGGCGGCTCGAGATGCCGTTCGACTGGGCCATCCACAACAGGTGGTTGCGGGCCCGGCGACCGGGATGGATCGCTTCGGCGTCGAGCAGCGCGCCGACCTGGCGCAGCGGGGTCGGCAGCGCGTGATAGGGCAGGCCACCCACCAGGGCGGTTCCTTCGTCCGGCGCGTCCAGGCCGAGGATCATGCGCATCGTGGTGGTCTTCCCGGCGCCGTTGGGCCCGACGAAACCTGTGACCTGGCCCGGTCCGACGGTGAAGGAGAGGCCGTCGACGGCGACCGTCGGCCCGTAGCGTTTGTGGAGGCCGCGGGCCTCGATGGTTGCTTCCATGCCGGCGAGGCTATTGAGCGATCGGCCCACGGGTCGTCACGCAACGGAGCGGCGTTGCCCACCGTGCCGTGGGTGACCGAGCGCGGCACTCGTCACTCTCTCGGGGGATCGGCGACCAGCCGCGGACCGGCCGTAGCGAGCCGCAAGCCTTCGTCGACGTAGTCGATGGTCTCGTCGAAGTACGCCGAGAGGATCGCGCTTCGCCGCTCGAGTTCGACCGCGTAGTCGCCCTGCCGGTAGATAGCGGGATCCGCCCGCGATGCGGTCAATGACTCCCGCGAGCCGAGCCAGAGGACGGCGTCAACTTGATCCTCGAACGTCGAGTCCGGGTCGAGGACGCGATGCGAGACGCGCTGGACACCGAGCCACGTGTCGTCGACATGGGCCACCGTTGGGCCGGGCCATGACGCCAACACGTCCTCGATCTCGTGACCGAGCTCTGCGTCGTATTCGTATGGGAGTGGGTAGACGATGAAGAGTTGTCCGGGGTGTTCACGCTCGAGCAGCGTCGCAACGTTGGGGTCGTCCGGGCCGGTGTTGGCGTGAACCCCGCGCCGCAGGTGATCTGCCCCGGAGATCAGCAGGGCGCGCCGGCCCCCAGCGATGACCTCACGCTCGACGACGTCGGCGAAGAACGCGTCTCCTCGGTCGCCCTTCATCAGCTCGTGTGTGTCGGCGGCGCTTCGAACCGCGCCGTAGTCGACGTCGGGACCGCCGAGCAGGATTCGTACCCGCCGCTCGCTGGGCAGCTGCTCGTTGACCGCGCGCACGTTCCGGAAGAACTGCTCGTACACGGGCGCGTCCCACAACACGCTTCCGGCGTTGCGCCAGATCTGGGACAACTCGTCGATCCCGACCGGCTCGAGCTCGACGACGAAACGATCAGCCACGTCCTGGTAGAGCGCATTGCCGAACTCGATGACGATGTCGTCGACGTTGTCTGTGAACTCGCGACGAAGAAGCAGCGCCGCCATGAAGTCGTGCCATTCCTGCATCTGGTGGAACTCCCCGAGTGCCACCAGCGGGTACGAGCCGGTCGCCTCGATCACGGCGTCGAACGCGTCGAGCGGTCTGAGCTCCGCACCATCCCCACGCGGACCACCGCACGCGCCGATCAGACCGGCCACGGCCAGCGCCGCCACCGTCCCGTGGATGGCACGGGTCACGACCGTCACGCTACGGCGGCCAGCGTGCCGGGGTCGTCACACCGCAGGGCCGTCATCGAGGCTGCGCATCCCTCGCACGGGGGATGTCCGACTCCAGCTCCGGGTGACGCAATGTCGGCGTAGTCGCGGTGACAATGTCCTACGTGAGCCAGTCAAGCGGGCTGATCGGCCGGGTGGGCGAGGTCGCCCGGCGGGTCACCGACGCGCCCGAGTGGCCGCTGGGCGCAGCGGTGACGCTCGGCTTGCTCGCCGTGGCGGAGGTGACCGTCCGCGCCGACCAGTCCGGTGCCGATCTGACCGTCGTGATGCTGCTCGGCCTGGGTGCCACGGTGCCGATCGCCCTCGCGGGTGCCCACGTCCTGGGGGCTGCCGTGGTGATCACGTTCGCGACGTTCCTCACGCTTGCGGCGCTGCTACCACTGACCGGTGCCGGCCTGGTGGCCCTGCTCGCCGTGCTGCACGTGCTCGGCCGCAACGGTTCCCGGTGGGCGACCGCGGTGCTGGTCCTCCCGTTCGTGGCATACGCGATAGCCGGCCCGTTCGACGAGGACGTCGGCGACCGGCTGTTCGCCGTGCTGCTGGCCGGCCTGACGGTTGCCGCGGCCGGGCTCGGCCGGGCGACCAAGGTGCGCCGCGAGGCCGCCGAGCTGGAGGCATCCAGGCACATCGTCGCCGGTACCCTGCTCGAGCACGCGGCGCGTGGAGAACGGGCGCGCATCGCCCGCGAGCTGCACGACGTCGTCGCCCACCACATCTCCATGATCGCCGTGCAAGCCGAGACGGCGCGGTTGGCGACGTCCGGCATGCCCCCCGAGGGAGCGAAGCGGCTGCTGGCGATCGGAGACACCGCCCGTGCGGCGCTGACCGAGATGCGCCGGCTGGTGGGTGTGCTGCGCGAGGACGCCGGGACCGAGAGCACCCGGCAGCCCCAGCCGGGCCTCCATCAGCTCATCGAGTTGGTCGACGAGGCCCGCGAATCCACGGGAGCGAGCACCCGCCTGATCGTGCGCGGCCGGGTCGGGCCGCTGGATCCGGGGGTCGAGCTCACCGCTTACCGCATCGTCCAGGAGGCACTGACCAACGCCCGCCGGCACGCGCCGGGCGCCGCCGTCGACATAGAGCTCGACTTCACCGACGATGCCTTGCATGTCCGCGTACGCGACAACGGCCCCGGGCCGCCGGAGAACGCCTCGACGCCCCGTTCCCCGGCCGACGGACACGGGCTGCTCGGCATGCGCGAGCGTGCGGCGGCGGTAGGCGGCACGCTGTGGACCGGGCCCGCTCAGGTCAGCGGCTTCCTCGTCGAGGCCCGGCTCCCGGCCGCGAGACTCGTCGTCGCGAGGGCAGCCGAATGAGCTCTCGCTCCCGCGTGCGGGTCGTCGTGGTCGACGACCAGGAGGTCGTCCGAGCCGGGTTCGCCGCATTGCTGGACACCCAGCCCGACTTCACCGTGGTCGGTGCCGCCGCCGACGGCGCCGAGGCGCTGCAGGTCTGCCGCGCGCAACACCCCGACGTCGTGCTCATGGACGTCCGGATGCCGGTCATGGACGGGATCGAGACGACCAGGCAGCTCGTCGCTGACGCCGAGGACGACGGCCTGCCGCGCGTCCTCATGCTGACGACGTTCGACCTCGACGAACACGTCTACGACGCGCTCAGCGCTGGCGCCAGCGGCTTCCTGCTCAAGGACGTCACGGCCGAGCGGCTCTTCGACGCCGTGCGCGTCGTTGCTGCCGGCGAGGCTCTGCTCGCCCCGGCCGTGACCCGTCGCCTCATCGGCGAGTTCGCCCGCCTCCGGCCTCGGCCGGCACAGCATTCGACCCTGCTCTCAGTGCTGACGCCACGCGAGACCGACGTGCTCATGCTGGTCGCGGAGGGGTTGTCGAACCCGGAGATCGCCGGGCGTCTGGTCGTCAGCGAGGAGACGATCAAGACTCACATGAGCCGGATGCTGAGCAAGCTGGGACTGCGTGACCGGACGCAGGCCGTCGTGGTGGCGTACGAGTCCGGCCTCGTCGTACCGCGGTCGGGTCGATGACGCGCACCCGGCGGCCGACCTCCGGCGTAGACGCCACTGGTGATCACGGTTGACGATGGCTGCAAGCAGGCTCCGGCATCACCGACACAGCGGAGGTGTGGCCATGGGACGCGACGTCACGCACCGGGTGTTCACGCGGGAGGAAAGGCGAGAGTTCCGGGAGAAGATGCGCAGCTGCCTGGATGCGCTCGCCCGGATGCTGCGCGAGTCGCGGTTCGATTTCGAACGGCCGATGACCGGCCTGGAGATCGAGCTGAACATCGTCGACGACACCGGCGAGCCGGCCAACGTCAACGCCCGGGTGCTCGACCTGATCGCCGATCCCGCGTTCCAGACCGAGCTCGGGCAGTTCAACATCGAGATCAACGTCGCTCCCCGGCGGCTCGTAGACCGTGGTGTCACGGAGTTCGAGCGGACGGTGCGGGCAAGCCTCAACGCCGCCGACGAGCGCGCCCGCGTCGACGGCGCCCGGCTGGTGATGGTCGGCGTGCTGCCGACACTCATGCCTCGACACGTGAGCCTGGACTCGCTGAGTGCCAACCCGCGCTACGCGCTGCTCAACGAGCAGATCTTCGCCGCCCGCGGCGAGGACCTCCACCTGGAGATCAGCGGCGCGGAGCAGCTGTCGACGTACGCCGACTCGGTCGCACCCGAGGCGGCCTGCACGAGCGTGCAGTTCCACTTGCAGGTCAGCCCGGACGAGTTCGGGCCGTACTGGAACGCGGCGCAGGCGATCTCCGGCGCGCAGCTGGCGCTCGGCGCGAACTCACCGTTCCTGTTCGGCATGGAGCTGTGGCGCGAGACCCGCATCCCGCTGTTCGAGCAGGCGACCGACACCCGGCCGGTCGAGCTGAAGGAACAGGGCGTCCGCCCACGGGTCTGGTTCGGCGAACGCTGGATCACGTCGGTCTTCGACCTGTTCGAGGAGAACTCGCGCTACTTCACCGCGCTGCTCCCCATCTGCGAGGACGAGGACCCGATCGAGGTGCTCGACCGTGGCGACGTGCCACGGCTGGAAGAGCTGTCCTTGCACAACGGGACGATCTACCGCTGGAACCGCCCGATCTATGCGGTGGTGGACGGCGTGCCGCACCTCCGGGTCGAGAACCGCGTCCTGCCGGCCGGTCCCACCGTGGTCGACATCCTCGCCAACGGTGCCTTCTACTACGGGCTGATCCGGGTGCTCGCCGAAGACGAGCGGCCGGTGTGGTCGCAGATGTCGTTCTCCGCCGCCGAGGAGAACTTCCACAACGGCGCCCGCGACGGCATCGACGCGATGCTGTACTGGCCCCAGATCGGCCCGGTGCGCGCCCCCGAGCTCGTCCTGCGCCGGCTGCTCCCGATGGCGTACGAGGGCCTGGACCGCTGGGGCGTCGATCCGGCCGAGCGCGACCGGCTGCTCGGCATCATCGAGCGGCGATGCGTCACCGAGCGCAACGGCGCGGTCTGGCAGGTCGCCACCCTGCACCACCTCGAGCAGGACGATGGGCTCGACCGGCCGCAGGCCCTGCACGCGATGCTCCAGCGTTACGCCGAGCACATGCACAGCAACGAGCCCGTCCACGCCTGGCCGCTCCCCGGCTGAGCCCTTGTCAGGGGCATGGCACGCTGAACCGCTCCACAAACCGGTCAAACTCCGGCGCTCCAGCGACGGTTCAGCGTGCCATGCACAACCGTTGAGCGTGCCATCCCCACGATCGGGGCGGCCGAGCGTCGTCAGCCAGCGGAGGCGCCGGCCTGGTCCTGCACCCAGAGGCCGAGCAGGCCGCGCAGGTGCGCGACGAACCGCTCGTGCTCTGGTTCGGGGTACGTCGCCTGGACCGTCTCGACCAGCAGCCGGTCGAAGTCAGGGCCGGCGACCCAGTCGCGCACGACGTCGTCCAGATGGCGCAGCCGGGTCGCACAGAACTCCTGGTACCGGTCGGTCTCGAAGTAGTCGTCCGCGAGCCGGCGGTACGCCGTGAGCTTGTCGGTGTACGAGAGGTCGTCGCGGTCGGCGACGTCGAAGTACCGCCGGGTATCGAGGTCCAGGCGTGGCTCGCGGCCGGTCACCGTGCAGTAGACCGTCCACCGCGCCAGCGCCGTCATGGCCCACGGGAAGTAGTAGTGCAACGACGTGAGGGCGACGTCGGGACAGGCGTTCGCGTAGTCGATCGGGTGCACATCAGGCCCCTGGACGAGCGTCTCGCAGGAGTTGAACTCCCACCGGAAGAACGCGTTGACCAGCCGTGAGATCGTGACGACCTCCTCGCCCACCTCCGGGGTGAGGAAGTCGTGCGAGACCGCATACCGGTCGTGCATCGGCAGCTCGGGCCGGAACCGCATCACCATCGTCTCGGCGCCGATCGACAGCGAACGGGCGAAGACGTCGTAGCCGTCGACCGCTTTCTGCAGGTGCATCAGCCGTTGCCCCGACGCGTCGTAGGCGGCATGCAGCTCGGCGGTGTCGCGAATGTGGGTCACGCCCACCCATGCGCCGCCGTCGTACGGCTTCATGAACAGCGGGTAGCCCATCCGTTCGGCGAGCACGTCGAGGTCGAAGGGCCGGTTGTATCGCTCCGCCGTGTAGGCGTACTTCGCGTGGTCGGGCGGGTTCTTGAAGGGGACGAGGACGGTGTCGGGCACCTTCAGGCCGAGGCGCAGCATCGCGCAGT
>JBOGDS010000053.1:0-24921 GCA_050743075.1 Jiangellaceae bacterium | reverse complement strand
CCCGAACCGGCGCTCCAACGCCGACCCTGATCAGAACTTGCAATGGGCTTCAGATCATCCTCGGGAGGTGCGCACCCTTCACGTCACCCCGCCGAGAGCCATCCACAGGTTCTGATCATTGCTCCGCGGCGCGCAGCGCGTCGTGCAGCCGGTCGGTGATGCCGTCGCTGTTCCACCGCTTGAAGTACCAGTACACAGTGTCCCAAGGCGGGAAGTCGTGCGGCAGCTGCCGCCACGAGCACCCGGTCCGGTTCCCGTACAGGATCGCGTCCACGATCCGCCGGCGGGAGTGGATCGCCGGGCGGCCACCGCCGCGCACCGCCACCATCGCCTCGATCAGCGCCCACTGCTCGTCGGTCAGATCGGAGGGGTAACGCGGCACCGGCGCGGAATCCATGCCAGCACGCTGACCCCATCAGTCACACAAGTCACGGAGGCGCACCAGTGGCTTTCCCAACACGTTCTTAGTCGCCGGGGATGGCGTCGCGGGCCGACGTCGTGCGAGCGGCGCCCACGCTGGCCGCGGTCACGCAGGCTATCGCGAGCAGTTGCAGCGGGGTGAGCCACTCGCGGAGGAGGACCACGGCTACGAGCGCCGCGGTGGCCGGTTCGAGGCTCAGCAAGATGCCGAACACTCGGGGCGGCAGGGTGCGTAGGGCGACCATCTCAAGGCTGTAGGGAATCACCGAACTGAGCAGAGCGACCAGAGCCCCCAGCAGCAGCAGGCGTGGCTCGAGCAGGCGCGTGCCCGCCGCCGCCACGGCGAACGGAGCGATGGCAAGGGTCGCGATCGTGCTGGCCACGGCCAGCCCCTCGACGCCGGCCCAGCGGCGCCCGGTCGCCGCCGTCGAGACGATGTACAGCGCCCAGCAGCCGCCGGCGAGTAGTGCCAGGCCGAACCCGAGGGCGTCGACCTTGGTCGGGCCGGCGCCGAACAGGGCGATGCCCAGCGCGGCGAGGCCCACCCACACCATATCGCGCGGGCGGCGGCTGCCCACGGCCGCGACCGCCAACGGGCCGATGAACTCGATGGCCACCGCCGCGCCCAGCGGTATCCGGGCGAAGGACTCGTAGAACGCCCAGTTCATCGCACCCAGCGCCAGCCCGAGCGCCAGCACCGGCCGCCAGTCCGCCGCGGTGCGACCACCCAGCCGGGGGCCGGCCAAGGCGAGCAGGATCAGCGATGTCGTGGCGAGTCGCAGCAGCACCATCCCGACGGGCGGGATCTCGTCGAACAGCCCCTTCGAGACCGCCGCGCCGAACTGTACTGAGAGGATGCCGATCAGAACCAGCGACACGGGTGATAGACGAGCAGCGGGCACCGGCGCACGCTACACGAGTTGGCCGGTGCCTCTGCACACCTTGTCGCCGCGGAATCGTTCCACTCCACCTGGAGTTCGAGCTGCTGCGCCATTGCCACTTCGTGACCCGGGCGCAGGCCCGCCGCGCGCGGTCGCGGCGTTCATCGAGGAGTACAACCTGGAACGGCGGCACTCCACCTGCGGGATGATCTCCCCGGTCGCCTACGAACACTCCCGCTCCGCAACCGCGGCATGAACACCGAGCGGACGCGAAGCCGGTGGTGGCGCCGCGCTGGCTACCGGACCCGCCCCTGCGGCCCCAAGGGCCGCTGCGCGGTCGCTGCGCGACGGCCTGCGGCCCGCCCCTGACCCCGCAGCCTCTGCGGGCCCGGGCAGGCCAGCAAACACGGGCAGGCACAGCCTGCCCGCGCACACGCGCGACACACCACACACAAGATCAATCACCTAAGAGGAGTCTCTACGGATCGAGGGGATTGCCAGACCTCCAACCGGGAGCCCTCCCAGTGGCTGACCATGATGAGCGACGCCCTACTCGCCCAGTCCGCCGTCGACCCGGCTCACCTCAGGCGCGCACACTCTCATCGTCGAAGGCCCCTCCTACCGGCAACGACACCAACCCCACCGGCGCGCCGCCGTTGACCCCGAAAGCGAAGCCAGCCATGCTCACTGACACCTCCAGGTGGTCCTATCCTCGTGGCAACGACGTGGTCCCATCACGCTGGCAAGCGACACACGCCCTAATGGCAGAACGGGTTTCAGCGCAAGCTGTCGGGCTCCCGTCGCCGTGTTCGAGGTGGGCCAAAACCGAGTCAATTCCGTCGGCGGGCTCGCCTGGTCGCCACGCGCCGCGCAGCGTCGATGAACCACTTCAGAGAACTGTATGCGGTTCTGAAGAACGTAGCCGTGGCGACACGAAAACCACGGGGCCCAATCCTTGGTCCTGGAAGGTGGCCTCGCGGCCCGGGTACCGCTGTGTGCCGCGGCGAGCTCCACACCCTGCGTGGCCGCACGCTTGCGCCATCTCAGCAGCTCTTGATCCCAACCGGTGGAAGCAATTGATCTTGGTGTAGATCGTCGGTGAGGACATCGACGATGAGGAGCACCAGGTGGCCCAGCGCAGGATGATCACGGATGTGGACAGGGAGGAGATCTCTCGTGGTGGCGTTGCCCGAGATCGGCGACGAGCTGCGCTATTCGGAGCAGTCGCTGCAGTCGGTCATCAGCGCTTATGCGGTCGCGTCCGCCAGCTTCGTCTTGCTGGGTGGTCGTGCCGCGGACCTGATCGGCCGTCGGCGTGTGCTGATCACCGGATTGGTGCTCTATGCGGTGGGCTCGCTCGTCGGTGGGCTCGCGTCGGCGCCGTTGGTCCTGTTGGGCGGCCGCGCCATCCAAGGTCTCGGCGGCGCATTCGTGTTCCCGGCGACGCTCTCTCTCGTCGCGACAACGGTCGCCGAGGGTCCAGCACGAAGCCGCGCCGTTGCGGTCTGGGGCGGGGCGGTGCCGCCGGACTCGTGCTCGGTGTGCTGCTCGGTGGGGTGCTGACGCAGGCGTTCGGGTGGGAGGCGGTCTTCCTCGTCAACGTGCCGCTAGCTGCTGGAGCGAGCGCGCTGGCGTTCGTGCTCATCCCTGCGGACCGGCCGTGCGCGGGGCAGCGGCGCTTCGACGAAGGTCTAGGAGCGCGCGCGGTCGAAGCCGACGTGTTCGACGAGGAGTCGCTGCGCCGAGTGCTCGACGGGGCGGACGCGGTCGTGAACCTGCTGACACACATCCCGAGCGCCGATCGCATGGCCGATCCAACCGCTTGGGCGGAGAACGACCGCCTCCGCACGGAGGCGTCGGCGGCCATCGCGCGCGCAGCCGGGCCGCTGGCGTGCGGCGGCTCGCGCAGGAATCGATCGCGTTCGTGTATGCCGACGGCGGCGATGCGTGGCTCGACGAGGACGCTCCGGTCACCGGGGGCGGTGTCGTGACGTCGGCGCTGACGGCCGAGCGCAACGCTCGCGAGCTGTTCGACGGCGACTCGGTTGTGCTGCGCTTCGGGCTGTTCGTGGGATCCGACAGCGGGTCCACGCTGGCCGCGATCGAGGCCGGTCGCGGCGGCGCGTCGATCGCGGTGGGACCGCCTCACGCCTACCGTCCGACGGTTTGGCTGGAGGACGCGGCCGCGGCCACCGTGGCAGCGCTTCGCGTCGCGGCAGGGACATACAACGTCGCCGACTCCGAACCGCCAACCAACGCCGAGATCGATGCCGCACTCGCCGGGGCGGTCGGGGGCGAAGCCTTGCGCCCCCGGCCACCACAGGAGGGCCCGTTGGCGCGCTCACAGCGCGTGTCGAGCCGCCGCTTGCGCGAGGCGAGCGGGTGGACGCCGCGCATACGGGCAGGCACCGAGATCTGGGCCGGATCAACCCATGACCCTCGCCGAGTGCCTTCGCCCAGGGCAGACCGCGGCTGCTGCGACCCACATACACAACGACGTCGGCAAGGCCGAGGACGTCGGACGCGGACGTCAATGACGGTAAAGCGCTTGGCCGGTGAAGGTGCCCACGGCCAGGCGTTGGAGTTCGCGGCGGAGGTTCGTCCAGGTGTCGCCGGTGGTGGTCTCGATGATCCGGACAAGCAGCAGCGCGAGCCAGCACAGGATGACGTGGGCGCGGATGCGGTCCTCGAGGCGGTGGTGGACCGGGCGTAGGTCGAGGATCTGTTTCATGTCGCGCCAGCCGCGTTCGACCTCGAGCAGCTGCTTGTAGCCCAACGCGATGTCTTCCGCGCTCAGGTGGGGTTCGTTGCTGCGCAGCAAGTACTTGCCGTCCAGCTTCTCCTCCGCGGCGATCGCCTTGGCGTCGATGCGCAGCAGCCCACCCGCGGTGACGCGCAGGAATCGGTTCACGGCCGGGTTTGGTGGAGATCACTCCACGCAGCTCGGCCCGTCTGGTCTTCGACAGCTGGTCAGAGCCGGCGATCATCTCCTCCAGCCGGGCGAGCAGCTGGGTGCGGATGGTGGCGTCGCGGTCGGCGGCGTCGGGGTTGTGCGCGATCACGAACCGTTCGTGCTCGCTGATCTTGACCTCCTTGACCCGCAGGTTCCCGGCGACCTCTTGGTAGCGGCCGGCCCGGCCCAGCGCTGCAGCCGCTTCGGCGGAGCCCGAGCGCAGCTTCTCGCGCTCAGGATGTAGCCACCCCCGGCACGCTGCAGGTACCGCCGGTTCTCCGCCGAGGTGAACCCGCGGTCGGCGACCCAGACCACCCTCGCGAGGTTCCAGTCGCGCATGTCGTCCTTGACCTGGCGGATCAACGCCGAGTCGCTGGTGTTGCCCGGCCAGCACCACACCCGCACCGGGATCCCGTCGCGGGTCACCGCCATCCCGATCACCACCTGGGGCAGGTCGTCGCGGTGGTCCTTGGACTTGCCGTGGACCCGGAACCCGGTCTGCCTGACCGCCCCGGCCGGCGGCTTCTGGTCCGGGCCGTCAGGGGGGTTGCCATCGGTGCCGGTGCCGTCGGCGTCGGCGGGCCGACCTGTGGGGACCGGGCGACCCTTGGCGTCGCGCCACAGGGGTGCGTCGGCGACCTCGGTCTCGAAGTAGGTCGAGGTGGTGTCGAAGAACAGCAGGTCGACCTCGAGGTTGAGCAGGTCGGCGACCGAGGCGTAGACCTCCTTGGTCAGCACCGGCTCGGCCTGCAGCAGCCAGTCCATCGCCCGGTAGCAGGCGTCATCGGTGGTCTCGGGCAGACCACCGATGTGCACGTCGTGGTTGACCCACCCGGCGGCGGCCAGCTTCCAGGACGGTGCCAGCGCCCGGTTCGCGACCAGCGCGAACAGCACCCGCTCGGTGACCGCGTCCCGGCGGGTCCCGGCCAGCAGGGTCCGCATCGTCTTGGCGACACCGAGGCGTCCCCACAACGCGTCCAGCGCATAGGTCCCGCCCAGCGGGCGGGACTCGGTGAACGCAAGCCCGGGCAGCCCACCCTCACCATCCCCGCCGGCGCCCAGCGCGGGTGTATCGCCGAGCAGTCGCGTCAGCGAGGCGATCAGCCGCTGCACCGCGGCCCGGTCCAGGTCCTCGACCCGGCCGAAGTTGTACAACACCTTCATCTTCGACGACTTCGACGTTGGATCAGCTGGCTGGCGCCGCCGGTCGGCTGCGAAGCGGTGCACCGCGTCGCGAATCACCGCCACGTCCATCGTGGCCTACTCGACGGTCCAGGGGTCGGTGCCGGCCAGCAGGCCGGCCAGGTCTCCACGCCCGCGCTTCTCGACGTCCTCATCGAGCTGGTCAGCCATCAGGTCGCCGTAGGTGGCGCGCTCGACCTGGCGGAAGATCCCGATGGGGGAGCGGGCGAGCGACCCGGGGTCAGCGAGCCGGGACAGGGCGAAGGCCTGCGACGGGTCGGCCGCGTAGGCGTCATGCACGACGACGTCCGGGTCGTCGCCTGCGGCCACGTCGAGGACACCAGCCGCCGAGCGGCGGACACCGAACTCGAGATCAGCCCCGAACCGCACCGGTTGCCCGTGCTCCAGCCTGATCAGCATCGAGTCCCGGGTCTCGGGGCTCTTGAGCAGATCGAAGGCACCGTCGTTGAAGATGTTGCAGTTCTGGTAGATCTCCACCAGCGACGTACCCCGGTGCGCGGCGGCGGCGGAGAGCACTGCGGTCAGGTGCGCACGGTCGCTGTCGATGGTGCGCGCGACGAACGTCGCCTCGGCGCCCAAAGCAAGCGAGACCGGGTTGAACGGCGCGTCCAGCGACCCGAAGGGGGTCGACTTGGTGATCTTGCCGAGCTCCGACGTCGGGGAGTACTGGCCCTTCGTCAGCCCGTAGATCCGGTTGTTGAACAGCAGGATCGTCAGGTTGACGTTGCGCCGCAGCGCGTGGATCAGGTGGTTGCCACCAATGGAGAGCGCGTCTCCGTCGCCGGTTACCACCCACACCGACAGGTCCGGCCGCGAGGAAGCCAGGCCGGTGGCGATCGCCGGCGCCCGCCCATGGATCGAGTGCATCCCGTAGGTGTCGAGGTAGTAGGGGAACCGCGACGAGCAGCCGATGCCGGAGACGAACACGATGTTCTCGCGCTTGAGGCCCAGCGTGGGCAGGAAGCCCTGCACGGCCGCCAGGATGACGTAGTCGCCGCAGCCCGGGCACCAGCGGACCTCCTGGTCGCTGGTGAACGTCTTCTTCGTCTCCGGCACCTCGGTGGTGGGGACGCCTCGCAGGCCGTCGGGCAGCCCGACAGAGACGGTGGTCTCAGACATCGGCAATCGCCTTCTCGATGACGTCCGCGAGCTCTTCGGCCTTGAACGGCATGCCACGCACGCGGTTGTAACGCTGCACGTCGACCAGGTAGCGGCCACGGAGCAGCAGCGCCAGCTGGCCGAGGTTCATCTCGGGTACCAGGACCCGGTCGTAGGCCCGCAACACCTCACCGGTGTTGGACGGGAACGGGTTGAGGTGCCGCAGATGCGCCTGGGCCACGGATCGCCCCGCCAACCGAGCGCGCCGGACCGCGGCGCCGATCGGACCGTACGTCGATCCCCAGCCGAGCACGAGCAGCCTCGCCGCACCGGATGGGTCGTCCACCGTGAGCGGAGGAACCGAGACTCCGTCGACCTTGGCCTGGCGCAGCCGGACCATGTGGTCGTGGTTGTCGGGGTCGTAGGAGATGTTGCCGCTGCCGTCGGCCTTCTCGATGCCGCCGATGCGGTGCTCGAGGCCGGGCGTGCCCGGCACCGCCCACGGCCGGGCCAGCGTCGACGGGTCGCGCAGATAAGGCCAGAACGAACCGGAGCCGTTGTCGCCGTGGTTGTGCGCGGTGGCGAACTCAACTCGCAGATCCGGGAGCGAGTCGACCGACGGGATCGGCCACGGCTCGGCGCCGTTGGCCAGGTAGCCGTCGGAGAGCAGGAACACCGGCGTCCGGTACGTCAGCGCGATCCGGGCTGCCTCGAGCGCGGCGTAGAAGCAGTCGCCGGGCGACGACGGTGCGACGATCGGCACCGGCGCCTCGCCGTTGCGGCCGAACATCGCCTGCAGCAGGTCGGCCTGCTCGGTCTTGGTCGGCAGGCCGGTCGAGGGGCCGCCGCGCTGGATGTCGCACACGATCAGCGGCAGCTCCAGCGACACCGCGAGCCCGATCGTCTCCGACTTCAGCGCGACACCTGGCCCGGAGGTCGTCGTCACCCCGAGCGCACCGCCGAACGACGCCCCGAGGGCGGCGCCGATACCGGCGATCTCGTCCTCGGCCTGGAACGTGCGCACGCCGAACCGCTTGTGCTTGGACAGCTCGTGCAGGATGTCCGACGCCGGCGTGATCGGGTACGCGCCGAGGAACAGCGGCAGCCCGCTGCGCTGTGAGGCGGCGATCAGTCCGTAGGCCAGGGCCAGGTTGCCGGTGATGTTGCGGTATCGGCCCGGCGGCAGCGGGGCCGGCTTGACCTCGTACGAGACCGCGAAGTCCTCGGTCGTCTCGCCGTAGTTCCAGCCTGCCTTGACCGCGGTGATGTTCGCGTCGCGGATCGCCGGGTGCTTGGCGAACTTGCGCTCCAGGAACGCGAGCGTGCCCTCGACCGGGCGGCCGTACATCCAGGACAGCAGCCCGAGCGCGAACATGTTCTTCGAGCGCGACGCCTCCTTGCGGGTGAGGTCGAACTCCTTGAGCGCCTCGGTGGTCATGCCGGTCAGGTCCAGCGCGTGGACCTTGTACGCGGAAAGGCTGCCGTCGTCGAGCGGGCTGGCGTCGTAGCCGACCTTCTTCAGCGCACGTGCGGTGAAGTCGGACGTGTCGACGATGATCGTCGCGCCCTGCGGAAGGTCGTCGAGGTTCGCCTTCAACGCGGCCGGGTTCATCGCGACGAGGACGTCCGGCGCGTCACCGGGTGTGAGGATGTCGTGGTCGGCGAAGTGGAGCTGGAAGCTCGAGACCCCCGGCAGCGTGCCTGCGGGCGCGCGGATCTCGGCGGGGAAGTTCGGCAGAGTTGACAGGTCGTTGCCGAACGAAGCCGTCTCGGCGGTGAACCTGTCTCCGGTGAGCTGCATCCCGTCGCCGGAGTCGCCGGCGAACCGGATGATCACACGGTCTAGCTCCTGGACCTGCTTGACGGTCACCGTGTGTTGACGCCTCCCTGAGGTGGCATATTTCTGCGCGTGCGCCGTCGTCGGCCGTGCGCCTGCATGTGCATCTCTATCACTCATGGTACGTCTAGCACCTACGGGGGTTCTTGCACCCAACCCGTCCATGTCGTCACCGGTCGTTCGTCAGATGTCCACAAAGAGCTTGTTTCAGCGTCGTCCGGCCGTGCCGTGTTCACGGCGGGTCGCCTCACCCGGCACCACAGCCGACGACCCCCGGCAGGGAGCCAGCCGGATGCGGGTCAGGCTCGCCGCGTCCAAGCCCACGACGACCGTGGGTCTCGACGCTATCGGGGTGATCGATTCGAGAGGTCTCGAATCCATACCAGGTGAGTCTCAGTGGCGGTTGGCTGGAGGCCTCATTCCCACGAGGGCACGTCGGGGAGGAGGTCCGTGGCCAGAACGAGGACGCACGTCTTGCGGGGATCGCCGCACATCGGGCGACCACGCGTTCGCATGTGTGCGGCTCTGCTGGCCGCCAACCTGGCTCTCGTCGTGTCGACGGTCGCGCTCGGCACCGAGCCGGCAGCCGCCGACGTGGACAGTACGCCGAGCGGCGCGGTCCGCGACCTGGAGACTTTCAAGCAGCAGGCATCCAACCCGCGCTACGTGCCCAGCGAGTCCGCACGGGATCAGCTGACCGCCGCCGCCGACCAGCTCATCGCGCAACTGACCGGCACCTGAGCCTGCGTCACGCCGACGGTGTATCCCTCCCGTCAACAGGGAGGTCTGCACGGCGGGCTGGGTGGGTGAGGGTGCAGGGCCCACGCGTGCATGTACGTTGGAGACAGCTCGCCGACGACGCCGCGAATCTCCCGGGAGGTGGCGCCCATGGACGCATTCCTCTCGCCCTACGTCGTCGTGGCCGTGGTCGCGCTGGCCGGCGCGGGCTTTGTGGCCGTCGCATTCGGAGCCAGCCGACTGCTCGCCCCGCGCCGTCCGACGCCGGAGAAGCTGCTCACCTACGAGTCCGGGGTCGACCCGGTCGGCGAGGGCTGGGCACACACCCATATCCGGTACTACGTGTACGCCTTCCTCTACGTCGTGTTCGCCGTCGATGCTGTCTACCTGTTCCCGTGGGCGACGGTGTTCGCAGCGCAGGGGTTCGGCACGACCACCCTGGTCGAGATGTTCGTCTTCCTGGGTCTGCTGGCGACGGGGATCCTCTACGCGGTGCGGCGGGGTGTCCTGACGTGGCAGTGACCGAGCTCGGCCTGCCGGGCGTGGGGCCGCCGGCCGAGCACGGCCCGCCGGGCAGCATCGGTGCGGCCCAGAAGGTGGTGCCGGATCCGGTGCGGGTGGTCCTGAACTGGGGCCGGCGCTATTCCCTGTGGGTCTTCAACTTCGGGCTGGCGTGCTGCGCGATCGAGTTCATCGCGGCATCGATGGCGCGCCACGACTTCATCCGGCTCGGCGTGATCCCGTTCGCGCCGGGTCCGCGGCAGGCCGACCTGATGGTCGTGTCCGGCACCGTCACCGACAAGATGGCGCCGGCGGTCCGGCGGCTCTACGAGCAGATGCCCGAGCCCAAGTACGTCATCTCGTTCGGGGCGTGCTCAAACTCAGGTGGGCCCTATTGGGACTCGTACTCGGTGACCAAAGGGGTCGACCAGGTGGTGCCAGTCGACGTGTACGTGCCCGGCTGCCCGCCCCGGCCGGAGGCGCTTCTTCAGGGCATCCTCAAGCTCCAGGAGAAGATCGCCGGCGAGAACCTGGCCGAGCGCTACCCCGGTCCGGCCGTTTCCCGCCGCGAGGCCGGGGCGACGGAGCTGACCCGCCCGTTCGTCTCGCCGGCGGCAGCCGATCGCGACCGTTCGTGACGCCGGCAGACCGGTCGGCATCCGCCGTTCGGGTGTTCCTGGCGTCTCTCGATCCCGGGCAACGGGCAGCCGCGACGGCTCCGTTCGACGTCGCCGACCAGCGACGTTGGACGTACCTGCCGGGCCGCAGGCCGGGGCTCGCGCTGGCGGACATGTCGGCCGACCAGCGGGCGCTGGCACTCGAGCTGCTCGACGCCGGATGTAGCGACGACGGCGGGAAGACGGCCCGCGCCGTGATCGAGCTGGACATGATCCGCCGCCAGCTGAGTGCCGAGCCGGACCCGGCCGACCACCGCTTCTGGGTGCGCATCCTGGGCGATCCGCAGGGCGACGCGCCCTGGTCGTGGCGGGTGAACGGCCATCATCTGGCTGTGCACGTCACGGTCGTCGGCGACTCGATCACGGTCACGCCGCTCTTCTTCGGCGCGGAACCTGCCGTCGTCCCGCACGGCCCGCATGAGGGACTTCGAACACTGCCCGACGAGGAGGAGCTGGCCCGAACACTCCTGGCCACGTTCGACCCGGACCAGCGCCGGCTGGCTGTGGTGTCGACGGATGCGCCGGCCGACATCCTCACCAGGGCCGATCCGGTCGCGGACGCCGACCTGGTCCCGTCGGGCTTGCCCTGGGGCGAGATGACGACGGACCAGCGTGACCTGGCCCAGCGCCTGGTGCGGCTCTACTTCGGCCGGGCGCCGGCGGAGGTCGCGGGATCCGCCTGGCAGGATGTGCTCGAGGCCGGCGTCGCGCAGGTGACGTTCAGCTGGGCCGGCTCCCACGAGCGAGGACACGGTCACTATTACGCCGTGCGAGGCCCGACGTTCCTGCTCGAGTACGACAACACCCAGGACGACGCGAACCACATCCACTCGGTGTGGCGGGATCTGCGCAACGACTGGGGTGGTGACCTGCTCGCCGCCCACTACGCGAGCAACCCGCATTGATCATCCCGGATCACACCTCGGCGGGTCGAGGAGTGATCGTCAAGGGCAGGCAGGAGCCGGCGGCGGATGTTGGGACCTCGTAGACTCCGAGCCACCCAAGCGAGGAGTCTCCAGCGGTGACCGTGTCCGACCAGGGCGGCGACTGGGCCGTCAAGCTCGCCGAAGCGGCCGGGGAGGGCGCGGAGGTCGGCGACGCGTTCGGCGTCCCGGTGTTCGACGTCGTCACCGAGCACTGGCCGGCGACACTCCAGGCCGCCCATGACGCCGGGCTGACGTTCTTCGACTGGCTCTCGGCCGTCGACGAGCTCGACGAGGGCTTCTCGGTTGTCGTCCACGTCGCCGACGTGGCTCGCCAGCCCATCCTGCACCTGCTGGTGCGCACACGCGTCGCACGCGCCGATCCGCACCTGCCGACCGCGACGTCGGTCTATCGCGGCGCCGCCTGGCACGAGCGCGAGACCCACGAGATGTTCGGGATCAACTTCGACGGCCATCCGGCGCTGGACCCGTTGCTGCTTCCCGACGGGTTCGAAGGACACCCGCTTCGCAAGGAGTTCGTGCTCGCCGCGCGGGCAGCAAAGCCGTGGCCCGGTGCGAAGGAGCCAGGGGAGGGTGGCGCGGGAGCGGCGGCACCGTCGCGTCGGCGGATGCGACCGCCGGGAGTGCCGGACCCGTCGTGGGGCCCGCGACCGCCGGGCGGAGACGAGCCTTCCCGCGACGAGCCTTCCCGCGACGAGCCTTCCCGCGACGAGCCTTCCCGCGACGAGCCTTCCCGCGACGAGCCTTCCCGCGACGAGCCTTCCCGCGACGAGGACTCGTCGTGATCGATGTGCTGGAGGCGCTCGTCCGGGTCGTCGTGGTTGTGGGCGCATTCCTGCTCCTGCCGATGGTGATCGGGCAGGCCGAGCACAAGGTCATGGCGCACATGCAGGGCAGGGTCGGGCCGATGTACGCGGGCGGCTTCCACGGCTGGGCCCAGCTCATCGCCGATGGCGTCAAGTTTGCCCAGAAGGAGGATGTCGTGCCCGCGAAGGCGGATGCGACGGTCTTCCGGCTGGCCCCTGGTGTGGCCCTGGTGCCCTACCTGGTCGCGTTGGCGTTCGTGCCGCTGGCTCCCGGGTGGGTGGGGGTGGACGTCGAGGTGGGCCTGCTGGTCGTGCTCGCCGTCATGGGCGTCAGCGTGCTCGGCTCGCTGATGGGCGGCTGGGCGAGCGGCAACAAGTACTCACTACTCGGCGGGCTGCGGACGGCGGCGCAGCTGATGGCCTACGAGCTGCCGTTCGTCCTGACGGCGGCCTCCGTCGCCATGGCAGCGGGGACCTTGTCGCTGCCGGGGATCGTCGAGGCGTGGCAACCGTGGTGGCTGGCCTGGCAGGCGATCGGCGCGGTCGTATTCTTCGTCGCGGGCCTGGCGGAGCTTCAGCGCCCGCCGTTCGACATGCCGGTTGCCGATTCGGAGATCATCTTCGGCGCGTACACCGAGTACACCGGCCTGCGGTTCGCGTTCTTCCTGCTGGCCGAATACGCCGGCATCCTGCTGCTCTGCGCGTTGACGACCGTGCTGTTCCTGGGCGGCTGGCACGGCCCGTTCGAGGACACGCTCGGCTGGCTGTGGACGCTGGCCAAGACGTTCGCGCTCGCGATCGTCGTCATCTGGCTACGGGTGGCCTTCCCCCGGCTCCGGGAGGACCAGTTGCAGAAGCTCGCCTGGCAAGGACTGGTGCCGCTGGCGCTCGTGCAGCTCGCCATCACCGGCGTCGTCGCCGTGGCCTGAGGTGCGTGCCCCCCGTCGATGTCGTCGCCGAACGCGGCGACGCCTACCGCTGAGCGCACCGGCCAGGCCACGCACCCAAGCCGCACCTGGGCTTTGCCGCCGACGAGAGGCGGGTTAGCCTCGTCGAGCGTCACGGGAACTCAGCGACAGGTAGGAGACGATGCAACAGGGGGGTCGGCGCCGGCGCAGACCGGCCAGGGAATCGCCCGACGACACCAGCCTCCTCGGGCTCGCTGCCGTGTGGGCCGAGCTCGATGCTCCGATGCCACCGAAACGGCAGCCGTCCCACCGGCTCGGTCGCAGGGGCGAGCGCCGAATCCCGACGTTCCCGACGGCACTGCTGGCGGGCCTGGCCATGGCCGTGGCGCTTGCGTTGACGATGATCATCTTACTGCTGACCGCACTGCGATAGCAGCTGGACGCGCATGGCACGCTCAACCGCTGTTGATGGCACGCTGAACTGTCGCTCGAGCGCCCGAGTTGTGCCGGTTTATGGAGCAGTTCAGCGTGCCATCCCCTCGAGGCCGCCGCCCTCGACCGCAGAAACCTCACGTCGATCAACTCGGTGAGTCTGCGGGACTCGCCCTGTCCCGGAGGACCTGCGCGAGGTAGCTCATGTCGCGCGCACCCAGGCCGGCGGCCAGGGCAGCGGCGACGGCAGACCGGCCCGCCTCGGCCTGCGGCATCGGCACGCCGACCTCCGCCGCCAGCGCCAAGATCAGTTCGTAGTCCTTGGCCACGAGATCAAGGCTGAAGGTGACCGGCGTCCCGTCCGGCTGCTCGAAGGCCCCGGCGGCCGCTGAACGAGCCGAATCGGCCGCGGTCGCCCCGGTCCGCGCCGCCACCGCCTCGGCTCGCGAACGGGTGCGGTTGAACACGACGACGTCGACGTCGCGGGCCCGCAGCCGCGTGGCCATGGCGGGACCCATCCGGCCGGTGCCGACGACCGCGACCCGAGCATCGCTCACCTCACGCCCCACCCGCGGTCCACGTAGAGGTTCGTTCCGGTGACCGACCGGTTGCGCAGCAGGAAGTCGACGGCGTCGACGATGTCCGCCATCGTGGGCAGCTCGCCCGACGGTGTGCGGGCCCGATAGCCGTCGAGCACACCGTCCGGCTTGGCCGCCCAGAACGGGCTTTCGCCGACGATGCCGGGGTGCAGGGCGTTGACCCGGATCGGGGCCAGCTCCATGGCCAGCGTGGTGACCAGCCCCGCCACGCCGCCGTTGATCGTCGAAACCGTTGTCGAGCCTGGGTACGGACGGTCCTTGGCCCTGCCGCCGAACAGCACGATCGCGGCGTCGCCGGCCATCCTCGGCAGCAGGCTGTGGATCACCTCGGTGTATCCGACCAGCTTGAGCGTGATCAGCCGCCGGGCCCGGCCGATGTCGTAGCCGGCGACGGTGTTGGCGTCGCGCTCGATCGCGGCCAGCACGAGACCGTCGACCCGCGTGACGTCGGCCAGACCGGCGGCGACGGTCTCCGGCTCGGCGAGGTCGAACCCGGCGCCGGTCGCGCGGTCGCCCAGCGAGGCCGCGGCCCCCTGCGCGCGCGCACGGTCGCGTCCGGTCACGACGACGGCGTCGCCATCCTGCACGACGTGGCGTGCGATCTCGAGCCCGATGCCCGACGTCCCGCCGACGACGACGACGGTGCGCTGCTCAGTCATGGCTCGCTCCCTCTCCGGCCAGCGCCTCGCGTAGGTAGTCCCAGTCGCGCGCGAACCGGTATGAGTACCGCGGCGGCGGCGCCGGCGCCTGGGTCTCCAGCCACCGCACCGGACCGTCGCCGGCGTTCGCGAACGAGTGCACGCAGCCGACCCCGGCCCAGCCCACGTCGCCCGGCTCGAGCCGGTGGTGCTCGCCGTCGAACTGTGCGTCGACCGCGCCCTCGAGGATCAGGTACGTCTCCTCGAACGGGTGGTCGTGTGCACCGGCCGTGCCGTCGGGCTCGTACTGCACCATGAACATGGTTGTGAGCTGCGCCCCGAGATCGCTGTCGACCATCATCTTCACGGTGATCCCGCTGTAGACGAGCAGGGCCGTCCGCATGCTCACCGACACCGCCAGCATGCTCTGGCTCTGCCTTCCCGGGTCCATGTGGCCAGCCGTGATGGTGCCCAGCCGGCGCGTGCGCGGGTCCCGGACGTCGACGGGTATGACGTCGACCGCTCGCAGCGGGGGAGTCAGGAACGTGTCGTCACCGAACCGCTCCCGCGGTTGCGGACCCTGCATCTGCGCCCATCGCAGGACCGAGTCGCCGTCGTTGCGCCACGCATGTGCGACGCCGACCGGCGTCAGCCCGTAGTCACCGGCGCCGACCCGGAAGGCGCCCTCGGTCGTCTCCACGACGGCCGACCCGTCGAGCACGTGGAAGCTCTCCTCGAAGGAGTGCACGTGGGCGGGTACCGATCCGCCGGGGTCCAGCTCGCAGACGGCGAAGCCGGTGTGGACAGCGCCTGCCTGCTCCTCGACCACCGTCCAGACGCAGTACCCGCGAGCGTCGGTCGTCCAGCCGGCCTGCGGACGGACGTACGAAGCGTCCGCCCCGGCCGACGAGGTGCCGAACCGTCACGCGGCCTTCCCCTTCTCCGCCTCGGAGACGAGGTGGTCGCGGGACGCCTCGACCAGGCCGCGGGCCTTATCGACGTCGGCGACGAGGCGCCCGTCGCGCTTGCGCACGACGCCGTCGACGATCACGGTGTCGACGTTCGACACGTCGGCACAAAGGACCACGGCAGCCACCGGGTCGGTCACCGGAGCGACGTTGAGCGCGGTCGCGTCGATCAGCACGATGTCGGCCCGCTTGCCCGGCGTCAGTGACCCGGTGCGGTCCTCCAGGCCGGCGACGTGGGCACCGTGGATGGTCGCCATCTCCAGCACCTGCCGGGCGGTGAGCATGGTCTCGGGCACGCCGGTGTTGGCCTCCCAGCAGGTCGCGTTGACCCGGGCCCGCTCGCCGCCGAACGCGGCGCGCATCTGGGTGAACATGTCGCCGGGCACGGTCGTGACCACGTCGATCGACAGGCTCGGGCGCAGCCCGAACTGGTAGGACTTGCCGACCGGCGGCCAGCCGTGGCCCATCTGCAGCTCGACCTGGGCGGCGATCGAGATCGTCCCGCCGGTGTCGGCGACTCGCTGCCACTCGTGGTCGCTGAAGTAGCAGCAGTGGATGTAGGTGGTGTCCGGTCCGAGCAGTCCCATCCGGTCGAGCTGCTCGACCATCGCTAAGCGGCCCGCGAGCCGGCCCATGGCGATGTGCAGGGTGATCGGGATGCCGAGCTCGCGGGCGAGGGCCCACTCCGCCCGCACCACGTCGTCCTGGCAGAACCCCGGACCCCGGGTGGCCAGGGCGAACGTCAGCAGCCCGCCGTCGGATGAGAAGTAGGTGTCGCGGATCCGCCGGACGTCGTCGCCGGGGATCGCCTCGGAGCTGTTGAACCACTACTTGGCCAGCGAGGTGTTCCCGCTTCCGTAGGCGTACTGGGCCCGGATGCCGGTCTCCTTCAGCGCCGTGACGACCGCGTCCGGGTGGTCCGGTGTGTTGTTGATGTGCGACCAGTCGACGAGCGTGGTGATGCCGGCGTTCAGGCACTCCAGCGACCCGGCCAGGTTCGACGCGTACACGTCGTCGGGCCGGTAGAGCGGCGCGAACGTGTCGAGCACTTCGACGAAGTAGTCGTCGAGCGTCACGTTGGGTGCGCAGCCACGGATCGCGGCCTCCCAGGCATGACGGTGGGAGTCGACGAAGCCGGGGATGACGATGTGCCCGGCCGCGTCGATGACCTCGGCGTCGGCGCTGATCTCGGGCTGGACGGCGACGATCTTGTCGTCCTCGATCAGCACGTCGCCGGCTACGTCGCCGAGCTCCGGGTCCATGGTGAGGACGTGGCCGCCGCGGATGAGCGTCTTCGAACTCATGGCCTCAGCTCCTTTGCCGAGTCACAGGGGGTGGTCAGAACTCGTTGAGCCGTTTCACGGCGTCGACGACCTTCTCGACGGTGGGGATCACTTCCCTCTCGAGCCGGTCGGCGAACGGGAGCGGGACGCTGGCGGCGGCGACCCGACGGATCGGCGCGTCGAGTGTCTCGAAGCCCTCGTCGGCGACGATCGACGCCACCGTGCCGCCCCAGCCGCCCTGGTACGGGTTCTCCTCGACGATGAGGAGCCGCGACGTGCGCGCGACCGAGTCGAGGACCGTCCGCATGTCCAGGGGGATCAGGCAGCGAAGGTCGACGACGTCGACGTCGACGCCCTCGGTGGCCAGCGTCTCGGCCGCGGTGAGCGCCATCGGCACCGTCGACGCCAACGCCACGACGGTGACGTCGGCGCCTGCGCGGGAGATGGACGCCTGCCCGAGTGGGACGACGTGGTCGGGCGGCGCCGGTTCGCCCTTGCTGGCGAACAGGCCCTTGTGCTCGAAGAAGACCACCGGGTCGTCGCTGCGGATGGCCGATGCCATCAGCCCGACGACGTCGGCGGGGTTCGACGGCGCGGCGATCTTCAGCCCGAGTACGGCCAGCGCCCAGTTCTCCACCGCCTGCGAGTGCTGAGCGCCGAAGCCGAGGCCGCCGCCGTTGGCCGTGCGGACCACGAGCGGCACGGTGACCTGGCCGCCGGTCATGTACCGGACCTTCGGGATCTCGTTGGCGAGGTAGTCCCAGCAACAAGCCAGGAAGTCGCTGAACATGATCTCGGCGACGGGGCGCATGCCGGTCATGGCCGCGCCCATCGCGGCGCCGACGATCGCCTGCTCGGAGATCGGGGTGTCCCAGACGCGTTGCGGGCCGAACTCCTTGAACAGGCCCACGGTCGTCTTGAACACGCCCTCGGCGGAGCCGATGTCCTCGCCCAGGCAGACCACTGCCGGGTCGCGGCGCATCTCCCGGGCGATGCCCTCCGCCACCGCGTCCCGGTAGGTGATCACGTCCGCCACGTCGCGCCTCCGTCGGCCCAGACGTCGGTGAACGCCTGCTCGGGATCCGGTTCAGGGGCGTTCTTGGCCGCCTCCACCGCATCGTCGACGACGGCCTTCGCGCGGGCGTCGACCTTCGCCATGGCATCGCCGGGAACGTCAAGGGCCTCCAGCCGCGCCCGCGCGACATCGAGCGGGTCGTGCTCGAGCCACTGCTCCAGCTCCTCGGCCGGGCGGTACTTGGCCGGGTCGGCTCGGCTGTGCCCGTAGTGCCGGTAGGTCTGCGCCTCGATCACGGTGGGGCCGTCACCCACCCGGGCCCGTTCGACGGCCCGGCTCACTGCCTCCTTGACGAGCACGACGTCGTTGCCGTCGACGATCTCCGCCGGGATGTTGTGTGCACCTGCCCGGTCGGCGGCCGGGTTCGGGACGGCCGTAACCGACGCGATCGGCGTGTACTCCATGTAGAGGTTGTTCTCGCAGACGAACAGCACCGGCAGCGACCACACCGCAGCGAGATTGAGCGCCTCGTGGAAGGCGCCGATGTTCGTCGCGCCGTCGCCGAAGAAGGCCACGGCGACCTGCTCGGTGCCGCGCAGCTTGGCCGACCACGCCGCTCCGGCGGCCATCGGCAGGTGCGAGCCGACGATGGCGTAGGAGCCGAGCATCCCGCCCGACGCCTTGGCCAGGTGCATGGATCCGCCCTTGGCCCGGCACAGGCCGGTGGCCTTGCTCATCAGCTCGGCGAGGCACTCCTCCGGGGTGGCGCCGCGGGCCATCGCGTGGTGGTGGCCGCGGTAGGTCGCGAAGACGTAGTCGTCCGGGCGGAGTGCGGCGCTGGCCCCGACCGCGACGGCCTCGTGGCCGGAGGCGAGATGGGTGGTGCCCTTCACGGCCGGACATGAACAGGTCGTACGCGGCCTTCTCGATGGTGCGGATCAGAGCCATCCGCTCGTAGAGCCCGAGCAGCTCGTCGGCACCGATCTCCGCGGCCGGGCTGGTGGCCGTCATCGCGGCTCGCCGTGGCCGGTGTTGAGGTGCGACTGCGACTCGCGCAGGGTGTTCAGCTCGCCGCCCGCGGTCCAGTAGCGACGGCCGGCGACGAGCAGTTCCTCGGCGGGGAACTTGGTGATGACCTCGCAGCCGTCGGCCGTGACGACGAGCTCTTCCTCGATCCGCGCGGCCGACCAGCCGTCCGAGGCCGGCCAGTAGGTCTCGAGTGCGAACACCATGCTCTCCTCGAGCACCTCCGGATGGTCCAGGGACACCAGCCGGCTGAAGATCGGCTTCTCCCAGATGGACAGGCCGACGCCGTGGCCGTACTGGAGGGCGAACGCGGCCTCCTCGTCGGGGAAGCCGAACTCCTCGGCGCGCGGCCAGACCGACACGATGTCGGCCGTCGTCGCGCCCGGCTTGACCAGCGCGATGGCCTGGTCCATGTACTCGCGGCACCGCACGTAGGCGTCGCGCTGGGCCGGTGAGGCGCTGCCCACGGCGAAACAGCGGTAGTAGCAGGTTCGGTAGCCGAGGTGGCTGTGCAGGATGTCGAAGAACGCGGGATCGCCGGGCCGGATGATCCGGTCGCTGAACACGTGCGGGTGCGGGGAGCAACGCTCGCCGGAGATCGCGTTGACGCCCTCGACGTACTCGCTGCCGAGGTCGTAGAGCACCTTGCTGACCAGGCCGACGCACTCGTTCTCGCGGACGCCCGGGCGCAGGAACTCGTACAGCTGCTCATACGCGGCGTCGACCATCGAGCAGGCCTGCGTTAGCAGCGCGATCTCGTCGGCCGTCTTGGTGCGCCGGGCCTCGAGGAAGATCTGCTGGCCGTCGACGATGTCGATGCCCTGGTCGCGGAGCGCGGCCAGGATCGGCAGCTCGATGACGTCGACGCCGAGCGGTGCGCCGGAGAGGCCGTGCTCGGAAAGCTCGGCAGCGATCTTGCGGGCGACCTCCTCGCCGATGCCGGCGTCGGGGTGGAACGCGCCGCGCAGCGTCGAGATACCCGCCCTGGCTCTCTTATCGCCGTCCAGCCACGGGTTGTAGAGCTGGTGGTGGCGGGCGGCGGAGCCGAAGTCCCAGCTGATCGGCTGGCCGCCGCGGGGGAGCAGGGAGAACCGGATCAGCTTGTCCGTCGCCCAGGTGCCGATGTGGGTGGACGTCATGTAGCGGATGTTCGAGAAGTCGAACGCGAGCACCGCGCCCAGATCGGACCGTTCCATGGTGGCGCGCAGGCGGGCCAGCCGCTCGTCGCGGAGACGGTCGAGGTCGATCCGCTGCTCCCAGTCGACCGCGTTCGGGCCGTACGTGCGGATCGCCATCACGTTGTCCTGTCCGGCCGAGACGTAAGTGGCGCCGAACGCAGGTTCAGTGCCACTTATCGCAGTCAAGCGAACCGGTCAGTGCGCCGTCAACCCCTCTGGCCTGCCGAGATGGTTATCCGCAGCCTGGCTTCGCGGGTCCAACCCCGCGCCGGGCGGTAACCTGCACTCAACGGTCTTGCAGGAGGGGAGACGGAGGTGGGCGTTCCCGCGGTGCCCCCGATCGGCGAGCGGATCCGGGAGGAACGCACCCGCAAGGGCGTGAGCGCCCGCGGTCTCGCCCGTGAGATCGGCGTCTCCGCGAGCCTGATCTCCCAGATCGAGACCGACAAGAGCAGGCCGTCGGTCAGCACCCTGTACGCCATCACTACCGCGCTCGGCGTCTCGGTCGAGGAGTTGTTCGAGGCACGCGCCGGTGCTGTTGCTCGCACCCACCGGCAACCGGGACACATGATCGGGCAGGGCGGTGCGACCGAGGCGGCGACGTCGGTGCTGGACCGTGGCCGCCGGGTCGGCCCCGTCGTGACGGCCGACGAGCGCGAGGTCCTCAGCCTCGACTCCGGCGTCACCTGGGAGCTGCTCGGTCAGGTGCCTGACGTCCATGCCGAGTTCCTGCGGATCACCTACCAGCCCGGGGGGGCGTCGTCGACCTCAGGACTGCTGATGCGCCACTCCGGCACCGAGTACGGGTTCGTCATCAGTGGTGAGCTGGTGCTGACCCTCGCCTTCGACGAGCACCGGCTCAGCGCCGGTGACTCGGCCTGCTTCGACTCCACCACTCCGCACGGCTATCGCAACGACGGCGGCGAGCCTGCCGTCGGCATCTGGTTCGTCCTCGAGCGCCCACCCTGACCCCGGGACAAGGTTCGTTGATCACGTTCACCACCCTGGTGGGTGCTTCACCAGGCACCGGAACCTGGTGAAGCACCCGTTCGCCTGGTGAAGCTAGCGACGGGCGGCGCCGATGGGTACGGCAGCCAGCGCGTCGTTGACGGCGTCCTTGTCGAAGGCCGCCGGGTCGAAGCGCGCGACGCCGACGATGTCGTACACCCAGTCCCGACGCTCGGCGTGCTCGGGGTGATCGGGGTCGGCCATGACTTCGCAGAGGTAGTCGTATCCCCACACCCCTCCGGAGTCCTCGATCGGACCGGCCCGGCGGCCGGCCAGGCACACCGCGCGATCCCGCGGACCGTCGGTGAGGACGTCTTCGACGAGGATGTCGTGCTCCCACGAGTCACCGAAGTCGTACTCATAGCGCAGCTTGTCGCCCTCGGCGCCGATCACATCGCGCAGTCGCGTCCCGGCCTCGTTGCCGGGCTTGTCACCCCACGACTCGGTGCCCGTAGGCGCGTACCGCCGGTCGGCGCTGTCGCGGAAATGGTGCAGGTGGCTGTCCTTCCAGCCGAAGGCTGCCTGGATGACGTGGTGCAGTTGGGCGAGGGTCGTCTCGGCCGGTACCTGCAGGCGGCGCCAGATCGGGGGCGAGGCGCCTCGGATGCCGATCTTGACCTGGTAAGCGGTCGCGGCCGCCGTCGACGCCCGCGGTCGCGCTGCTGCCTTCCGGCGGGTTGCCTTTCCCCGCCCGAGGGCCTCGAGGGCTTGCCGGTACGCCGCGTCGTCCACCGCTTGCCCGGTCGTCAGGGTGCCGTGCAGGTCGGTGGCGACGACGTGGGCCAATGCGTGGAGGATGTCGTGCCGCTCGTGCCCTTGGTCGCGCAGTCGCTGAGCCGCGCGCCAGGCCTCCGGCGGGTCGTCGTCCCAGAGCTGGTGCGCGACGATCTCGTGAAAGGCGACGTGGAGACCTGGGTTGACCCCGTCGATCTCCCCGTGGAAGGACGGGTCGGCCAGGGCGGCGTGGTACTCGGGATGCTCGCCCTCGATCAGGATGCCCCGTTCGTCGGGGTCGTTCGGGTCGAGCATCGGGTAGACCTCGTCGCCGATCCTGGTGCCGAAATACGGCATCGCGAACGTTCGCCGCTCGAGCGCTCCCTGGACCTCGTCGAGGCTGCCCACGTTGTCGAGGCCACGGAGCAGGAGCCGCCCTGGCGAGGCGTTCGCGGGGTCGTCATACTCGTCGGCGAAATGCCGGCCGATCTCCTCGGCTGCCTCGACCACCTCGGCGGCGGCCGCGGGCGGCAGGTTGTTCCGGCGTGCCGCCCACCGGGTCCACGCCGTGACGACGGCCGGCATGGCCGCCTTGTCGTCGTCGTCCAGCAGCACCTTCTTGGGCAGCCAGCCGAGCATGAAGATCTCGATCTTGGCCGGGCTCACCCGCAGTGGCTGCGACTCGTCGTAGTCGCAGCCGTAGTCGACGATGAGCCGGGCGCCGTAAGCAGCGGACTCGCGGGAGGATAAGGCCGCGGCCTCGTCCGAGGCGAGGAACTCCTCGACGAGACGCTCGCGCTGGTGGTCGGACACCTCGTCGAGATCGGGCTGCTCGGACGCGGTGTCCGGGAGCGCGCGGCAGCGGGCCAGCCCGAGTGCCCGGAACTCGGAGAACGTGTCGGCGACGTCGGGCTCCCAGGTCGTCTCCGTGGCCTGGAACCCACGCTCCAGCAGGTGGCGCGCCTCGGCCGGGTCGAGCGGGGTGACTGTGGCGATCCCGTCGCTCTGCTCGACCGATTTGCGCATCTCGGTCAGCACAGCGTCCGGTTCGTCGATCGGGAAGACGTCCTTGACCCAGCCGCCCATGTGGTTGAAGTCGACCAGGTAGCAGAGGGCGTGCCGCTGGTTCCCGTAGCCGAAGACGCACGTGACGTCGGCCTGGTCGCCGTAGACGTCAGCCATCCGCCAGCACTCGCGAAGCTCGACGTTTCCGATGGCGCCGGCCCACGGCGGTGCTGGCACGTCGAGCATCGCGATGGTGTCCGAGGCTGCCCCCCGAACGTCGGTCGACGTGGCGAGCACGCGGAGCGCGTGGAGCGCGGCGATGGACTGGGGCGAGCGGCGGCGCTCGCAGTAGGAGACGAGGCCGAGCAACAGCGCTTCGTCGGGCTCGAACCCGACGCCCTTGGCGTTGGGTAGCGTTCCCAGCAGGCCGGAGGTGAACATCTCGACCTCGAACGGGTCGCGCGTGTGGGCGAGCGGGCGGAACCCGTCGACGATGGTCCGGTGAAGCCCGTCGAGGATCGCGATGGGCGACTGCCGCTGGGCCCGGCCCGAGCGGGACTTCTTCTTCTTCTTGCGACCGCGGCTGACTGGACTCACCCGCGCGATCCTTCCGGGTCCTGCCCAGGTGTCAAGAACATGTGACCGGTGAGCCCGCTAACGTCTGGTGGGTGAGCGACCTCGTCATCGCCGACCCGATCATCAACGGGCCGTACGACGAGCCGTCGCGCCATTTCCGCTTCGATGCGAACGGGATCACCGACCAGGTCGACGACGGTCGCCGGCCGTCGTCCTACTTCGTCCCCGTGCCCCGACCGCGCAAGGGCACGCGGCAGCTCGAGATACCCGAGCTCACCGCCGACCAGATCGAGGTCAACCAGCAGGTCAACGCGATCCGGGCCCGCGTGGGCATCTGGCGGTCCCGCCGCTACGACGGCGTCACGCCGACGACCCGGCGGCTGCTCGAGCACTGGGCCGACACAGAGCGCGACAACCGCATCGTGTTCGGCCAGCGCGAGGCCATAGAGACGGCGATCTACCTGGCCGAGGCCGCTCCGCGGCATGGTGACGTGTGGATCGGCAACGACCTCGCCAAGATCAACGCCGAGCACAATGACGGGTGGCCACGGGTGGCTCTGAAGATGGCCACCGGCACCGGCAAGACGGTCGTCATGGCGATGCTGATCGCCTGGCAGACGCTCAACAAGGTTGCCAGCGCACACGACAAGCGGTTCGCGAAGCGGTTCCTGGTAGTCGCACCGGGCATCACGATCCGCGAGCGCTTGCGGGTACTGCGGCCCGAGGACGCCGAGAACTACTACCGGCTGCGCGACCTGGTGCCGGCGGACCTGTGGCCGGGGCTGGGCCAGGCACGCATCGCCATCACCAACTTCCATGGGTTCCTCACGCGAGAGCGGGGGATGGGCAAGGGCGCGAGTTCACTCACCAAGGCGGTGCTCAGCCGTGGCGGTAGGAGCCCGTTCCTCGAGACGCCCGACCAGGTAGCGGCTCGCGTACTTGCCGACCTCGGTGGCGGTAGCTCCGAGGTCGTCGTGTTCAACGACGAGTCCCACCACTGCTACCGCGGGCGGGCGGCAGCCGAGGAGGGCGCGGCCACCGAGCAGGCGCTCACCGGCGAAGAGCGCGCTGACGCCAAGGAGCGGAATGCCGAGGCGCGGGTCTGGTTCACGGGCCTGACGGCCGTCAATCGCAGGGCCGGCATCAAGATCGCGTACGACCTGTCGGCCACGCCGTTCTTCCTATCCGGCTCCGGGTCTCGCGAGGGCACGCTGTTCCCCTGGGTGGTCAGCGACTTCTCGTTGATCGACGCGATCGAGTCGGGCCTGGTCAAGATCCCGCGCGTGCCCGTCGACGACGACCGGGTGGCCTCGCGCGTCACGTACCTGAACCTCTGGCACGAGGTGCGCGACCACCTGCCCCGCAGAGCCGCCGCGATGTCGACGTCGCGGAGCAATAGTCAAGACCTGTGGATCGGCGTGTCATGCGACTTGCTGGCGACCTCCTGATTCGGCGTCGGGTCGTTCGACGAGGACGCCCTTTTCGAACCTGGCTCCGGCTCGGACCAGGGCGG
>JBOGDS010000052.1:0-25736 GCA_050743075.1 Jiangellaceae bacterium | reverse complement strand
ACGCCGAGGGCACCTGGCCGGGCTCGGGCGCGGTGTTGCGGCGGTCCTCGGCGGCGGCCAGCTGGGCCGCCCGCTTCGCGGGGTTGCCCGACCGCGCACCGCGAGCGCCCTTCTTGCCGCCCTTCTTGACCTGCTTGCCCTTGCTCTTCTTGCCCACGCCCGGCATCCCCGGCAGACCCGGCATCCCGGGGAACCCGCCGAGGCCACCGCGGCTGGCCTGGCTCATCATGTCGCGAGCCACGAAGAACCGGTCGACCAGCTGGTTGACGTCGCTGACCTCGGTGCCGGACCCGCGGGCGATGCGGGAGCGGCGGGACCCGTTGATGATCTTCGGGTTGTCCCGCTCGGCCGGCGTCATCGACCGGATGACCGCCTGGATCCGGTCGATGTCACGGTCGTCGAGGCTGTCCAGCGCGTCGCGCATCTGGCCGGCGCCGGGGAGCATCCCGATCAGGTTCTTCAGCGGCCCCATCTTGCGGATCGCCTGCAACTGGCCGAGGAAGTCCTCCAGCGTGAACCCGGTGCCCTGCTGCAGCTTGCGGGCCATGTCCTCGGCCTGGGAGGCGTCGAAGACCTTCTCGGCCTGCTCGATCAGCGTGAGCATGTCGCCCAGGTCGAGGATCCGCGATGCCATGCGCTCGGGGTGGAAGACGTCGAAGTCGGCGAGCTTCTCCCCAGCGGAGGCGAACATCACCGGCCTGCCGGTGACCGACGCGACGGAGAGCGCAGCGCCGCCGCGGGCGTCGCCGTCGAGCTTGGTGAGCACGACCCCGTCGAAACCGACGCCGTCGAGGAACGCGCGGGCCGTCGTGACGGCGTCCTGGCCGATCATCGCGTCGACGACGAACAGCGTCTCGTCGGGCTGGACGGCGTCGCGGATGTCGCGCGCCTGCGCCATCATCTCGGCGTCGACGCCGAGCCGGCCCGCAGTGTCCACGATCACGACGTCGTGCAGCCGCTGGCGGGCGTGCTCGACGCCGGACCGGGCGACGGCCACCGGGTCGCCCCACGCCGCCCGATCGCCGGACGCCCCTGTGTTGCCCGGCTGCGGAGCCCACACCGGCACCCCTGCCTGTTCGCCCACCACCTGCAGCTGCGTGACGGCGTTGGGCCGCTGCAGGTCCGCGGCCACGACCAGCGGCTGGCGGCCGGAGTTCTTCAGCCAGAGCGCAAGCTTGCCGGCCAGGGTCGTCTTGCCTGACCCCTGCAGGCCGGCAAGCATGATCACGGTCGGCGGCCGCTTGGCGAACCGCAGACGGCGCGTCTCCCCGCCCAGGATCCGGACCAGTTCGTCGTTGACGATCTTCACGACCTGCTGGGCCGGATTGAGCGCAGCCGAGACCTCGGCGCCACGCGCCCGCTCCTTCACCGCCGCGATGAAGTCCTGCACCACCGGCAGGGCGACGTCGGCCTCGAGCAGAGCCACCCGGATCTCGCGCGCAGTGGCGTCGATGTCGGCCTCGGACAGCCGGCCTTTGCCGCGCAGCGTCTTGAACGTGGCGGCGAGCCGGTCGGACAGCGTTGCGAACACGGCGGTCGGGATCCTCGTGGCTGAGCGGTCGGGGGCTCCGCCAAGGGTAACCGGGCTCGCCTTGACGGCCACAACGGCGCGTTGCGAGTGTGTGGTCCGTGGCCGACGACCGCGTGTGCCTCGTGACCGGCGCCGGTCGCGGGATCGGCGCGGCGGTGGCCGGGCGGCTCTCTGCCCGCGGTCACCGCGTCGCGCTGTGCGCACGCAGCGAGGACGATCTGCGCACGATCTCGACCGGCCTGCCCGGCACGTCGCTCGTCGTGCCCGCCGACCTGCTTGCCGACGGTGCCGTCGACGCCGTCTTCGCCGCAGTCGAGAACGCCTGGGGCCCGGTGGAGGTGCTCGTCGCGAACGCGGGCGCAGGCTCGTCGGCACCTATCGTGAAGACGTCGGACGCGGCGTGGCAGTACATGCTCGACCTCAACCTGACGATGCCGTTCCGCTGCGTCCGGCGCGCACTGCCAGCGATGACGACTGCGGGCTGGGGACGCATCGTCGTGATCGCCTCGGTTGCGGCCAAGCGGGGTGAGCCCTACGTCGCGGCGTACACCGCGGCGAAGCACGGGGTGCTGGGCCTGGTCCGGTCCGCGGCCGCGGAGACGGCGACGTCCGGCGTCACGGTCAACGCGGTCTGCCCCGCGTACGTCGACACGCCCATGACGGACTCGGCCACCGAGGCCATCGTGGCCGCGACCGGACGCAGCCGCGACGAGGCCCGCGCCGTGCTCGCCGCCAAGCAGCCGATCGGCCGGCTCATCACGGTCGACGAGGTGGCCGATGCGGTCGAGTTCTGCGTCTTGAACCCCGCCATCAGTGGTCAGGGAATCAACGTCGACGGCGGCGCGGTCCAGTCGTGACCGGCTCCCACGAGGTCGTGAACCCCGAGTCCCTGCCGCACCCCTCGGGGTTCAACCACGCGATCGTGACCCAGCCGGGACACACCGTCTGGCTGGCGGGACAGACCGCGCTCGACAGTGCAGGCGCGATCGTGGGTGCCGGCGACGTCGTCGTCCAGTTCGAGCACGCGCTGCGGAACCTGCTCACGGTGCTCGCGGCCGCGGGCGGACATCCCGAGCACCTGGTGTCGATGACGACGTTCATCGTCGACCTGGACGACTACCGGCAGCACGCACGGGAGATCGGTCAGGTGTGGCGGAGGCTGGCCGGCAGCGACTACCCGGCGATGGCCGCGATCGGAGTCGACCGCCTCTGGGACGCCGACGCCCTCGTCGAGCTACAAGGCGTCGCCGTCCTGCCCACGTAGGCCGTCAAGCTGCGCGGGCCTCGGCGACGTAGTCGCGCGCGGCGCCGGCGAGCCGGTCGCTAAGGGCGAAGAACACGTCCGCTGCGTGGACACCCTGCCAACCGACCGGCAAGAGCTCCGGCGGCAGACCCGGGTCGAGGTACGGTAGCCGGCGCCACGCCGTCAGTGTGTGGACGTAGTGGGCGAACGCCATCTCGACATCGGTCGTCCCGCGACGGCGCCAGGACGCCAAGACCGGTTCCCACTGCTCCGCGTACGTGCGATACGCGTCCTGGATCTGATCCAGGTTCCACCACCGGCCGACTTGCGCGGACAGCTCGGCCGCATCGAGATAGCTGGCTGCGAACAGGTCGACGTAATGGTCGACGCCCAGGCGCGCAAGGACCTCGTTCGCCTCTCCGGCCAGATGTGACGGCGCGATCCAGACTCCCGGCGCGACGGTGCCGAAGCCCAGCCACGACAAGCGTGACCGCAGCGTGTGCCGCCGGGCCCGTTCACTTTCCGGCACGCTGAAGACGGCAAGCACCCAGCCGTCGTCGAGCGTCACCGTGGGCCGACCGAAGATCCGCCGATCTCCGTCGGCCAGGATCGCGCGAGCATCGTCGGACAGTGCGTACCCTGCAACGCCGTCGACCCGCTGGGCCAGCAGGATGCCCCGGCGCTTGAGCCTGGAGGTGGACGACCGCACCGCCGGTTCGTCGACGCCGGCCGCGGCCATCATCCGGATGAGCGACGCCACCGACAGCCAGCCGCCCGCTTCCCGCGCGTAGGACCCGTAGATCGTGACGATCAGCGACCTGGGCTGCGGCTCCGCCGACCGCGCCGGCATCTCCTGTCGAGACACGGTCGTCACGATAGCGACATACGTCACGCGCTGCCTTCCGCACCGCCGCGGCCTCGTTGGGCGGGCGGCTCCCTCCTCCGCGAGCGGGCACGTCGACCGGTCACCCGTACTCCCCGGGCTGGGAAGCTGCCACCACCGGCACCCGGTCCCTCCTCGTGCCGTCCACAGCTCATCGGAACGCGCTTGCCCAACCCGACTCGGTCCGACTCACAGAAGGCTGGAAGACAAGATCTCTGGCAGGTTGGCAGGAGCCATGCTGCGATCAATGCGGGCCGCGGCCGGCCTGAGCCAGCGCGAGCCTCGCCGCCATGGCCGCGAAGCCCGCCTCGACGCGCACCCACTCAGCTCGGGAATCGCGGGCGATAGTCGCGGCTGACCTGGCCGATCCTCCGGTAGCCGAGGGCACCCAGCATCGCGGCTGTCAGCAGCGTCACCAGGAGCCCGACGCCGATCTGCACAGCGACCGCAAAGCCGAGCGCCTGGCACGCGATGGCGGCCAGCACGCCGGCGATCACGGTGTCGATGATGCCGACGATCACCGGCGAGCCGGACAGCAGATGGATGATGCCGACGTCACGGCGGAAGCTGTAGGTGTGGAGCACGCCACGCATGTCGTCGTGAGGACTGGTGACGAAGTACGGGCCGAGGTCTGGTGCGAGCTCGAGGTAGGCGTGGCGGAGCCGATTCATCCCCACGACGAGCCAGACGTCCTCGATGTCCGCCTCGACCAACCGGACGTACGTCCCCAAGCCGACCAGGAGCACGATCGGCAGCACCAGCAGCGCGAAGACACGGAAACCCTCCCCGTAACCCGTTGCCTGGGCCATCAGCGACAGCGCCACCACGGCGGCTGAGAGAACCGTCAGGAAGATGCCGGTCCGGCTGAAGATCTCCGACCAGGTCATGCTGCGCGTCGCCAACAAGCTCCAGTGCTCAGTCGCCAGGATCTGGGCGCGTAGGGCCGCCTCGGCACCGTTGTGATCGAGCGGCGGCCGCCGATCGGTGTCCGGGTCCTGCGTCATCGTCGAGTCCTCCTGAGCATTGCCGAACTCCCATTCTCGTCAAGGCCGCTGACAGGCGAGGACGGGCAGTCCGGCGGCGCCGGCGCTGATATGGCGGTGCCTTGACTGCCGTCACCACGGTGACAGACTCTCGGACGTACCCGACTCACGCCGAGGTGAGCCATGCCGCTGTCGCGTTCCGCCCACGTCGACACGTTCGCCAGGGACCGGCTGCCCCCGGCAGAGCAGTGGCCGCAGTTCCTGTTCAACCTGCCGGAACTTGCCTACCCGGACCGGCTCAACTGCGCCGACCGCCTCCTCGACGACGCCATCGAACGGCTCGGCGCGGACCGGCCCTGCCTGCTCACCGACACCGAGACCTGGACATACGGCCAGCTCCGCGACCGGGCGAACCAGGTGGCACACGTGCTCGCCGGCCAACTCGGGCTGCAGCCGGGCAACCGGGTGCTGCTCCGCGCCCCCAACAACCCGTGGCTGGTCGCCAGCTGGCTGGGTGTGCTCAAGGCCGGCGGCGTGGTCGTGCTCACCATGCCGCTCCTGCGCACTACGGAGTTGGTGACCACCATCGAGCTGACGCAGCCCCGGCTGGCGATCTGCGATCACCGCTTTCTCGCCGATCTCCTCGCGGCCCGGGACCAAGCCAGCCCGCGGCTTCCGGTCGTGCCCTACGGCGGCGACGATGCGGACGACCTCACCGCTCGCAGCGCGGACCCGCCCTCGGATTTCGACTCCGTGCAGACGGCGGCCGACGACGTCGCCCTGCTCGCGCTGACGTCCGGCACCACCGGCCGGCCCAAGGTCACGATGCACTTCCACCGCGATGTGCTGGCCAACGCCGACACGTTCAGCCGTTACGTCCTGCGCCCCAACCAGGACGACGTGTTCACCACGACGGCACCGTTCGCCTTCACGTTCGGCCTCGGTGCCGGGCTGGTCTTCCCGCTGCATGCCGGCGCCGCGGCCCTGCTGATCGAGAAGGCGACGCCGGACGAGCTGGCCGATGCCGTCGCGCAGCACGGCGTGACGATCCTGTCCACGGCGCCCACCGCGTACCGCGCGATGATCGCCGCAGGCAAGGCCGACCAGCTCGGCAGGCTCCGCCAGGCCGTCTCGGCCGGCGAGCACCTCCCCGAGGCGACGTGGCGGGCCGTCCACGAGGCCACCGGCATCCGCATCATCGACGGCATCGGCTCCACGGAGATGCTGCACATCTTCATCGCGACGACCGGCGACGACATCCGGCCGGGCTCGACAGGTAAGGCTGTGCCGGGCTACGTCGCCACCATCCTCGATCCGCAGGGCGACGAGGCCCCGACGGGCACCGCGGGTCGGCTGGCCGTCCGTGGCCCGACCGGCTGCCGGTACCTCGACGACGAGCGGCAGAAGGTCTACGTCCAGGACGGCTGGAACGTCACCGGCGACACCTACGTCCGCGACGACGACGGCTACTTCTGGTACCAGGCCCGCAGCGACGACATGATCATCACGTCCGGCTACAACGTCGCCGGCCCCGAGGTCGAGCAGGCGCTGCTCAGCCATCCCGACGTCCTGGAGTGCGCGGTGGTGGGCGTCCCCGACCCCGACCGCGGCCAGGTCATCACGGCGTACGTCGTGGTTCGCGACGGAGCACCGCGCGACGACGCGGCCCGCGGGGCGCTGCAGGAGCACGCCAAGGCGACCATCGCGCCGTACAAGTACCCGCGCCGGCTCGAGTTCCGCGACGCGCTGCCCAAGACGCAGACCGGCAAGCTGCAGCGCTTCAAGCTGCGGCAGGAGGACGTCGACGATGATCGTTGAGCATCAAGGCATCAAGGTGCCGCGGTGCTTGCCATGGCTGGCATGAGGCGCACGCGCACGACGCTGACGGTGGACGAACCGCTCCTGCGGGCAGCAAGGATCGAGGCCGCCCGCGAGGGCAGGCGCGTCTACGAAGTGATCGAGGATGCTCTGCGCGACCGCTACGACCTGCGTGCTGCTCTTGACCGGGTCAGGCGAGCCGACGCGCCGGAGATCGAGGAGAAGGCCGCCATGGAGCTGGCCGTCGGGGTGGTCGGCGAGATCCGCGAGGGCGACGCTGCCCGGCATGCGGGATGACCCAACCCGCCCAGGTGGTCATCGACGCCAACGTGTATGTGTCAGCGGCCATTGCGCCCAGGGGTGCCTGCGGACAACTCGTCGACCTGGTGGACGACTCGGCGCTCGTCGCCGTGAGCTGCCCGCGTCTCATCGGCGAGTTTCGGCGTGCCCTGCTGCATCGCAAGCTCCGTCGCCACTTTTGCCGGACAACGCCATCCCCTACTGCGACACCGTTCGCGTGCGCGCGCACAGCCACCCGGACCCGGTGGGCGTCACGACGCGAACGCGCGATCCGAAGGACGATGACCTGGTCGCGCTCGCTGTCGACGCCCGCGCCGACGCGATCATCTCCGGCGATGCGGCTCTGCTGGCAGCCGATCTGGCGGTCCAGGTCCGGTCGCCACGCGCCGCGCTGCATCTGCTCAGGCAGACGTGACCAGCGGCGGATCAGGGGCGACCGCGGTACAGCTCGCGGGCGATGATCGAGCGCTGGACCTCGGACGCGCCCTCGTAGATCCGCGGCGAGCGGACGGCCCGGTAGAGGTGCTCGAGCAGGTGACCCCGCTGCAGGGCCCGCGCGCCGTGGATCTGGATCGCGGCGTCGACGACGTACTGGGCGGTCTCGGTCGCGAACAGCTTCGCCATCGCCGACGTCGTGGCCACTCCCGCGGCTCCGGCGTCGACGGCCGCAGCTGCCCGGTAGACCAGCAGCCGCGCGGCGTCGATGCGGGTCGCCATCTCGGCCAGCGCGTGCGACACCGACTGCATGTCCCTCAGCGGCGCGCCGAACGCCTCCCGCTCGCCGCCATGAGCCACTGCCGCGTCCAGGGCTGCCTGCGCCATGCCGACGGCGAACGCGCCCACGCTTGGCCGGAACAGGTCGAGCGTGCGCATGGCGACCGCGAAGCCGCGGTCGACCTCCCCGAGCAGCTCGCCGGGCTCGACCCGTACCCCGTCGAAGACCAGCGTCCCGATCGGGTGCGGCGCGACCATGTCCAGGTGCTCGCCGGACAGGCCCGGCCGGTCGCCCGGCACGACGAACGCGCTGACCCCTCGCGACCGCACGTCGGGCGTCGTCCGGGCGAAGACGGTGTAGACGTCGGCGTCTGGAGCATTGGAGATCCAGGCCTTCTCCCCGGACAGCCGCCACCCGGCGCCGTCGGGCTCGGCGGCCAGGCGCAGCGCGCCCGCGTCCGAACCGGCGGCCGGCTCCGTGAGGGCGAACGCGGCCACCGCGTCACCGGCCGCCACGGCCGGAACCCAGCGTGCGACCTGCTCGGCCGACCCCGACTGCAGCACCGGGTACGTACCCAGCCCCTGCAGCGCGAGCGCGGTCTCGGCCTCGGTCGACACGGTCGCCAGCGACTCGCGCAGCAGGCACAGGTCCGTCGCCGCCGCCTCCCGGGTGGGGGTGTCGTCGGCGACCCCGGGAAACAGCCGGGCCAGTAGCCCCAGGTCCCCGATCGCCTTGAGCAGCTCGCGGTTGACCGCGCCGTGCTCGGCAGCTTCCGCGAGAGGAACCAGCCGGGCCGCGGCGACCGAGCGGACCCACTCCATGAGCTCCCGCTGCTCGGCGCTGAGGTCGAAGGCGGGCATCAGCGGCCCTGCCACGTCGGCGGGCGCTTCTCGGTGAACGCCGCATGGAACTCGCGGTAGTCGGCGCCCTTCATCAGCAGCGCCTGCGTCTGCGCCTCCAGCTCGACGGCCGCTGACAGCCCCATGTCCAGTTCGCGGGTCAGCAGGGCCTTGGTCTGCGCATACGCCTGCGTGGGACCCGCAGCCAGCCGCTGCGCCAGCTCCTGCGCCGAGGCGTCGAGCGCGTCGTCGTCGACCAGCTCGCTGACCAGTCCGTAGCGCTCGGCGTCGGCGGCCGCCACGGTGTCGCCCAGCATCAGCAGCTGGGTGGCCCGGCCCAGCCCGACCAGCCGCGGCAGCAGGTAGGCCGCACCCATGTCGGCACCGGCCAGGCCGACCTTGGTGAACAGGAACGCGAACCGAGCCGACCGCGCGACCACCCGGAAGTCGGCGGCCAGCGCGATCACCGAACCGGCACCTGCCGCCGTGCCGTGGACCGCCGCGATGATCGGAAGGGGGCACTCCCGCATCGCCTTGACCACGTCGCCAGTCATCCGGGTGAAGGCCAGCAGCTCGTCGGGGCCCATCTGCAGCGTCGCGCCGATGATCTCGTTGACATCCCCGCCGGAGCAGAAGGAGCGTCCCTCGCCGCGCAGAAGGAGCACCCTGGTGTCGCCGCGGTGCGGCAGCTCGGCGAGCAGGTCGCGCAGGTCGGCGTAGGCCTCGAATGTGAGCGCGTTGAGCTTGTCCGGGCGGTCGAAGGTCAGCGTCGCCACGCTGCCGTCGCGAGCGAACCGGAAGTGCTTCCAGTCCTCGGTGAACGGGACCGAACCGCGGAACGGGCTCATGGCTACGAGAACCTCCACGATCGGTGGCCCGAACGGAATAGCGTCACTGTTACTGTCGTAACACAGCCAGCATATGGCCTGAAGAAGGTGTCGCATGCGCATCGCAGTCGTCGGCGGCGGTCCCGGCGGGCTCTACTTCGCCGCGCTGGCCAAGCGCCTGGACCCGGCGCGCGAGATCACCGTCTGGGAGCGAAACGCGCCCGACGACACGTTCGGCTTCGGCGTGGTCTTCTCCGACGAGACGCTCGGCGGCATCGAGCATGCCGACGCTGAAATCCACCGGGCCATGCAGCGCGGGTTCGCCCGCTGGGACGACATCGACGTCCACTACCGCGGTCAGGTCGTCACCAGCGGCGGGCACGGCTTCGCCGCGATGAGCCGGCGCCGGCTGCTGAACATCCTGCAGGACCGGTGCGCGGCGCTCGGCGTGCGGATTCGCTTCCGCGCGGAGGCCCCCGACGTCGACGACCTCGCGGCGACGCACGACCTGGTCGTCGCCGGCGACGGCACCAACTCCGCCGTCCGCGCCCGCTACGCCGGCTCGTTCGGCCCGCAGCTCGATCGCCGCCGCTGCCGCTACATGTGGCTCGGCACCGACCTGGTGTTCGACGCGTTCACGTTCCACATCGAGCAAACGCCGTACGGCGTCATGCAGATCCACGGCTATCCGTACGACGCCACCGGCAGCACGTTCATCGTCGAGATGGCCGACGACGTCTGGCGGGCCGCCGGCTTCGACGCGACCGAGGACCAGGCCTTCCAGCCCGGCGAGAGCGACGACGAGGCGATCAAGAAGATCCGCGAGCTGTTCGCGCACGTGCTGGGTGGCCACAACGTCTACGCGAACAACTCCCGCTGGCTGCAGTTCGCGACGATCCGAAACGCGAGCTGGCGACACGGCAACGTCGTCCTGCTGGGCGACGCCGCGCACACCGCACACTTCTCCATCGGCTCGGGCACCAAGCTCGCGATGGAGGACGCGCTGGCGCTGGCTGCGTCGCTGCACGAGAACGAGGAGGTCGACGCCGCGCTCGCCGCGTACGAGGCTGAGCGCCGCCCGGTCGTCGTCTCCACCCAGCGGGCCGCCCAGGCCAGCCTGGAGTGGTTCGAGAATCTGGGCCAGTACACGCACCAGGACCCGGCGCGCTTCGCGTTCAACATCCTCACCCGCTCGCGCCGGGTCACCTACGACAACCTTCGGCTGCGCGACCCGGAGTTCGTGGCCGCCGCCGACGAGTGGTTCGCGCGCCACGAGGTCGCGCGCGGCGTCGCCTCGCCGCCGGCCGTGGCCCGCCCCCCGATGTTCCAGCCGTTCCGGCTGCGCGGCCTGCGGCTGAAGAACCGCGTCGTCGTCTCGGCGATGGACATGTACTCCGCGCGCGACGGCGACCCGACCGACTTCCACCTGGTGCACCTCGGGAGCAAGGCGCTGGGCGGCGCCGGCCTGGTGATGACCGAGATGGTGTGCGTCTCACCGACCGGGCGCATCACGCCCGGCTGCACCGGGCTCTACACCGACGAGCAGGGCGCCGCCTGGACACGGATCGTCGACTTCGTCCACGCGCGGACGACGGCCGCGATCGGCGCCCAGCTCGGGCACTCCGGACGCAAGGGCTCGACCAAGCTGATGTGGGAGGGTATGGACGAGCCGCTGCCCGATGGGAACTGGCCGGTCGTCGCGCCATCGCCGCTGGCGTACTCCCCCGCCAACCAGGTCCCGCAGCAGCTCGACGTCGACGCGATGCACACGATCCGCGACGAGTTCGTCGCCTGCGCCCACCGGGCGGCCGACGCCGGCTTCGACCTGCTGGAGCTGCATTGCGCGCACGGCTACCTGCTGTCGAGCTTCCTGTCGCCACTGACCAACCACCGCACCGACGGCTACAGCGGCTCGCTGGCGAACCGGCTGCGGTACCCGCTGGAGGTGTTCGACGCGCTGCGTACGGTCTGGCCGGCCACCAAGCCGATGTCCGTACGCATCTCGGCCACCGACTGGTACCCCGGCGGGATGGACGCCGACGACGCGGTCGCAGTGGCGAAGGCGTTCGCCGACCACGGCGCCGACGCGATCGACGTCTCGACCGGGCAGGTGGTGTCCGACGAGAAGCCGGCGTACGGACGCAGCTTCCAGACGCCGTACGCCGACCGGATCGCCAACACCGTCGACATCGCCGTCATCGCCGTCGGGGCGATCTCGTCGGCCGAGGACGTGAACGCGCTGATCCTCGCCGGCAGAGCGGACCTCGTCGCGCTGGGCCGAACGCACCTCTACGACCCGATGTGGACCTTGCACGCGGCAGCCGCTCAGGAGTACACCGGCAGTGGTGCCGACTGGCCACTCCCGTTCGCGGCCGGCCGGCGCAAGCCCCAGACCACCCGTACCGACGGTCCCAAGCCGCGCCTCGAGCTCATCCGCGACACCGCCGCGGGGCGGACCCGTCACCAACGATGGCGGCCACGCCCGCCGAAGGAGACCACGTGAGCCTGCTCACCGACCTGCTGGACGCCGTCTCGAGCGGCCGGATCGAGGTCGTCGACCTCACCGCGCCGCTGTCGTCGCAGACGCCGGTCCTGGTCCTGCCCGAGCCCTTCGGCCAGACCGACCGGTTCGAGCTGCGGGAGATCAGCCGCTACGACGACCGGGGCCCGGGCTGGTACTGGAACAACATCACCACCGGCGAGCACACCGGCACCCACCTGGACGCACCGGTCCACTGGGTCACCGGCCAGGAATCGGACGACGTCTCGCAGATCTCGCCGTCCAGGCTGGTGGCGCCGGCCGCGGTCCTCGACGTCGCCGACCGGGTCGCCGCCGACCCCGACTTCCTGCTCGAGGTCGACGACGTGCGCGCCTGGGAGTCGGCGAACGGACCGCTGCCCGACGGGGGCTGGCTGCTGTTGCGCACCGGCTGGGACGCGCGCAGCCACGACCAGGC
Organism: Jiangellaceae bacterium; assembly: GCA_050743075.1. GTDB lineage: Bacteria > Actinomycetota > Actinomycetes > Jiangellales > Jiangellaceae > JBOGDS01. Next base: position 13,640 of record JBOGDS010000052.1, on the reverse strand, counting down.
GGAGTTCCTCAACGCGAACGAGACCGGCCCGCACACTCCGGGCGTAAGCGTCGAGTGCGCCCGCTGGCTGGCCGACGAGGCGCCTGTCATCGGCGTCGGCGTCGAAACCGTGGGGACGGACGCCGGCGCGGCCCACTCGTTCGACCCCGCATTCCCGTGCCACACGTTCCTGCTCGGCGCGGGCAAGTACGGGCTGACCCAGCTGCAGAACCTCTCCCTGCTACCGCCGACCGGCGCCGTCGTCGTGGCTGCTCCCCTGCCCATCGTGGGCGGTTCGGGCAGCCCGGCCCGGGTGCTGGCGCTGGTCGGGCGCTGACGCTGTGCACGTCTCGGAGGCTGTCGGGCGGGCGCTGGCCTCACTCGGCGTCCGGCAGGCGTTCGGCGTCGTGGGGAGCGGCAACTTCGACGTGACGAACGCGCTCATCGCGGGCGGCGCACGCTACGTCGCTGCCCGGCACGAGGGCGGCGCCGCCACGATGGCCGACGCCTATGCGCGGATGAGCGGCCAGGTGGCGGTGCTCACGGTGCACCAGGGGTGCGGGCTGACCAACGCGATGACCGGGATCGCGGAGGCCGCCAAGAGCCGCACGCCGCTGCTGGTGCTCGCCGCCGAGGCGAACGCGCCGACGTCGAACTTCGCCATCGACCAGGCTGCTCTCGCCGTCGCCGTCGGCGCAGAGCCGGCGCGGATCACGTCGGCCGAAATCGCCGTGGCCGAGGCGGCGCGCTCCTTCCAGCTGGCCCGCGACGAACGGCGCACGGTGGTGCTGAACCTGCCGTTGGAGGTACAGGCCGCCACGGCGCCCGGCAGTGGCGTGTTGCCGACGTTTGCCCGTCCGGCGCAGGGCGAGCCGTCCGCGCACGACGTGAGTGCTCTCGCCGACCTGTTGGCCGGCGCACGGCGTCCGGTGCTCATCGCCGGGCGTGGCGCCCGGCACGCCGGCGACGAGATCCTCGCGCTGGCCGACGCTTGCGGCGCACTGGTCGCGACCTCGGCCGTCGCGAGGGGCCTGTTCAACCGCAGCCCGTGGTCGCTCGACGTGTCCGGCGGCTTCGCCTCCCCGCTGGGGGCCGCACTGATCACCGACGCCGACGTGATCGTGGGCTTCGGCTGCGCCCTGAACATGTGGACGATGCGGCACGGCCGCCTGATCGGCCCGGCCACACGCGTCGCGCAGGTCGACACCGACGCCGACGCGCTGGGCAGGCACCGTCCGGTGCACGTGGGTGTCGTGGGGGACAGCGCCGCGACTGCGGCCGCCGTGACCGGCGCGCTGAGCGGCCGCGGACAAGCGGGCTACCGCGACGACGTGCTGCGCGCACGGATCGACCGCGAGATCCGCTGGCGGGACGTACCGTACGACGACTGGGGCAACGACCGCACGATCGACCCCCGGACGCTGACCATCGCGCTGGACGACATGCTGCCGCGCGAGCGGGTCGTGGCCGTGGACTCCGGCAACTTCATGGGGTATCCGAGCGCGTTCCTCTCGGTTCCGGACGAGTTCGGCTTCTGCTTCACCCAGGCGTTCCAGTCGATCGGCCTCGGTCTCGCGACCGCGATCGGAGCCGCGCTCGCCCGGCCGGATCGGCTGCCCGTCGCCGCACTCGGCGACGGCGGCGCCCTGATGGCGGCGGCCGAGCTGGACACCGTCCGCCGCCTCGGCCTGCCGATGCTCGTGATCGTCTACAACGACTCCGCGTATGGCGCCGAGGTGCACCACTTCGCCGACGGGCAGCCTCTCGACACCGTGACGTTCCCGGCGACCGACATCGCCGCGGTTGGTGCCGGCTACGGGCTCTCGGCCGTGACGGTGCAAGCGCCGGCCGACCTCGCCGTCGTCCAGGACTGGGTGGACGGCCCGCGCGACCGAGCCCTGCTGGTGGACGCGAAGGTCGCCACGCCGCGCGGCTCTTGGTGGCTCGAGGAAGCCTTCCGCGGCCACTGAGGGAGCGCGGCGCCGTGGGGCGTCGAGGTGAACTGGTCTGCATCCAGCGGGCCCCTCTGAGCCGAAGAAGGAGGCAAGCACGTTCCCGTCCCTGAAGGAGGAACACCCGATGCGACGAAGCATCTCCGCTGCCGTCGTGGCCGCGGTACCGCTCGTCCTGGCCACTGCGGGCAGCGCCGGCGCCACCCAGTCCGAAGCCACGGTCTCCGTGCTCCACGGAGTTCCTGGGCTGACCGTCGACGTCTACGCGAACGGCGAGGAGCTCATCCCCGACTTCGCGCCCGGCACGCTCACCGACCCGCTCTCGCTCCCGGCGGGCACGTACGACATCGCGATCTTCGCCGATGGCGAGGGCCCGGACGGCGACCCGGCCATCGAGGCGGCCGGCGTCGAGGTGCCGGCGGGGGCGAATGCCACCATCGTCGCCCACCTCACCGAGACCGGCGATTCGACGGCGACGGTCTTCGTCAACGACACCTCGCAGCTCGAGGCCGGCAGCGCCCGGGTGACGGCGCGGCACGTCGCCGCGGCGCCGGCTGTGGACGTCCGGGTGAACGAGACCCCGACGTTCGAGGGGCTGACCAACCCGAACGAGGCGAGCGCCGATGTGGCGGCCGGCACGATCTCGGCCGACGTCGTACTGGCAGGCACCGACACGGTGGCACTCGGGCCGGCAGACCTGAACCTGGCGGAGGGCACCAGCACCATCGTCTATGCCTGGGGCAGTGCCGCCGATGAGAACCTTGAGCTGGCCGTCCAGACCATCGACGGACTGCACGGCCCGCCCAGTGGCGTGCCGGGCGGCGAGGCCGGTCTGGTCGACGAGTCGAACGCAGCCGCCTGGTGGTGGTTGGCCGGCGCCCTCAGCGCAGGGGCCATCGCCGGCTCGCTGATCGTGGTTCGTCGCCGCGCCACCGCGGGGGCTCGGCACTGACCCGAAACAGGGCCACGGGGCTCGCGGCAGCGGCACTCGCGGCGTCTGCCATGGCGCTCGCGACGCTGGCCGCGAGCTTCCTCCGGGGCGAGAGCGTGTCCGACGACCCCACGCCCTCCGCCCAATCGGCGGTCACCCCATCGGTGGCGTCGGAGACGGGTTCGGCCAGCCACCTGACCGACGGACCCGTCGCCGTGGGCCGCGCCTTCGCCACACCGCCGCCGGCCCCGACGGTCGACCCACCCGTACGGGTCGTCGTGGCCGGGGCTCGCATCGATGCGGTGGTGGTACCGGTGGGTGTGGCCGCCGACGGCCAGATGGAGCTGCCGGCCGATCCGGACGTCGTGGGCTGGTACCGCTACGGCTCAACTCCTCGAGAAGACTCCGGATCGGTCGTGCTCGGCGGTCACGTCGACTCGCGCCGGTACGGGATCGGGCAGCTGGCCCGGTTACGGGGGGCCGAGGTGAGTGATGAGGTCGTCGTGCACACGGCTGGCGGCTCAGCTGTCCCGTATAGGGTCGTCCGCGTGCAGAGTCTCCCCAAGGCCGCACTGCCGGTCGAGGAGCTGTTCCGCCGCGTCGGGAACGAGCAGGTCGTCCTGGTCACCTGTGGTGGCACGTTCGACCGCAGCCGTGGTGGATACGAGGAGAACATCATCGTCACCGCCGTCCCAGCCTGAGGCGGCGGTGGACGGACGCCACGCCCGCGGCGGCAGATCCGCCGATGACGAGTTGGCCGCTTCCTTCGCCGGCGGTGAGGAGGTCGCCCTGGCCCTGGCGTACAAGCGGTTCGGGCCACTCGTTCACACTGTCGCCCTGCGTGCCGTAGGGGACGCCGACGAGGCCGCCGACATCACCCAGCACGTGTTCGTCGCCGCCTGGAAGAGTCGGCAGAGATACGACGTCTCCGCCGGAAGCCTCGCTGGCTGGCTGCTCGGGATCATCAGGCACAAGGTCGCCGACTCGTGGGCGGCGCGAGAACGCGAGCGCATAGTGGCCGCCCGGGCCGCGGCCGTGCACGAGGTCCCTGTGACGTCGCCCGCCGAGGAGCTGGCCGATCGGGTGGTGCTGGCCGACGAGCTCGCCCGGCTGGGCGAGCCGCAGCGGCAGATCATGCAGCTCGCCTTCTACCAGGGGCTCACCCATACCGAGATCGCGGACTCGCTCCGGCTGCCGCTCGGCACCGTCAAGAGCCACATCCGGCGGTCGTTGGGCCGCTTGCGCAGCAGATTGGAGGTGGACGGTGTCGCACGTTGACCCGGAGCTCCTTGCTCTGCACGCACTCGGTGAACTGCTGCCGACGGCCGCGGCCGCCCACCTCGACTCGTGTCCGGACTGTTCGGCGGAGATCGCCTCGTTGCGCGGCGTCGTCGGGCTCGGGCGAAGCCTCGGTGGCGACGACGTGCTGGTGGCACCGCCGGCTCCGGTCTGGGGCCGGATCGCCGCCGCCACCGGGGTGGACCCACAGACGCTGCTGGAGGCCGAGCACACGCGCCCGGAGGGTCACGTGGCCGTCCCAGCACAGGTACCAGCACCGGCCGGGCCGGGCAGACAGCGCGCCTCATGGGTCCTGGCCGCCGCCGCGGCCGGGGTCGTGGCCGGCGGCGCCGCGGTGCTGGTAGGCCAGGCGCTCACGACCGGCGATGACGGCGTCGACAGACCGGTCATTGCGACGGCGACACTCGACCCGGTGGCCGACCTGGAGGCAAACGGGACCGCCTCGATCGTCGCGGCCGGCGATGACCGCGAGCTGACGATCAGCCTGGATTCCGCGTCGCCTCCCGACGCCTATCTCGAGGTGTGGCTGCTTGCGCCCGACGCGTCCCGGCTGGTCTCACTGGGCGTGCTGAGCGGAGACTCCGCGACGTTCGCCGTGCCCGCCGGCCTCGACCTCGAGGCGTTCCCGGTCGTCGACGTATCGGTGGAACCGTTCGACGGGGACCCCGCACACTCCGGCGACAGCGTCGTCCGAGGCACGCTCGCGGTCGCCTGAGCGGCCGCCCGACCCACCGGACGTGAGGGCGCTGCCCGCTCGATCACGAGCGCGCCGGTTGGACGCAGGGTCAGGCCCGCCCTGGGGGTGGGGTCGCCGGATACGGCTCTCAGCCCGCCGGCGCAGAACGGTTCCAGCGCGGTCCGCAGCACGAGGCGCGCGACGTGCGCGCCCAGGCACGTTCGCTCCCCCGCGCCGAACGGGAGATATCCCCAGGCCGGCCTCGGGTCGTCGAAGCGGTCGGGGCGGAACCGAAGCGGCTCCTTCCACAGGCCGGGATCACGATGGGTGAGGTACGGGCTGTAGAGGACGAGGGTGCGGGCCGGGATCTCGCGGTCGCCGACGGACACGGACCGCGCCGTGACCCTACTGCCCAGCCAGCCGGAGGGGTAGAGCCGCAGGATCTCGTCGATCACCTGTGGCAGGACGTCCCGGTCGCGCCACGGCGGCGACTCGGCCAGGTGCCACAATGCCCACGCCAGCGCGTGCGCCGTCGTGTCGTAGCCGGCGGCGAGCGCGACGCGGATCTCTTCGCCGACATTCGGGACGTGACCCAGCGGCCAGCGTTTCGGGCTGCGGGTCGCTTACCGCTCGGTCGATGGCACGGTCCATGCGGCGGAACAGCACCGGCCGGGGCAGGAACGGGCGCGGCACCGCACCATGCAATGGCCGCAGGAACGACGCCAACAGGGTCTCGCTGAGCCGGCCGCCGAAGAAGACCTCGTTGAGCATCGTGCGGACCGTCGCGGCCGACCAGGCGATGGCGTCGAAGCGGCCCACCGGCATCATCTCGGCGACGATCTCGGTGAGCCGCTCGCGCTGCGGGCCGAGGGCCTTGGTGTGGACGTGGGGGTTCAGCACCCGACGACGCTCGCGGTGGTCGGGCGCGTCGCTCAGCACCACGCCGCCGGCCAGGTACGGCGTCAGGGCGCTGAGACTTCCCCTGCTGCGGAACGTCTCCAGGTCGCGCAGGACCAGCCGATTCCACTCCGGCCGGAAGCCGACGACCGCGCGCCGCCACAGCGCCAGCTCGAAGAGCGGGCCCAGGGCCGCACCCTCATCGAGCAGCGGGAGCGGTCGGAGGCCCCAGCGGCCCAGATGTCCGACCAGCGGCTCACCCCCGCGGCGTCGGGAACGGTCGGGTCACGCGTACGTACGCCCCTTCCAGATGGGTGGCAGCAGCAACGCCCGAGCGTAGAGCGGCAATGCGGCCACCGGCGTCGCCGGGACGAGTGCCGCCTCCCACCAGGCCCGCCGACCGGTCTTCGCATTGAGGAGTATCCGCTCGAGGACGCCGAGCACGGCCGCCGCCGTCCAGACCGGGTCGCGGCCCAACCGGAACCACGGTGCCGTGTACGCGAGCAGGTGCCAGCCGGCGCCGCCGGCCAGCACCGGCCCGGAACCGCCGTGTGCCGCGAGCAGGCTCTTGCCGAATCCGGCCACCGTCGAGCGGTAACCCTCGTACATCCGCGCGCAGACCATGTCCCCGCCGAGCGCCAGCCCCAGTCGCAGGCCGAGCCGCCGGGCCTGCCGGGCCAGCCGGACGTCCTCGACGATGGCCGCGCGGACACCGCGATTCCCGTCGAGCTTGTCGTAGGCCGCCCGGTGGAACGCCAGGAGCTGCCCGTTCGCAGTGGCAGCTGCCGGAATCGGCCGCCGGAGCAGGCCGTGCGGCAGGAAGCACAGCAGAACGTCGTCGATCAGTGGCACGATCAGCCGTTCTGCGAGGGTCTCGGTGGCCTGCCGCGGGAACACCGAGAAGACGTCGGCCTGCTGGTGCTCGGCCTCGGCGAGCAAGCTGCGGAGGGCTCCGGGTGCCAGCGTGACGTCGGCGTCGCAGAAGACCAGCACGTCACCCGTCGCGGCCGCCGCCAGCTGGTGGCACGCCCAGGTCTTCCCGACCCACCCGGGAGGAAGCGGGGCACCGGACAGCACCCTCACCCGCGCATCGGTGCCGGCCAGTTCGGCCACGACACGCGCCGTGGCGTCGCGCGAGCGGTCGTCGAGCACGAGGATCTCGTCCGCGGGTTGGGCGAGCAGCCCCGGCAGCGTCCGACGCAGGTTGCGCTCCTCGTCGCGGGCGGGCACCAGCAACGAGACACGCGTCCCGAGACGGCCGGTCGGGCGCGCCGCGCGCGTGGCCGTCAACGTCGGAAACGTCGCGGTGTTGAGCGCCAACACCGCGCACTTGAGGGCGACGAAGCCCAGCACGGCACGTGCCGAAAAACGCGCTGCGATCATCGTCGGCCAGGGGCGGGCAGGCGTTGCAGCCTCTCGTCCCAGCTGCGGCGGCCGCGGACGACCTGGCGGAAGCCGGGAAGCGGCCGACGTGGATCTTCCTTCAGGAGCTTGGCGTCGAGGTCGGCCAGCGTCGCGGTCAGCGTGTCAGCGAGCCTGGCGGTGCCGTCGACGTGGTCGCCGTCGAGCTCGACGGGGACGACGTCGACGTATGCCTCTGGTGCTTCGTGCCCCCGGGCGGCGACCCGCACCGAGACCGCCAGCAGCTGTGCTCCACCGCGGGCCGCGAGCCACGCGGCACCGCGGCCGAGTTCGCCCAGCGAGCCGGGCGGGCGGAGCTCAGCTTCGGGAAAGATCACCAGTACCCGGCCGGACGCCACCACGCCGAGCTGTCGAAGGAAGCCGAACCGCGCCAGGTTGCGTCGTCCATCACCAGGGCGGCCCGCCGGCCCGCGCGGGTGACGAGGACATGCGCCACGAACGGGTCCCACCAGCTGTGGTGGTTGGCTGCCCAGACGGCGGGACCGACCGGCGGCTCCCCGCGCACCCAGACGCCCCGCAGCCGGGAGCGGACCATGACCTCGAAGCCGTGCTCGAGGAACGGCACCAGCACGTTCACCGGACCGCAGCCCGTTCGACCGCGTCCAGCAGCAGCGCCGCCGGTACCTCGCCCGCGGGCCGGCTCGAAAGCTCGGCGAGCGGGGCGGGCAGGTTGCCGGCCGCGAGGGCGTCGTCGAGGAGGCGGCGCAGCGCGCGCGGCAACGCGAAGCCTTCGTCCTCGGCGCTCACTCGCACCGTCGTGACCCCGTCGCGCGGCGCCAGGCGGTCGACGACGTCCGCGATGACCCACTCGATGGCACACCCCGCATCACGCGCGGCTCGCTCCAGCGACGCGGTGTTGGACGAGCTGGCCGATCCCACCACGACGACCGCGTCGGCCCGGTCCGCCACCTGGCGCACGGCGTGTTGACGGTTGGTGGTCGCGAAGCACAGGTCGGATCGGGTGGGCGCCCAGACGTCGGTCCGGCGAGCGCGGATCGCGCCTTCCATCGCGGCCACCTCCTCCACCAGCAGGGTCGTCTGGGACACGAACGCGACCGGCCGTCCGTCCAGATCGTCGGCGGCGGCCGCGGCGGCGACCGGATCCTCGACCAGCAGGGTCGAGCCGGGAGCGACGCCGAGCGCGCCCGTGGACTCGTCGTGCCCGGATCGCCCGGCGTAGAGCACGGTGTAGCCGTCGCGGACTCGTTGCGCGATCTCACGGTGCACCTTCGTCACCAGCGGGCACACCGCATCGACCAGCACAGCGGCCCGGAGGGTAGCTGCCGCCGCGGTTCGCGGGGCGGTTCCATGCGCGCTGAGCACGAGCGAGGTGCCGGCCGGGACGTCGTCGAGATCTCCGACGAAGATCACCCCGAGCCGGCGGAACCGCGCTGCCACGTCGTCGTTGTGGACGATCTCGTTCAGGCAGTACACCGGCCCCGGCTCGAGCGCGACGAGCCAGGCGAGCGCGCTGACGGCGGTCTCGACGCCGGCGCAGAACCCTCTCGGCTCCACCAGGAGCACCCGGCCAACATGCATGGGAGAATTTTAGTACTAAATCTCGGAGGAGCGCGCCATGACCGTCCTGTCGCCCGCGATGCCGAGGCAGGACACCGCGTCCGCCGTCCGAGCGACCGAGCGCCTTCTCGACCAACTCCTCACCGTCGAGGAACGCCGGTGGGACGGCCTCCCCGAGGCGCGCGCGCTCGTCGACGACGTGCGCCGCGTCGTCACTGCGGGCGGCAAGCGCCTGCGCCCGGCCTTCTGCCACTGGGGCTATCTGGGGGCATGCGGCCTAACACCCGGGCCGGACGTCGCGCGCCTGGGAGCGGCCGTGGAACTGCTGCACACCTTCGCGCTGGTCCACGACGACGTCATGGACGGGTCGCCGACCCGCCGCGGCCGCCCGTCGGCCCACGCGCATCAGGCCGACCGGCATGCCCGGCACGGCTGGCGCGGCGACCGGCGCCGCGCTCGCCGGGCAGGCCGACCGGATGAGCGCCGTGTACACCGCCGTCGGGGAGCCGCTCGGCGAGGCGTTCCAGCTGCGGGACGACCTGCTGGGCGTCTTCGGCGATCCCGCAGTCACCGGCAAGCCGGCCGGCGACGACCTTCGCGAGGGCAAGGCGACCCTGCTGCTAGCCCTGACCGTCCAGCAGGCCCCGAGCTCGGCGTCGTCGCTGCTCGACCGGATCGGTCACGCTGAGCTCACCGACGCCGAGGTCGCCGCGGTGACCGAGCTGGCGGTCACGACCGGCGCGAGGGACGAGGTCGGTCGCCGCATCCAGGCAGCCGTCGAGCGGTCGCGGGCCGCGCTGAGCTCGCCGGAGCTGCGCCCGGCCGCAGTCCCGGGTCTGCTGGACCTGATCGAGGCGGCAGCGTGGCGGGACCTTTGAGGGGCCGTCGCCGCCGGGTCGTGGTGGTCGGCGCGGGTCTGGGCGACCTCTCGGCCGCCTGCCACCTGGTCGGGCGCGGCCACGACGTCGTGGTCATCGAGCGCGAGGACCAGCCGGGCGGGCGGGCAGCGCAGGTCGTCCGCGACGGCTTCACGTTCGACGTGGGCCCGACCGTGCTCACGATGCCCGGACTGCTCGCCGACGCGGTCCGGGCAGCCGGCTCGGAGCTCTCAGACCTGCTGACTCTCCGGCCGCTGGATCCTGCGTACCGTGCCTGCTTCGCCGACGGCTCGACCATCCGGGTGCGGCGCGGCCGGGAGGCGATGGCCGAGGAGGTCCGCGCCGAGTGCGGGCCGCGGGACGCCGACGCGTTCGTTCGGTTCGCGGCGTGGCTGGAGGAGCTGTACCTGCTGGAGATGCCCGCTTTCATCGACCGCAACTACGACCGGCCGTGGGACCTGCTGCGTCCACCCGGACCCGCCCTCTGCCTGCTGCGGCTCGGCGCATGGCCGAGCATGCACGGTACGCTCGCCTCGACGTTCCGCGACGAGCGGCTGCACCGGCTGTTCGGTTTCCAGGCGATGTACGCGGGGATGTCGCCCCACCGGGCCCGTGCGGCGTTCGCCGTGATCACCTACATGGACAGCATCGCCGGTGTCTACACGGCCGAGGGCGGCATGGGCGCCGTGCCGCATGCCCTGGCGGCGGCGGCTGAGAAGGGCGGCGCCACGCTGCGCTACGGCGTCGAGGTGCAGCGAGTGATCCGAGCCGCTGGGGCCGGCTCCGGCGTCGCCGGAGTGCTCTTGGCAGACGGCGAGGTGGTGACGGCCGATGCCGTCGTCGTGAACGCCGACCTGCCCGTCGCCTGCCGCGAGCTGCTGCCCGACCTGGCGGTACCCCGTTCGCTGCGACGCGCCACCTACTCGCCCTCCGCCTTCCTCTGGCACGTCGGGGTCCGCGGGATGCCGGAGCAGGCCGTGGCGCACCACAACATCCACTTCGGCGCCGACTGGAAGGGGGCGTTCGACGCAGTCTTGCGCGACGGCCGCAGGATGCCCGACCCGTCGGTCCTGGTGACGGTGCCGACGGTGAGCGACGCCGGCCTGGCGCCGGCGGGTCACTCGACCCTCTACGTCCTGGAACCGGTGCCGAGCCTTCGCGGCCGGGTCGACTGGGCCACGGACCGCGCCGCTACCGGGGATCGGCTCGCGACGCTCCTGCGCCACTGGGGCTACTTGTCCGGCCGCACGGACGAGATCGTCGTCGAGCGGGCCGACGACCCGACCGACTGGGCGGCCCGCGGAATGGCGGCCGGCACGCCGTTCGCCCTGGCACATTCGTTCTTCCAGTCCGGACCGTTCCGGCCGCCCAATCTCGACCGACGGGTGCCGGGCCTGGTGTTCGTCGGATCCGGCACGGTGCCCGGAGTCGGCGTCCCCATGGTCCTGGTCTCGGGACGGCTGGCGGCCGACCGCGTGGACGAGCTGGCATGACCCGCCTCGACGCCTCCTACCGCCTGTGTGCGCAGATCGCCCGTCGGCACGGCAAGACGTACGCGACGGCAGTGCGGCTCCTGCCCAGCGAGGCTCGCCGGCACGTGCAAGCGATCTACGCCTTCTGCCGGCTGGCGGACGACCTCGTGGACACCCTCGACGGGCGGCCGGTCGAGGAACGGGCGCGGGCCCTGGCCGCGTTCGGCCGGCGGTTTCGTGCCGACCTCGCCGATGGGCGGTCCGACGACCCGGTGCTGGCCGCCGTGGTGGCGACCGTGCTCGCCACCGGTGTGGACCCCCGCTGCTTCGACCGGTCCCTCCGCTCGATGGCGCTGGACCGCACCACCGTCGGCTACCCGACCTGGGAGGACCTGAGCGGCTACATGGACGGCTCTGCGGCCGTCATCGGCGAGATGATGCTGCCCGTTCTCGGCGGCGACCGGCAGCTCGCCTTCGAGCCCGCCCGTCAGCTGGGCATCGCGTTCCAGCTCACGAACTTTCTGCGTCTTCCGGCATGGATGTGGGCGCGGGTGACCATCTCGTGGGTGGAATCACCTTGCAGCACAAGCGCTTTGGTCGGCTGGCGTGGACGATGACGCCCGGCGCGAGATCGGCGTGGATGCCTCAGCTGCGTTCGGGCCCGGCGTCGCGGGGCTGGGAGTGTCCTCTCTGTCGACTTCGGCGTGCCGAGCGCCATGGCTGTCAGGTGGGGGCCTGAGGTAGCCCGGGGTGGCGCGCACGGGGCCGTACGTTCGGAGGTGCTGACCACCGAAACAAGAGACGGACACCCGTGCGCGCCACTGCTGCATTCTCTCGCCTTCTGCGCCTGCCCGGGATCTGGGTCCGCACGGTCGACTTCACCGACGAAGCCGTGGTGGTCACCGTGGCGCTGCGCCGTGGGCGGTTGGTGTGCCCGGCGTGTGACTTCGAGACCGCCGCCGGCTACGACACCCGCCCGGTGGAGTCGGTCTGGCGGCATCTCGATCTCGGGGTGTGGCGCCTGGAGGTGCGCGCCGGCCTGCGTCGCCTGTCGTGCCCGACCCATGGCGTGCGCACTGAAGCGGTGCCCTTCGCCCGGCCGGGCGCGCACCACACTCGGGATCTCGAGGACCTCGTCGGCTGGCTGGCCACCACGATGGACAAGACCGCCATCTGCCGGCTGGTGCGCATCGACTGGGACACAGTGGGACGGATCATCACCCCGGTGATGGGCGACGGCCTGGACCCTCACCGACTCGAGGGCCTCTTCGAGATCGGGATGGACGAGGTGAGCTGGCGCAAGCGTCACCGCTACATCACCTTGGTGTCCGATCACCGCCGTGGCCAGGTGGTTTGGGGCAAGGAGGGCAAGGACGCCAAGACCCTCGACTCGTTCTTCGAGGAGCTCGGCGAGGACCGCTCCGCCGCCATCGGGGCCGTGTCGATGGACATGAGCCCCGCCTTCGAGAAGTCGGCCAGAGCGCCGGGGCACGCCACCAAGGCGGTGATCTGCTACGACCCGTTCCATGTGGTCGCCCTGGCCACCAAGGCCCTGGACACGGTGCGCCGCCAGGCCTGGCAGGACATGCGCCGCCTCGACCAGGCCGCGGCGAAGCGCTTCAAGGGGGCGCGCTGGTGCCTGCTCAAGAACCCCGAGAACCTCGACGACCAGGCCGTCACGCTTCGCCGGCTGCCACGGCGCGGCGGCGACCTGTGGCGGGCCTACAACCTGAAGGGGCCCTGCGGGCCATCTTCTCAGGCGACCTCGACGTCGCCGACGTCGCCCATCTCCTCGACCGGTTCTGTTCGCGCGCCCAGCGCAGCGGACTCAAGCCCTTCGTCACGCTGGCCAACACCATCCGCAAACGCAGGCACGCCATCCTCGCCGCCATCCGGCTCGGGATCAACAACGCGCAGCACGAAGGGCTCAACCGCCGGGTGCGCCTCATCATCAACCGCGCCTACGGCTTCCACTCCGCCGCGGCCGCCCTCGCTCTCATCATGCTGACCGTCGGTCCCATCACCCACGCGCTGCCCCACGAGCGGCCCGCCGATCCCTGAGTCGACCCACATCCATGCCGACAGACCCGAACTTTCTTCGCGACGTGGGCGAGGACCTCGACCGCGGCCGCGTCTACCTCCCCCAGGAAGATCTCGCACGTTTCGGTACCGACCCGTGGCAGCGCCGGGTCACGCCGCAGTGGCGTGCCCTGATGCGGTTCGAGATCGACCGGACCCGGCGTGAGACAAGGCGGTTTCTAGCCATCGTCGCAACACCGGAGGTGTTAGGGAGTTGCGATGGTTCGTGGGCGACCAGGAGTTGCGCCGCAGACGGAGAAGCGTGAGCAGTTCGCGCGGTTGATCGCGCGCGGTGTGCCCAACGCTGAGGCGTGCCGGGTGGTGGGGATCAATCGGCGGACCGGGACACGCTGGCGACACGGCCGGGAAATCAGGTTCTCCTCACCTTTCTGTGGGTAGCTGGATGGTGAGTCCGCCGCAGCAGAGGTATGGCCTGCCCCGCGTTTTCCGGACAGCGGAATTTGTGTTAACTCATGCCGCACGCTGCCGGTTTAGGTACTCGTTGCGGACCTCGTGCGGGGTTCGATAGCCGAGCCC
>JBOGDS010000051.1:0-25799 GCA_050743075.1 Jiangellaceae bacterium | reverse complement strand
CGCGGGCGGTGGGTGCGGCCGCGGTGGTCGCGCTCGCTTTCCCGCTGCACCCGCCGGGCCGGCCGGAGCGGTCGCGGCTGGCGGAGTTGACCGGGGCCGGCGTCCCGACGCTGGTGGTGCAGGGCGAGCGTGACTCGTTCGGCCGGCCGGAGGAGTTCCCGTCGGGCGACTTCGACCTGGTCACCGTGCCGCACGCCGACCACGGCATGGCGGTGCCGAAGGCCCACGACCAGCGCGAGGCGCTGGAGCTGGTGGTCCGCACCGTGCTGAGCTGGCTCGGGAATGCCCTGCCGGCCAGCGGGCGTTGACCAGGCCGTACGACGACAGCCAACCGCGAAAGAGGCCGCACACACGTGACGTCCGGATGCCTGGAGGCCAGGCCCGTCAGCCCGTCCCGGTGGACGGAGTGGCGGAACCCGGTCACAATCGCACAGATACCATCGCGGGCGATGGCCGTTCAGGAGACCACCGAACAGCGCGCCCAGCGGTTCGAACGCGACGCGTTGCCGTTCCTCGACCAGTTGTACTCCGCTGCATTGCGGATGACCCGCAACGCAAGCGATGCGGAGGACCTGGTTCAGGAGACCTTTGCCAAGGCGTATGGCTCGTTCCACCAGTTCAAGGAGGGGACGAACCTCAAGGCCTGGCTGTACCGGATCCTGACCAACACGTTCATCAATTCGTACCGCAAGAAGCAGCGGGAGCCGCAGCAGAGTGCCGCCGAGGAGGTCGAGGACTGGCAGATGGCGCGGGCGGAAGCCCACACGTCGACGGGCCTGCTCTCGGCCGAGGCGGAGGCGCTGTCCCACCTGCCGGACTCGGACGTGAAGGACGCGTTGCAGCAGATCCCGGAGGAATTCCGCATCGCCGTGTACCTCGCCGACGTCGAGGGCTTCCCTTACAAGGACATCGCCGAGATCATGGGGACGCCCATCGGCACGGTGATGTCGCGACTGCACCGCGGACGCCGCCAGTTGCGCGGCCTGCTCGAGGACTACGCCCGCGAACGCGGGCTCGTACCGGCCGTGGCGAAGGAGGTCGGCGGATGAGCTGCGGCGAGCCGCACGACACCGACTGTGTCGATGTACTCGATCGCGTGTACGTGTTCCTGGACCACGAGATGGGCGACGAGCGGGTTACCTACGCGCTCATCGAGGAGCACCTGGACGAGTGCGCCCCGTGCTTGCGCAAGTACGACCTGGAGCGAGTCGTTAAGGCCCTGGTCGCGCGCTCCTGCCAGTGCGAGCACGCTCCCGACGAGCTACGCCAGCGCGTCCTCACCCGGATCCGCGAGATCCGGGTCGAGATCAGCGAGGTCTGACCACGATCGACGCCCCCAGCCCGTGCGTCGGGTGGGGGCGTCGGCCGTATCGGGTCAGGAGTTGGGGCGCTTGCCGTGGTTGGCGCCCTTGCGCTTGCGCGCCTTGCGTTTGCGGGCAGCTCGGCCCATGACGATGGTCTCCTCTGTGGTGCGGGTGATCAGGATGCGGCGGAACGCTGCGGCTCCGGCTCAGCTGCCATTGTCTCACGCGCCGCGAGCGGCGGAACCGCCCCGGAGGCGGTCCTGCGCGTCATGCCGGTGACGACGGTCAGGGCCAGCCCTGCCGCGACTGCCACATCGCCCGGGCTGACCACCTCCGGTCGCGGCGGGAACGCCACGGGTACCGTCTTGCCCAGCCCGGGCAGACGCGTGGCAGATGTGATGGCCTCGTGGCCGGCCGTCTCGACCAGTTCGCCGACGTCGGCACCCGCTCGGGCTGTTGCCTCGGCAGCGACCGGGACCGCGCCGTTCAGCAGCAGGACAAGGCCGTTCGCCGTGAGCCCGAGTGCCACGAGTGTGGCGCCGCGGACATCGCGGTTCACCCACGCATAGAAACCGATCGTGAGCCAGGCCGTTGCGGCCAGCGCCGCCAGCAGCGGGTCCCAGATCCAGCCGCCGAGCACGCCGAGTGCGTACAAGCCCAGCGCCGTCAGCAACAGCCGGTGACGTCGCAGCCGGAGGCCGGCCAACCCGGCCAGTCCACCGCCGCGGGCGTATCCGACCGCGACGCCGAGGGCCAGTGCGAGGAGCACGAGCGTCACGACCCCATCGTCCCGCGCGGGTCGGCGCCGCCGTGGCCACGCCACGCCAAAGACGGTGCCCGATTGCCGCCTGACCCGTCGTGGTGGAATGCCTGTGCACGCCGCCGGACGACCTCGAGGAGCGCACCGCAGTGGCCGAGCAGATCTACGCCGAGATGGTGGCCAACGTCTTCTCGGTGGCGGTCACCGAAGGCGACGCCGTCGAACCGGGCGAGACGCTGCTCGTGCTCGAGTCCATGAAGATGGAGATCCCGGTGCTGTCCGAGGCCGGCGGCACGGTCGCAGAGGTCAAGGTGCAGCCCGGTGACGTCGTTCAGGAAGGCGACGTGCTGGTGGTGGTGACGTGAGTGCCCTGGCGGCCGGGCTGGGCTCGGAGCTGGTTCACGTCGTGGGCGAGGACGACACCGCGACGGCGCTGGGCTCCGGTGACGTCCGGGTGCTTGCGACCCCGCGACTGCTTGCGCTGGCCGAGGCCGCCACCGTCGCCGCGGTCGCCGACGCGTTACCGGCCGGCGCCACCAGCGTCGGTACCCGGGTCGGACTCGAGCACGTCCGCCCGAGCCCGGTCGGTACCCGCGTCACCATCCGCGCCTCACTGGTGGCGGTCGACGGTCGGTTGCTGAGCTTCGCCGTCGTTGCCGAGGATCCGGACGGGGGAGCCGTAGGCCACGGCCGGATCACGCGCGTTGTGGTCGACCGGGCCAGGTTCCTCGACCGGGTCGGTGCGGCCTAGCCGCAGGCGCCCTCCGGACCGGCCGCCACCGCGGTGCCGTCGAGGCGCATCGGGAGCACGGCGGCGTTGTCGTCGTCGTTGGTCTCCAACAGGAGCTGGAGGGGATCTGCCTCGTTGTGCAGGCAGTACGTCCCGTCCGGCAGGTCGGCCGGGAGGTCGAGATGCTGGTCCGGGAGCGATGCCCGGTAGACGTCGGCCCAGCCAGGCGTAATGCCCTGGACAGTGTCCTGTTCGCAGTCACCATAGAACTGGGGCGGACGCGGATCCGCCTCTGCGGGGACCTCCCGGTTGTCGCGCCAGCAGAAGCTGACCTTCTCGGCCTCGGCTATCGGAGTGAGGGAGTTCGGCGCCGAGAGCCAGTAGCGTGCAGCGGCGTCGAAATGCCAATGGTCGTGCTCGGCGTGGAAGACCATGCATCCGGCCAGCCGCGACGTCTTCTCCACGTCGACGTCCCGCTCGTAGACACCGTTGCCGTTCGCGTCGTGGTAGAGCAGCTGCGACGCATGCCGCTGGCCCTCTGGGCAGGAGCGAACGTCGTCGGAGAGCGTCTCGACAGGCCCGACACCGGTGTTGGCGATGATCGACGCGAAGCGCAGCCGGCGCACGCCGTCGACAAGCTCGATGGACAGGTCCTCGGCCGGGAGGCTGCGCAGGTTTGGCAGCAGCCGCGCGTGAACTGCTACCGGTCGCGGCTCGGAATGGGCGAAGTCCTTCGGCATCGGCGTCACGATCGCCGCGACGGGTTCCTTCCTCGCCTCCGGCGGCGCGTCGGCTTCCGGTCGATCGACAACCAGCGCGGTCACGACGGCCAGCACCGCTACGGCGGCGGCAACGGCGGCGATCGTGGCCGCACCCAGTGCGGTCCTACGGGTCAGCTGCATCTGCACTCGTTTCGCCGCGGTCGAGGGCCTTTACGTTACGCGAACGCACCCGTTCACTCCCAGGTTCAGTTGAGGGCCTTGGCGTAGGCGAGTAGCCCGAGGCCTGGTTCGGGCTTCCAGTCCCGTAGCGGGACCCGGCGGAAGCCCAGGCCCTCGTACAGCCGCTGCGGCGGCGTCGCCAGGGCCGGTGTCGAGAGCACGAGGGCACGAGAACCCAGCAGCCGTGCGCGGTCGATGCAGGCCTGGGTCAGGGCGCGGCCGACGCCGAGCCGTTGTAAGGCCGGCAGGACGGCGAGCATGCGCAACTCAGCCTCGCCCTCGGCGGCGATCTCCTGCCACGGGCTGCCGGCCCGGCAGAACGTCACGGTGCCGATGAGGTCGCCGCCGCGCGCGACCGCGACCAGGACCTCCGCTTCGTCGGCCCGCCGGGCGACGTCACGGAGCTGGGGTGCGTACGACGGAAACACCTCTGCCCAGGGGCCGAGGTCCTGGTAGAAGACACGGTAGGACGCTTCGGTGACGGCGCCGGCCTGGGCGAGCTCGGACGTGCCCACCGGCCGTACGACGAACGTCGCTGCCCGGGCCACGCCGGCAGCGTAGCGAGCGCGACACGGGCGGCCGGGGCCAGGTGATCTAGGACCAGAGCCGAGAGGTGCGGGGGTACCGGCCGCGGTCGGGGATGCGGATGCGGTCCGTCCGCGCCCAGGCCGCGGCGGCGACGACGACGATGAGGACGAATGCCGCCATCAGGAAGGTGGTCATGACTGGAAGTCTGCATCCAAAGACATCCTGCCAACAGTGGCAGGACTGTCATAGTCCATCGATATCCTGCCAACGCGTGTGGCATACTGTTGAGATGCTCCGAAATGTGGCTGCGATCACGCTCGACGGGGTCGCGCCCTTCGAGCTTGGTGTGCTGTGTGAGGCCTTCGGCGTGGACCGTTCCGAGCAGGGACTGCCTCGGCTGGACTTCGCGGTGTGCGGGGTGACGCCCGGGCAGGTCGAGACCTCGGCGGGGTTCGGGCTCGTTGTCGACCACGGCCTCGATCGGCTCGCCGAGGCCGATCTGATCGGCGTACCCGCTATGCCGCGGGACGGGCGGTACTCCGAGGCAGCCCTGGACGCGCTGCGCGCTGCCGTCGAGCGGGGCGCCAGGGTCCTGTCGGTGTGCTCGGGAGCGTTCGTGCTGGCCGCAGCCGGCCTGCTCGACGGCCGCCGCTGCACAACGCACTGGCGGTTCGCCGACGAGCTCGCGGCGCGCTACCCGCTGGCCAAGGTCGACTGCGACGTCCTCTACGTCGACGACGACCCGGTGATCACCAGCGCCGGCTCGGCCGCCGGCCTTGACGCATGCTTGCACCTGTGGCGCAAGGAGTACGGCGCCGCGGTCGCGTCCGCCGTGGCCCGCCGCATGGTCGTGCCGCCGCACCGCGACGGCGGTCAGGCCCAGTTCGTCGAGGCGCCGATCCGTCCGGCGGGGGTGCAGACCCTGTCCGGCGTCCTCGACTACATGGCCGGCCATCTGGACGAGGAGTTGACCGTCGAGTCGCTCGCCAGGCTGGCGAACATGTCGCCACGTACCTTCGCCCGCAGGTTCCGGGCCGAGACGGGAACGACGCCGTACGACTGGTTGCTCGCGCAGCGGGTCTCGGCCGCGCAGAGACTGCTCGAGGAGGGCGACGACCCGATCGAGGCCGTCGCCTCACGGTGCGGCTTCGGCACTGCGAGCGTGCTGCGCCACCACTTCGCCAGGCGTCTCGGCACCACCCCGCAGGCGTACCGGTCCGCCTTCCGCCACACGCCGCGGTGACCGAGGGTCAGACGCCAGTCGTCGAGCGGGGGTAGGCGATCGCCGGGTCGCAGTGGACGTTGACCAGGTAGGGCAGGTTGGCGTCGAAGGCGCGGCGTAGGGCCGGGCCGATCTCGTCCGGGCGGATCACCGTCTCGCCAGCCCCACCGAGCGCCTGCACGATCGCGTCGTAGCCGGTCTCCTGGCGAAGGTCGGTGGCGACGTCATAGCCGTAGAGGAACCGCATCGGGTGCTTCTCCAGCCCCCACGCGCCGTTGTTGCCGACCACGATGACGACGGGCAGCCGGTGGCGGACCAGCGTGTCGACGTCCATCAGCGACAGGCCCGCGGCGCCGTCGCCGTAGAGCAGGACGACCTGGCTCGACGGTCGGGCCAGTCGAGCGGCCGCAGCGGCACCCGCGCCGGCGCCCAGGCATCCGAACGGTCCAGGATCCAGCCAGCAACCGGGCCGTCCAGGCTCGACGAACTTGCCGGCCCAGGACACGAAGTCGCCGCCGTCACCGATCACGACGGCGTCGCCGGCGAGTCGCGGCAGCAGTTCGCCGTAGATCCGCGCCGGATGGATCGGATCGGCATCGGCGGCGAGAAGTGGCGCGTCGCGCTCGACGGCCGCCGCTACACCGGCGCGCAGCTCGGCGGCCCAGTCGTCGTGGGAGGTGTGCCGAAGCTCCGCCTCGTACGCCACGCGCAGCCCGTCGAAGACCAGGGTCAGGTCGCCGGCCACGGCTGCGGCTAGCTCCACATGGCCTGCCAGCTGGCCGGCTGAGTCAGCCAGGTGGACGACCTGGGCTGGCGCACCAGAGTCGCCGCCGAACACGCCGAACGCCAGCCGGAAGTCCAGAGGTGTCCCGGCGACGACCACGAGGTCCGCCCGCTTGAACGCGGCCGAGCGCGCCCGCGTGACGAGCAGGTGGTGGCCGCGGCGGAGGACGCCGCGGCCCATGCCGTTGGCGACCACGGGAATGCCCGTCTCTTCGGCGAACCGCACCGCGGCCTCCTCGGCGCCGTCCATCCAGACGTCGGAACCCAGGACCAGGACCGGTTGGTGGGCCGACGCGAGCAAGGCCGCCACCGCGGTGACGGCGTCCGGATCAGGCCCGGCCTTCACCGGCGGCGTCACGCCCGGGATCTCCACCTCGGCGCGGCTGTAGAGCTCGTCCATGGGCACGTCGACGAACACCGGACCGCGGTGCGGCGTGTTCGCCACGCGCAGCGCATCGTCGAGCACCCCGGCCACGTCCGCGGTGGTGTGGGCGGTGACCGAACGCTTGGTGACCGAAGCCAGGATCGGCGGGTGGTCGAGCTCCTGCAACGCGCCCGTGCCCCATCGGAACTGCGGGGCCCGGCCTCCGACGGCGAGCAGGGGCACGCCGCTGAAGTTCGCCTGCGCGATGCCGCTCACGCCGTTGGTGACGCCCGGTCCGGCGGTCAGGACCGCGAGCCCGGGGCGTCGGGTGAGCTTGGCCGTGGCCTCCGCGCCGAAGACGGCCGTCTGCTCGTGCCGCACGTCGACAAGCCGCATCGGGGGCTGCTGACGAACCGCGGCGTCGTAGAGCGGGAAGACGTGCGCGCCGGAGAGCGTCCACATGGTCTCGACGCCGTGGTTGGCGAACACTGCCCCGGCATGGTCACCCGCGTGGCCCTCCAGAGCCCGTGCCGCAGTGTTGTTGCGATGCGAACTAGTCACGCGTGTCACCGTACATGCCGGGGAGCGGGGGAGGTGGGATGCGGATCAGGGACGGCGGAAGATGTGGGGGGCACTGTTGCGCAGCGACCGCTGCAGGGCGATCAGGAGGTCCGGGCGGCAGGTCGGCGTCACCCCCGCTGCGGCGGAGGCGTCCTGCCCAGGCGTACCGCTGACGCCGAGCAGCAGCTGGAGATGCAAGGCGCGGGCGTAGGCGATGCCGTTGCTGCGGCCAGCAGGTTCGTGCCCGCCCGGCTCCGCCGGTTCGGCCCAGATCGTCGACAGCCGCTCCAGCCAGTGCTCGAGGGCTTCCACCGGCACCAGGTTGCGGTGCAGCAGAGACATCGTCGCGTACGCGAGCCGGTCGTCCTCGCCGGCGGCGAACCGGTGCTCGGTCGGGATGAGCAGCCGTTCGGACACGACGTCCAGCAGGACGCGCAGCTCCTCCGCGCCGAGGTAGCGCGACGCCGCCAGCGTCCCCAGCACGTCGGCACCGTGGGCGACGGTGTGCACCCAGCCGCGCTCGGGCACCCAGCCGCGCAGGTCGCGCTCGGCCAGGAACCATGCCACCGAGCGATCGGCCCAGGTCAGCACCGTGGTGGGATGTAGCGTGTGGACGACGTTGTCGCGGGCGATCACCGCAGCGAGTCCGACCGCCGAGAACGACCGGCGCAGCACGGTGTCGGTGCCGTCTTCGCCCAGCCCGACCCGCAGACCGAGGACCAGGCCGTCGCCCAGGCCGGCGAGCAGCTCGTCGTACACGCCCTCGGCAATCCAGGTCGACAGGACCGAGTAGGCGATGTCGTCGCGGACGCGCGGATCGCCGCTGCCCAGCATCGAGACCAGGTCGGTCGTCAGGTCGTCCAGCGCCGCGCCGTGTGGTACCCGGTAGCCGTCGGCAACGACCCGCTCCCAGTACGACATCCGCACGCTGGCATCTTCGCAGAGGTAAACCGCCGACGCTGCCGCGGGTCTGGCCGCCTGGTGCACGTCCTAGGCTCGCTGTCGTGCCGTCGCTCAACGACGTCGTCCGTCTTCACACCGACCTCTCCGAGGGAGATCTCGAGTGGCTGCACGCTCTGGTCGCTGACTGGCAGCTGCTGGCCGACCTGTCCTTCGCCGACCTCGTGCTGTGGGTGCCGAACCGCGGCGGCGACGGCTACTTCGCGGCGGCGCAGATGCGGCCGACGACCGGGCCGACCGCCTACGTCGAGGACCTTGTAGGGTCCCTGCTTCGCCGTGGGCGGAGGCCGCTCGTCGACGCGGCGTTCGACGAGGGTCGGATCCGTCGCGACGGCGACCCGGAGTGGTGGGACGACGTGCCGGTCCGGGTGGAGGCGATCCCTGTGCGCCGCGGCGACGACGTGCTCGCCGTCGTCGCGCGCAACACCAACCTCATGTCGGTGCGTACGCCCAGCCGCCTGGAGCTCGTCTACCTGGAGTGCGCCGGCCTGTTGGCGAAGCTGGTCGCCGAGGGGCGTTTCCCGAGCAGGGGCACGGACATGGGCTGCCGTGGCGCGCCGCGGGTCGGCGACGGGCTGATCCGCCTCGACGCCGACGGCGCCGTCACCTATGCCAGCCCGAATGCACTGTCCGCCTACCGCCGGCTCGGGCTCACGGCGGATCTGGTGGGGGAGCGGCTCGGCGAGGTCACGGCCCGCCTCGCGCCTCCGGCGGGCGCCGTGGACGAGGCCGTCGAGGTCGTGGCGGGCGGCCGTGCCCACCGGCGCACGGAGCTCGAGGGAAACGGGGCGTTCATGACGTTGCGCGCGATCCCGCTGGACCCGGGCGGCGAGCACGTCGGCGCGCTGGTGCTGTGCCGCGACGTCACCGAGGTCCGGCGCCGCGAACGCGAGCTGATCACCAAGGACGCGACGATTCGCGAGATCCACCATCGGGTCAAGAACAACCTGCAGACCGTGGCCGCCCTGCTCCGGCTCCAGGCGCGCCGCCTCGGAGCGCCGGAAGGCAGAGTGGCGCTGGAGGAGGCGGTCCGTCGGGTCGGAACGATCGCCATCGTCCACGACACGTTGTCCCAGAACGTCGACGACACGGTCGACTTCGACGGCATCGCCGACCGGCTACTGGCCATGGTGGTGGAGGTGGCGACGGCTGAGCCAAGGGTGCAGGCGGATCGGACCGGATCGTTCGGGGTTCTCGACGCCGGTGTGGCGACGCCGCTGGCGATGGCACTCACCGAGATCCTTCAGAACGCGCTGGAGCACGGCGTCGGGGCGGCCGCGGGCCGGGTCGAGCTGGTTGCGGACCGCCGGGCCGGTCGGCTCCGGGTCGTCGTCGACGACGACGGTCGTGGCCTACCTCCGGGGTTCGACGCGGAGGAGTCCGGCCGGCTCGGGCTGCAGATCGTCCGCACCCTGGTGGTCGGGGAACTCGGCGGGACGCTGGCCGTCGGAGCGCGGCCCTCGAGGGGTACCCGAGTCGTGCTCGACCTGCCAGCCCGGGAGGCCCAGCAGCCGCCGTGATCGACGGACGGGTGGACTGTGGGCTGGGGGCAGCAGCGCGCCCCGCCGGCTGGCTGGCGGGCGGGGCGCTGACTGATCCGGTCTAGTAGGCGCGGGCCCGCGCGCGGGCATTGCGACGTTTGAGCGCGCGACGCTCGTCCTCGGACATGCCGCCCCAGACTCCGGCGTCCTGTCCGCTCTCCAGTGCCCATTGCAGGCACTCCTCGCGGACGTCGCAGCGACGGCAGACCGCCTTGGCCTCCTCGATCTGCAGCAACGCCGGGCCGGTGTTGCCGATCGGGAAGAACAACTCGGGGTCCTCGTCGCGACAGGCGGCACGGTGGCGCCAGTCCATGGATCTCACAGCTCCTCGTACAGGTAACGGCTCGCCGGGCATGGGCATCGGCGAAGCGGTGCATCACGTGAAATGGTTCACGAATCCACGTGCACCGCAACCCGACAACGTCGGCAGGGGGTCACGCAGTTCCGTCCGCACGGCCCCGGCTGCTCGTGACCGCACGGCCGTACAAGGGTGACAAACCTGTGACCCGAGAACAAGAGACATGTGGTGTTCGTCTCAGCCAGATCCTGTCTCTTTCGTCACATTAGTGCGCACAAAGAGGACATTTTATCCCATGGATCACGGCACGTGTCAGAGGACGATGTGCAGCGCCTCCGGGAACGACTGGAGCGTCATCTGTGACCGCTCGCCGATGAAGTCACCGTCGACCTGGACGGGAACCGGGCGGGAGGAGGTCAGCCGGAACGCGGTCTGGTCGTGGAGCAGGATCACGTCCCTGCCGCGCGCTCCCCGCTGCGGCGTCATGGAGATCTGCCCAAGATGCCGCAGCGTGGACACGAGCCCGAGCTTGGTCAAGGCGAACAGGTCGAGCCCACCGTCGAAGCTCGCCCGCGGCGTGGGGTTGAGCGGATGCCCGCCGAGGTACGTCCAGGGCGCGCAGTTGGTGACGACGGCGAGAGCGAGGCCTTCCACCGGCTCGGATCCGTCCCGCTCCAGCGTGATCGGCCCATGCCGCCGGTCTGGTTGCCCGAAGAAGCGGCGAACGGCGGTCCGGGTGTAGAGCGGAAGGGTCGAGCGCTTCCCACGCGCCCGCAGCTCCTCCACGGCGCGGATGACGTCGGCGTCGTAGCCGACCCCCGCGCAGAACGTGAACCACCTGTCGCCCAACTGGCCGAGCCCGAGCGGGCTACGGCGGTCCGACCGTACGGCGTCGAGGAGGAGTCCCGTCGCCTCGACCGGGTCCTCGGGGATGCCGAGGTTGCGCGCGAGCACGTTGGTGCTGCCGCCGGGCACGATGGCGAGGTCCGGCACGCCGGGCCCCACGCCGTCATGGAGCAGCCCGTTGACCACCTCGTTGACGGTGCCGTCACCGCCGACGGCGACCACCAGGTCGAGGCCGGCATCGCGGGCCCGGCGCGCCAGCTCGACCGCGTTGCCGCGGTGGGTCGTCTCGGCGACCTCCACCTTGAGGTCGTGCCGCAATGCTGCCAGCAGGACGTCGCGGGTGCGCCGGGATGTCGTCGTCGCGCTGTGGTTGACGACGACGAGGGCACGCATCGGGCCAGGGTAACGGGGCACTGGCGCGGACATGGCCGGTGCCCACAGCTCGCCGCCGTACGCTGTGGTGGTGTCCGCCGAGCCGGCCACGTCGCCGCCCCGCCCCAGTGAGCTGCTGGCCGCCGTGGGCGTCGTCGCCGCACAAGCCCTTGCTGTCCTCGGGTTCGGCGTGTGGCTTCTGGTCCGCCCCGCCGGCGACGACCCGAGCAACGAGGCCGTCTTCGGAGGGTCGGCTACGTATGTTCGTATTAGCCCTGCTCCTGGGCGTCTTGGCCGTGGCGCTGTGGCGGCGCCGCGGGTGGTCGTATGGGGCCGCCGTTTTCGCCCAGTTGCTCGGTCTGGCCGTCACCTACGAGATGGCACGGGGAGAGCTCTGGGTCGGAGCCGTGCCCTTGGATCTGGCGTCGGTCGGGGCGCTGGTGTCGCTGCTCTCACCGGCCAACCGGGCCGCCCTGGGCCGGTCCTGAGGCGGCGGCAGCGGTCAGTGCTCGTCGGCGAGCAGGCCCTTGCGCAGCCCGGCCAGGGTTCGGGCGAGCAGCCGTGACACGTGCATCTGGGAGATGCCGACCTCGGTCGCGATCTGCGACTGGGTCATCCCGGCGAAGAATCGCAGGAGCAGGATCCGACGCTCGCGTTCAGGCAGGCTGGCGAGAAGTGGCTTGAGGGCTTCGCGGTTCTCGACTCCCTCCAGGGCGCTGTCCTCGCTGCCCAGCGTGTCGAGCACGGAGGGCCCGTCGCTCTCGCCGCCGTCGGGAGCATCGAGCGAGAGTGTGCTGTACGCGGTGGCCGACTCGAGGCCTTCCAGAACGTCGTCCTCGCTGGCGTCGAGCCGTTCGGCGAGCTCGGCGACGGTGGGAGACCGGCCGAGATCCTGGGTCAGCGCTCCGGTCGCAGACCCGATCGCGAGCCGTAGCTCCTGGAGCCGCCGAGGTACCCGGACGGCCCAGCCCTTGTCCCGGAACCATCGCTTGATCTCGCCCACGATCGTGGGCGTCGCGTACGTCGAGAACTCCACCCCGCGCGTGGCGTCGTACCGGTCGATCGCCTTGATCAGTCCGATCGTCGCCACCTGGACGAGGTCGTCGTAGGGCTCTCCGCGGTTGCGGAACCGACGGGCGAGGTGCTCGACCAACGGCTTGTGCAAGGAGACGAGCCGGCTTCGGACCTCCTCGCGGCGCTGGTCTCCGGGCTCGAGCGCGGCGAGCTCGACGAGCAGCTCGCGGCTCTCCTCCCGGTCCACACCCATGCCGGCCGAGGTCACCCGGGTGTCACCTCCCGCTGCTTGCGCAGCGTCAGGGTCACCCGGCCGCCGTCGATCGTTGCGTCGACGTCGCCGGCAAGAGCGGTGAGCACGGTCCAGGCGAAGGTGTCGCTGCGCGGCGGTTCGAGAGTGGTGGAGGGGACGGAGACCGCCACCTGAAGCCTGCCCGGTTCCAGGTCGAACCGGCAGGTCAGGCGCGCGTCGGTGGCAGCCAGCGGGAGCAGCAGGGCGCACGCCTCGTCGACCGCGATGCGCAGGTCCTCGATGTCGTCGAGGGTGAAGTCGAGTCGCGCGGCCAACCCCGCTGCAGCGGTCCGGAGCACGGCGAGGTAGGCGCTCGAAGCCGGGACTCGCAACTCCACATGGTCGCCCCACAGGGGTGTCTCGGTCACTGATCTCCTCGAACGATCGGGCAGAGCACACCAGCGTCGCAATGCCCCTGACCTGCCTCGTTGAACTGGCAGGGTGCCTCTGCCCAGGATCTGACGATCGGGTCAGGCGGCCTTCTTCGTCTCGGCGAAGATGTCGGCGATCTCGTCGATCTTGGCCAGAAGCTGGTCCGCGACAGCCGGGTCGGCCGACGACTTGGCACCGCCCCCACCGCCGGCAAGCTTCGTGGCCTCGTTGAACAGCTGATGCAGGTGGGGGTACTTCTCGAAGTGTGGCGGCTTGAAGTAGTCGGTCCACAGCACCCATAGGTGGTGCTTGACCAGCTCCGCTCGCTGCTCCTTGATGATCAGCGCCCTGGTCCGGAAGTCCGGGTCGTCGTTGGACTGCAGCTTCTCGCAGATCGCCTTGACCGACTGGGCCTCGATCCGCGCCTGGGCGGGGTCATAGACCCCGCACGGCAGGTCACAGTGGGCCGAGACCTCGATGGTGCGGGCGAACAGACGCGCGAGCATCCGATCTCCTCTCGGTGGGTATCGCTGACGTCTCGCTCGGTACGTCCGCGACACTACTCCGGACGGCGAGGCTCGCCGGAGAGGGGGAAGCCGGTGCCGCGCATCGGGTTCGCGCTCGTGACCGGCCGATCCATGGAGCCCGTGCTGAACGACGGCGATCGACTGCTCGTGATGTGGGGCGCGAGGCCGCGTCCCGGCCGAGTCGTCGTCATCCGGCTGCCCGGCCGCCCAGGCTTCGCGGTCAAGAGGATCGGCTGGCGGGACGGCGACGGCTGGTGGGTGGAGCGCGACAACCCGCTGGAGGGCGTCGATTCCTGGCAGGTCGGGGCCGTCGCCTCCGCCGACGTGGTTGCGGTCGCCCTGGTGCGCCTCTGGCCGCGACCCCGGCGGTTGACGGGGGCGCGGCACCGGCGCACTGGGGGGTGAGGTCCGGCCTCCCGCCTTGAGTAGGGTCGCGCGCATGTTCGCCGTCTACGCCGACAGTCTGGACGCCGACGACCCGCTGGCGGGGCTCGCACTCGGAGAACGACCGGAACCAGATCTCCCCGACGGCTGGACCGTCGTCACCGTCAGGGCGAGCGCACTCAACCATCACGACCTGTGGTCGCTGCGCGGCATTGGGCTCGGCGCGGAGCAGTTGCCGATGATCCTCGGCTGCGATGCGGCTGGAGTCGACGAGGCCGGCGACGAGGTCGTGGTGCACGCGGTGATCGCCGCCCCGGACTGGCTCGGCGACGAGACCCTGGACCCGACGCGCTCCCTGCTCTCCGAGCGTTACCCGGGAACGTTGGCGCAGCGCGTTGCCGTTCCGCGTCGCAACCTCGTCCCCAAGCCGGCCGGCCTCTCGTTCGAGGAGGCCGCCTGCCTGCCCACGGCATGGCTCACGGCGTACCGGATGCTCTTCACGCAGGCGCACGTCACGCCGGGCTCGACGGTTCTGGTGCAGGGCGCCGGCGGTGGTGTCGCCACCGCGCTGGTCACCCTGGCCGCGGCGGCGGGGGTCCGGGTGTGGGTCACGTCGCGCGATCCGGACAAGGCCTCGCGGGCGCTCGACCTCGGTGCGGCCGAGGTCTTCGAGTCCGGAGCACGGCTTCCCGAGCGCGTCGACGTGGTCATGGAGACGGTCGGCGCCGCGACGTGGCAGCACTCGATCCGATCGCTGCGTCCTGGTGGCACGCTCGTCGTGGCCGGGGCCACGTCGGGCCGCAGCGCCGACACCGAGCTGAACCGGGTCTACTTCCTGCAGTTGCGGGTGATCGGCTCGACCATGGGCAACCGCGACGAGCTGACGCGGCTCCTCGCATTCTGTGAGCGAACGGGTGTCCGCCCGGTGATCGACCGGGTGCTCCCGCTGGAGCAGGCGAGGGACGGCTTCGCCGCCCTGGAGCGTGGCGACGTGTTCGGCAAGATCGTCTTCACGGTGTCCTGACCCGAGAGAGGCCGGGGATCGTCGACCCCGCGGCCATGATCACGGGAAGGGTGCCTCGTCCTCGTCCTCGCCGTCGTCGAGGCGGGCGAGCCAGGTGGCCAGCCGCTCGATCGGCGTCTCGAACTCGGGGTTGAGGTCGACGAAGTCACGCAACCGTTCGGCGAGCCACGCCAGGGTCACCTCGTCGTCGCCGCGCCGGTCCTGGAGCTCTTCAATCCCGCGGTCGGTGAAGTACATCTAAGCGAATGCCTCAGCCATGAGATTGCGCTGCTCCTCCACATGCCGGGCGTGCGAGCCGACCGAGGGGGCAGCACCCGGTGGGCGGGTCACGCCGGTCAGGACGATGTCCCTCAACGCGGGAGCGAGGTGCAGGGCGACGAACGGCCAGGCGCCCATGTTGCGCGGCTCGTCCTGCACCCAGCGGACCTCACGGGCATCGGCGAACCGGCCCAGCTCGGCCACGATCTCGACGGCGGGCAGTGGGTAGAGCTGCTCGACCGCCACGATGGCCGTTCGCTCGTCGGAGCGCTTGGTGCGTTCGGCCAGCAGGTCCCAGACGATCTTGCCCGAGCACAGCAGCAGCCGCTCCACCTTCGACGGCTCCACGTCGGTGTCCGTGAGCACCGGACGGAAGGAGGTGTCGCCCGTCATGTCCGCGGGCGCCGAGACAGCCTTCTTGTTGCGCAGCATCGACTTCGGCGTGAACACGATCAGCGGCCTGTGGTCGGCCCGCAGCGCGTGTTGGCGCAGCAGGTGGAAGTACGACGCGGGGGTCGACGGCTGCGCGACCCGGAAGGCGTCGTCGGCGGCCATCGTCAGGAACCGTTCGACTCGGCCGGACGAGTGGTCCGGACCCTGCCCTTCGTAGCCGTGGGGCAGCAGCAGGACCACACCAGAGCGCTGGTTCCACTTGGACTCGCCGGCTACGACGAACTCGTCGATGATCGTCTGCGCCCCGGCGGCGAAGTCGCCGAACTGGGCCTCCCAGAGCACCAGCGCGTCCGGTCGTGCCACCGAATAGCCGTATTCGAAGCCCATGGCGGCGAACTCCGAGAGCAGCGAGTCGTAGACGTGGAACTTGGCCTGGCCCGGATCCAGGTGTTGCAGCGGCACGTACGACTCACCGGTCACCCGGTCGACGATCGCCGCGAACCGCTGCACGAACGTACCGCGCCGGGTGTCCTGCCCGGCCAGCCGGATCGGCCGCCCGTCGAGGAGAAGCGACCCGAAGGCCGCAATCTCGGCAGTGCCCCAGTCCATGCCGCCCTCGGTGAACATGGCTGCCCGCCGCTGAAGTTGCGGCAGCACCTTCGGATGGACCGTGAACCCCTCGGGGAGGGTCACGTAGGCGTCACCGATGCGCTTGAGCGTCTCCTCGGTGACGGCCGTCACCGGCTCACCACGCTGCTCGGGCTTGTCGGGGTACGACGGTACGGTCACCGGTGTCGGCGGCTGGTGCTCCGCCTCGCGGGTCTCGGCGAAGACCCGCTCGAGCTGCTGCTGGTAGTCGCGCAGCGCCTGCTCCGCCTCCTCGACGGTGATGTCGCCGCGCCCGATCAGCGCCTCGGTGTAGAGCTTTCGCACCGACCGCTTCGCCTCGATCAGGTCGTACATCAGCGGCTGGGTGTACGAGGGGTCGTCGCCCTCGTTGTGCCCGCGCCTGCGGTAGCAGACCAGGTCGATGACGACGTCCTTGCGGAAGTCCTGGCGGAACTCGAACGCCAGCCGGGCCACCCGGTTGCAGGCCTCGGGGTCATCGCCGTTGACGTGGAAGATCGGTGCCTGCACCATCCGTGCGACGTCGGTGCAGTACATGGACGACCGCGACTGGTCCGGCGAGGTGGTGAAGCCGACCTGGTTGTTGACGACGACGTGGATCGTGCCGCCGGTGCGGTATCCGCGAAGCTGCGACAGGTTGAGCGTCTCGGCCACGACACCCTGCCCGGCGAAGGCGGCGTCGCCGTGGACCAGGATCGGCAGCACCGGATACTCCTGGCCGCGGTCGAGGATGTCCTGCTTGGCCCGGGCGATGCCCTCGAGCACCGGGTTCACCGCCTCGAGGTGGCTCGGGTTGGCCGTCAGCGAGACCTTGATCTTCTCGCCGCCCTGGCCGACGAACTCGCCGTCGGCGCCCAGGTGGTACTTCACGTCTCCGGAGCCCTGGACGGTGCGCGGGTCGATGTTGCCCTCGAACTCACGGAAGATCTGCCCGTAGCTCTTCCCGACGATGTTGGCGAGCACGTTGAGCCGGCCCCGATGGGCCATGCCGATGCAAACCTCGTCCAGTTCCTCCTCCGCGGCGGCCTCGCAGATCTCGTCGAGCAACGAGATCACGGCCTCGCCACCCTCGAGCGAGAACCGCTTCTGCCCGACATACTTCGTCTGCAGGAACGTCTCGAACGCCTCGGCCTGGTTGAGCTTGAGCAGGATCCGCATCTGGTCGGCACGATCCATGCGCTCGTGCGGCTTCTCGACCCGCTCCTGGATCCAGCGCCGCTGCTCGGGCTCCTGGATGTGCATGTACTCGATGCCCACAGTGCGGCAGTACGCGTTGCGGAGCACACCGAGGATGTCGCGCAGGAGCATGAACCGCTTGCTGCCGCCGAACGAGCCGGTGGCGAACTCGCGGTCGAGGTCCCACAGCGTCAGGCCATGGGTCGTGACGTCGAGGTCTGGATGGCTGCGCTGCTTGTACTCCAGCGGATCCGTGTCGGCCATCAGGTGGCCGCGCACCCGGTACGCGTGGATCAGTTCGAGCACCCGGGCCTGCTTGCCGACCTCGTCCTCGTGGCTGGCCGTGACGTCGGCTGCCCATCGGATCGGCTCGTACGGGATCCGCAGCGCGTGGAAGATCTCGTCGTAGAAGCCGTCGTCGCCGAGGAGCAGGCCGTGGACGAACCGCAGGAAGTCGCCGCTCTGCGCACCCTGGATGACCCGGTGGTCGTACGTGCTGGTCAGCGTCATTGCCTTGGAGATGCCGAGGCGGGCGAGCGTCTCGGGCGCGGCGCCCTGGAACTCCGCCGGGTACTCCATCGCGCCGACACCGATGATGGCGCCCTGGCCCTTCATCAACCGCGGCACGGAGTGGACCGTGCCGATGGTTCCGGGGTTGGTCAGGGTGAGCGTGGTGCCGGCGAAGTCGTCGACCGCGAGACCGCCGCTGCGGGCGCGGCGAACGAGGTCCTCGTACGCGGACCAGAACTGGGCGAAGTTCAAGGTCTCGGCCTGCTTGATGCTGGGCACCAGCAACTGCCTGGCGCCGTCCTTCTTCTGCAGGTCGATCGCCAGCCCCAGGTTGATGTGTGCGGGCTTGACGAGCACCGGCTTGCCGTCGACCTCGTCGTACGAGTAGTTCATCTCCGGCATCCGGACCAGCGCCTTGACCAGCGCGAACCCGATGACGTGCGTGAACGACACCTTGCCGCCGCGGGAGCGGGCGAGGTGGTTGTTGACGACGATCCGGTTGTCGACGAGCAGCTTGGCCGGAACGGCCCGCACGCTGGTCGCTGTCGGCACCTCGAGGCTGGTCTCCATGTTGGCGACGACCCGAGCAGATGCTCCGCGCAGCGGCGCCTTCTCCACCGTGGGTGGAGCAGCGGGAGCCGGTGCGGGTGGCGGCGCGGGCGGCGAGGCCGGCACAGCCTTCGCCGGCGGCGCCTGCGCTGTGGCCCGCGTGCCGGCCACGCCGGCGACGGGAGCGGGCTGGTCGTCGGTGCTGGACGGTTGCGCGGGCGCAGTGGTCACGTCGTCCCCCCTGCCGTGCCTGGGTGCGCCTTGCTGGAGGCCGTTGGGCGAGCTGCGAGCCTGGTAGTCGCTGAAGAAGTCGGACCAGGCCTGGTCGACCGTGCTCGGGTCCTCGAGCCAGCTCTCGTACATCTCTTCGACGAGCCACTCGTTCGGTCCGAAACCCGCGAGCGGGCCGGTCTGCGGAGGCACTTGCGCGTTCGCCTTCTTCCAGGGTTCAGATCGCGGCTGCTCTCCACAGGTTAGTCGCCGTGAGCCGCGCGACGTAGA
Organism: Jiangellaceae bacterium; assembly: GCA_050743075.1. GTDB lineage: Bacteria > Actinomycetota > Actinomycetes > Jiangellales > Jiangellaceae > JBOGDS01. The sequence goes on along the minus strand of JBOGDS010000051.1, from coordinate 6,962 downwards.
CCTGCCCGCGTGGCCGCTCGCGCAACGATCACGGCCTGCGCCCGCGAAGAGCGCTGCGCCAGGGTCATGGCGGCGATCTCGCTATCGAGGTGTCTGCCCGACCCCGAGGTCGGTCAGGATCCGGCGGGCGCTGTTCCAGCCGGCGGCGCCGATCACGGAGCCGGCAGGGTGGCAGCCGGCGCCGCCAGCGTAGAAGCCGGGCAGTCCGGTGCCGTACGGCATCCGGTCGGCGAAGGCCACCGCGTTGTCGACGTGGTGGATGTGGCCGCCGGTGATCCCGAAGTGCCGCTCGATCTCCGGCGGTGGCAAGGCGAACGTGTCGGCGACGAGGTCGGACGTGCCTGGCGCGAATCGGTCCGCGACGGCGAGCAGGTGCTCGACGTACGAGGGAAGCGCCTCGGCCCACGTCGTGCCGGCAGGCTGGAATGGCACGGACTGCACGAACAGCGCCGAGGAGTGGTGGCCCTGTGCATCTTGCAGCGATGGATCGACGGTGGTGTGGACGTACCACTCCATGGTGGGGAAGTCCGGAAGGCGGCCGGCCTCGACGTCGCGCCACATCGCCCGCACGGCGTCCAGCGGCCGACCCGTGGCGTCGGGAATCAGGTGGACGGTCGAGCCCCACGGTGACGGAGCGCCGTCCGGAAGGCAGGCCAACCGGGGCAGATCGCGCAGGGCGAGGTTGACCTTGAGGGCGGTGCCGGGCCGACGGATCTCCTCCAGCCGGCCGACCAGATCGGCCGGAGCATGGTCGCCGGCGACGGCCACGGCCCGCCACGGGTCGCATGCCGCGAGAACGGCGCGGGCCGAGATCTCGCGCCCGTCGGCCAGGACCACGCCGCTGACCGCGCCGCCGTGGACCGACAAGGTCGCGACCTCGACACCGCTGACCAGGACGGCGCCGGCCATAGCCGCGACGTCGGCGAAGGCGCCCGACACCGCGCCCATGCCGCCCTCGGGGACCATCCAGGTGCCGTCGGCGCCGGGCAGGCGGCACATGTTGTGGACCAGGAAGTTGTGTCCCGTGCCGGGCGTGTCCGGGCCGGCGGTCAGCCCGGACAAGCCGTCGGTGACCGTGTACATGGCCACCAGCAGCTCCGACTCGAACCCGAACCGGGACAGGTAGTCCACCACCGTGCCCCGTACCAGGTCGACGAAGACATCGCGCAGGGCTGGGCGGATATAGCGCTCAGCGGTGTCGTCGATCGGGAGCGGCTCGGCGAGCCAGGCCGGCGCGAGATCCTCGCGCAGGGCGGCCAGCTCGGCTTGCAGCGCATCGTCGGCGCCCACGTCGTCAGCCGAGAACGTCCGCTCCATCTGGGCGCGGGTGGCTGCGCGGTCGCGGCCGAACGACAAGTACGGCGACCCGGCACCGCCCTGCGTCGGCAGGACGTAATGGGGATCCCTGCGCAGCGGCCGGATCCGGCCGCCGGCGAGAGCGAGGATCTCGGGAGGCATCGGGCCGAGCAGGTACGCCCCGGTCGACTGCCGCAGTCCCGGCACCGCCGGGAAGCAGTTCTCGGTGCGGGTGGCGCCGCCGAGGGTGGCGGCGCGTTCGAGCAGGAGGACGTCGAGGCCGGCCTGCGCCAGGACGGACGCGGCCACCAGCCCGTTGTGGCCGCCGCCGACCACCACGGCATCGGCCCGCTTCGGGATGACGTCGTTCGTCATCGGTTCTCCTTCCGGATGACGAGCTTGAGGCCCGACCAGGTGTCGTCGACCGCGCAGACCTTCACGTCCACGTAGTCAGCCATCGGCGCGAGCGTCCGGCTCCGCCAGCAGGGTGCGCACAAGCCGGTTGTTCGCCCGTTCGGGTGGCCGAGTTCACTCCGCGGATCTACGCTCGCCGGAAGATCCACCTTTCGGTCGGGGGAGGGCGTGGCATGCGGGCGGGTCTCGTACGCGGAGCGGCCGCGGCTGTCGGCGTCTGGTGGCTCGTCATTCCCGGTGTCGCACACGCCGAGGACCCGGTCGACCTCGGCGCAGGTCAGATCACCGACCGGGTCGACGCGTTGGGTGACCGTCGCGACGAGGTCGATGACGCCCTCGCCCAGCTCGACTCCGACCACCAGCTCCAGCTCTTCGTCGTCTACGTCGAGAGCTTCTCCGGCATGCAGAGTCAGGAGTGGGCCGACGAGACCGCATCCCGCAACGGTCTGGGACTCAACGACGCGTTGCTGGCCGTCGCGACCCAAGCCCGCCAGTACGCCTATTCGGTGGACGAGGATTATCCGCTGACGGATGCCCAGCTCGCCGAGGTCGCCACGGTCGCCATCGAGCCGCCGCTGCGGGAGAACGACTGGGCCGGCGCCGCGATCGGAGCGGCCGAGGGGTACGGCGCGGTCCTCGACGGCCGGCAGGTCCAGACGCCGGAGATCATTCCAGGCGAGGAGAACCCGAGCGCGGGCGGCGGGCTCGGCTGGCTCGTCCCGGTGGTGGCTGTTGGCGGAGTCGGTGCCGTCGGTGCCTACGCCTACACCCGGGTGCGCCGCCGTCGGGCCGGAGCGCCCGCCGGGCCAGGGGCTGACCCGGCGCAGCTTCCGCTGGACGAGCTGGACAAGCGGGCGAGCCGCCTGCTCGTCGAGACCGACGACGCGATCAAGACCAGCGAACAGGATGTCGGGTTCGCCACCGCTCAGTTCGGCGAGGAGGCAGCCGCGCCGTTCGCGGTCGCCGTCGAGGAAGCCAAGGCCCAGCTCAGCGCGTCGTTCAAGATCCGCCAACAGCTCGACGACGCACAGCCGGAGGACGACGCGACGAAGCGGTCGATGCTTGCCGAGATCGTCAGCCGATGCGCACAGGCCAACGACCGGCTCGACGCGGAGGCCGAGGCGTTCGACCGGCTCCGCGACCTGGAGAAGAACGCGCCCGAGGTGATCGGCAAGGTCGAGCAGCAGGCAACCGAGGCCGAGGCCCGGCTGACGCAGGTCAGCGGCACCCTGCAGGCGTTGGGCACACGGTATGCCGACAACGCTCTGGCCGCGGTCGCGACCAACCCAGAGCAGGCGGGCGAGCGGCTGGAATTCACTCGGACGGCCGTGGCCGGCGCCCGCCAGGACATCGAGACCGGCGAGACGGCGAGGGCCGCCGTCGCTGTGCAGGCGGCTCAGGAAGCAGCCGCGCAAGCGGTTGACCTGCTCGACGCGGTGGACCGGCTGGCCGCCGACCTGGACGAGGCCTCGTCCAGCGTGCAGGCGCGGATCGCGGAGACCGCCCAGGACCTCGCCGAGGCCAAGGCCGTGATGTCCCGTGGCGACGGCGGCGACCTGTCCAGCCAGGTCGCAGCGGCTGAGGCGGCGCTGGTCACGGTCCAGCAGGAACTGGCCGGTGGCCGGCACGACCCCATCGGGGCGGTACGTCGCCTCGAGGAGGCCGGCGGGCGCCTCGACCAGGCCCTCGAGGGTGTCCGCGACCAGCAACAGCAGGCGCAGCGAGCGCGGGCGTCGCTGGAGCAGGCGCTGCTCGCAGCTCGCAGCGAGATCTCCGCGACGCAGGACTTCATCACGACTCGCCGCGGCGGCGTTGGCGGGGAAGCCCGCACCCGGCTGGCGGAGGCCCAGCGCCACTACGACCAGGCCATGTCGCTCGGCCCGACAGATCCGGTGGCTGCGCTGGCCCGTGCTCAGCAGGCGGACGCCATGGCCGAGCAGGCCGGGCAGCTCGCCCGAGCCGACGTCGGCGCGTTCTCCGGTGGCGGGGGCAGCACGACGGGCGGCGGCCTGGGCGGATTCGGCGCAAGCGGCGGCGGTGGAGGAGGCGGCCTCGGCGGTGCCATCCTCGGCGGCATCCTGATCGACAGCATCTTCGGCGGCGGCCGTGGCGGCGGCAGCCGTGGAGGGGGAGGCTTCGGCGGCGGATTCGGCGGTGGAGGCAGGGGCGGCGGCGGAGGCCGCAGTCCTGGCAGTTTCGGCGGTCGCGGCACGCGCGGCCGCCGTGGCGGAGGCGGCAGGTTCTAGCACCGACCGCGTTCGACATGGAGCGCACGACCAGGCAACGAGGTCCGAAAGGGGTAGGAACATGAGCAAGCAGTCCATCTTCGGACGCGTCGCGCAGCTGGCGAAGGCCAACATCAACTCGCTGCTCGACCAGGCCGAGGACCCACAGTTGATGCTCGACCAGATGGTCCGCGACTACACCAACAACATCGCGGAGGCCGAGCAGGCAATCGCCCAGACCATCGGCAACGTCCGGATGATGGAGGACGACTACGCGGAGGACCAGCAGGCGGCCGTCGAATGGGGTGGCAAGGCCGTGGCGGCCAGCCAGAAGGCTGACGAGTTCCGCAGCGCGGGCAGCGCGGCTGACGCCGAGAAGTTCGACAGCCTGGCCAAGATCGCGATCGGCAAGCAGATGTCGGCCGAGGCCGAGGTGAAGGCGTCGGAGCCGAACCTGCGGGCGCAACAGGACGTCGTCGAGAAGCTGAAGTCCGGCCTCGCCCAGATGAAGGACAAGCTGAACGAGCTCAGCGGCAAGCGCGACGAGCTCATCGCGCGCGCCAAGACCGCCCAGGCCCAGACGCAGGTGCAGGACGCGGTCAAGAGCATCGACATCCTCGACCCGACCAGCGAGGTCAGCAGGTTCGAGGACAAGATCCGCCGCGAGGAGGCCAAGGTCCGCGGTTCGGCCGAGCTGGCCGCGTCGTCGCTGGACTCGCAGTTCGAGAGCCTCGAGGACCTCGGCGAGCAGACCGAGATCGAGGCCCGGCTGGCAGCGCTCAAGGCCGGCTCAGGTGGCGGCTCGGCGGCGGTCGGCCCCACACCCGCAGCCCCTGCCCTCGGCGCGGGCGGCGGCTCCGGTGGCGGCTCGGGAGACTACGGGGGCGGATCGAGTTCCTCCGACCAGGGCGGTCACTCCGGCTACTGAGGTCCGTCTAGCCCGAGTGGAGGGTTTTCCGCCCCTCGACACCGGTTGAGAGGCGGAAAACCCTCCAGTCGGCCGACGCCTTCCAGGTCACTCATGGGTGGGTCTCGTGCCGACGTGCACGCTGCGTGCGTCGAGCATGAACACGTCGTCGCGGTTGCCGACCCAATGCGGTCCGTCGGAATCGAGCAGCAGGTCCCAGGCCCGGAGATCGCCTGCTGAGACGTAGTCGGTTTCATGCAGCCAGTCGAGGCGATGGGCGAGCTTCGACGCGACCAGGTGCCGGTCGCCGGGGTCGAGTGGCGCGGGCCGCTCTAGCAAGATCGTGCGGGTGCCGAGGTCGGCGAGCCCGGCATTCGCCAGCACCCGACCCCAGCCGTACGGCATGCGCACGGTTGCGGGGAGTCCCGTCCGCATCGCGGCGAACCAGCGGTCCTGTGCGGCCGCGAGGCGGAGCTCGAGCCCGGGCTCGCCGACTCCGAGATCCCACGGCAGGTAGCGGGGGGTCAAGCCGCCCTCGGCGAGGGCGAGCCGGCCGCTCGGCCCGAGCAGGGACGCGAGAGCATCGACGACCGCTTGTTGATCCGGCGCGTGGTGCACGACAGCCGATGCCCACACCAGGTCGGCCGGGCCACCGATGACGCCGGCCAGCTCAGCCTGGTCAGCGGCCAGATCGGCCTGCACCAGGCGGACCCGGTCGCCGACGCCGGCGTCCTCGAGGTGCTGGCGGGCGCCGGCGAGCACCGCCGCTTCGCCGTCGACGGCGACGACCTGGGCCGTCGGCGCGGCGCCGGCGAGGGCAGCGGCCATGCCCGCGCCGCCGCAGCCGACGTCGACGAGGAGCCGGTCACCGGGCCTTATCAGATCGGCCGCGACGGCCCGGTACCAGCCCGCGTCGGTGCGCGCGGACTGCGTCAGATGGTCGGCGTGCTCGGCCCAGTCGAGGTCGGGTTGCTCGCTCACGTCGCAGAGCCAGCAGGAACGGAGATCCCGACGCCACCGCGGGTGTCGGCGCCGTAGCGGGCGATCTCACGCTCGAGGTCCAGGGGCCGCAGGCTCTTGCGCGCCTCGCGGGCAGCGTCGTCGAGCCGGTCGAGAGGCACGATCCAGGCGACCTCGAACTCCAGCCCGTCGGGGTCGCGGGCGTAGAGGCTCTTGGTGGTTCCGTGGTCCGTGGCACCCGCCAACGCGCGGCGCTCGGAGAGCCGTGCCGACAGGTCGCGCAAGTCTGCGAGCGTCTCCACCTCCCAGGCGAGGTGGTAGAGCCCGACCGTCGAACGGCCTGCCGCAGACGGCTCGGCCGCCGACCCGATCTGGAAGAGTCCCAGGTCGTGGTCGTTGGTCGAACCGGGTGCCTGCAGGAACGCGGCGCCGGAGAACCCGTCCGGTGTCATGTCGATGCGCCGGAAGCCGAGCACATCGGAATAGAACGCGACGCTGCGCTCCAGGTCGCGGACGTAGAGAACGGCGTGGTTCAACCTGCAGATGCCCATCGGTCGCTGTCCTCGCTTCTGAGTGACTCGTTCCGACAGTGCCATTCCACCGTCGAGCGCACAACCGGCGTCGAGGGCTGCGGTATTTCCGCGGTGGCTGGCCGGCGGGAACCCGGCCACGCCGCCGCGCGTCGCATCCACATGACGTCGGTACGCAGTTCTGCGATCGTGGTGGCGACCGTGCTGCTCGGCGGATGCGGCAGCACAGGAGACGGCGCCACGACGTCGCCGACACAGACCGCGGGAGGGACGACGATGAGCAGCAGCCCCACACCATCGGTCCCGGACGACCCCACCGATCCGACTGGCGGATCCGGCAGTCCGAGTGTGCCGCCGAGCCCGCCCAGCTTGTCGCCCGACCCGGACCGCACGCCGACGATCATCGGCAAGTCTGGGACGATCATGACACTGACCGGGGTGCCCACCGAGGGCGTCGAGAGCGGCTGCCTGCTCCTGTCCGGGCATCTCCTGTTGGGCGGGCCGCGCGACCTGCTCGCGTCCGGGCAGCGGGTGCGGGTCACGGGCCGGGTGGAGCCGAACGTGATGTCGACGTGCCAGCAGGGGATTCCCTTCGTGGTGGACAGCGCGGAGCCCGCCTGAACGTCCTTC
>JBOGDS010000050.1:0-25801 GCA_050743075.1 Jiangellaceae bacterium | reverse complement strand
GCCACGGTCCTGGCCGGGTCGGGACCGGCGTGCAGCCGGCCGGCCAGGCCGTCGAGCGGCCCGAACTCTCTCTCGGCGGCCGCCGCGAGGCCCGCCGATCCGCCGGCCCGGCCGTCACGGTGGCGCTGTGCCGCCGAGAGACCGGCCCGGCCGACAGCGAACCCGCTGCCGGCGTCACCAACCAGGTAGCCCCCGCCGTCGACCGTGATCGCCCGCCCGCTCCCGTCGACCGCGAAGGCGACGGCTCCGGTACCGGCGACGACGACAACGCCGGGTGCGCTGTCCAGAGCACCCGCATGAGCGACGACGACGTCGCTGGTCACGACGATCTCGCCGGCACCGACCGATGTCGTCAGCAGCGCGTCGGCGAGCGCGGCGGCGGCGTGGGGGCGCGACAACGCGCCGGCGGCTCCCACGACCAGCGATTCGGTCGAGCGCAGCGAGGGGTCGTCGAGCGCGCGGGCGCACGTTTCGACCAGCGCGGCCAGGCGTGCCGGGCCACCAGGGTCGGTCAGCGTCGCGCCGCTGTCGAGTGCCACGGTCGCACCCCGCCCACCCGCCGTGAAGACCGCGGCGCGGCAGGTGGTACGGCCCGCGTCGACCGCGAGGACCGTCACGACAGGACTCCGTCGCGGGGGGCCGACGCGGCGGAGTGGAGCTCGACCCGGAACTGGTAGCGGTCTCCCCGGTAGACCGACCGGACGAACTCCACTACGCGCCCGTCGACCGCGTGCGAGACCCGCTCGAACAGGAATGCCGGCGAGTGGATCGGGATCTGCAGGATCTGCGACTCGGACTCGTCGGTGACCGTCGCCTCGATCGTCTGGACGCCACCTGCGAGCACGACTCCGTAGCGCTGGGCCAGCAGCTCGTAGAACGAGTGGTCGCGTAGCGCCTCCCCATCCAGGCCGGGCGCCACCGACTGGGGCACGTGCAGCGTCTCGACCGCCATCGGGGCGTCGTCGGCGAGCCGCAGGCGGACCACCCGCACGACGCGCTCGCCGGGCGAGATGTCCAGTCGGCGGCCCAGCTGAGCACCCGCCATGATCTCGTCGACCTGCAGCGTCCGGCTGGACGGCACCGAGCCGCGCTGGCGCATGTCCTCGGAGAAGGACGTGACCGCGAGCCCCTGGGCGATCTTCGGCTCGGCGACGTAGGTGCCGGCACCGTGCCGGCGGACCAGACGACCCTCGCGGACAAGCTCCTCGACCGCACGGCGCAGCGTCATCCTGGACACCCCGAACCTGGGCGCGAGCGTCCGCTCGGGCGGCAAGGCGTCGCCCACGGCGAGCTCGGCGACGAGGTCGAGGATCTCGTCGCGGATCGAGTGGTACTTCGCCGTCTGCACTCGTGGCTCCTGAGGCGCGATTGTCGGGTCGGCCGATGCTGACCCGGCAGTGGTCTAGGACTGTAGGCCGCAGATCCCAGATTTGGAAGGCTTTTGGTCTAGACGTTTATCGAATCGTGCCCTACTTTCGTCTTGTTGGTCTAGTCCATTCGTTGACGACGTCCGCCGGAGGACCCGCATGAGACGACTACTCGCCACGGCACTGACCACATGCGCCCTGCTGGCCGCAGCCCTCGCCGCTTCGACACCGGCTGGTGCCGACGATCCGCCCGAGCAGTGGCGCAGCTTCTGGGTCGACGCGTTCAACGAGGGCATTTACACCCCCGCGCAGGTCACCGACCTGGTCGCGGATGCGCAGGATATCAACGCGAACGCGTTGATCGTGCAGACCGTGCGCCGCTACGACTGCTTCTGCAACGACGCGCTCTACCCGCGTACCGACGCCACCGTCGCGGCGCTGCCGTACGACCCGCTGGCCGAGATCATCGAGCAGGGTCACGCCGCCGGCCTGGAGGTCCACGCCTGGGTCAACGTCAACACGATGTGGAACTCGGCCACCCCGCACTCGTCCCCCGAGCACGTCGCCAACCAGCACGGCCTGTCGGCGACCGGCGCCGACCGCTGGTTGAACAAGAAGGCCGACGGCACCGAGCGAATCGGCAACAACCTCTACCTGGATCCAGCCAACCCGGCGGCGGTCGACTACATCGTCGACGGCATCCAAAGCATCGTCAGCAACTACGACGTCGACGGCATCAACCTCGACTACATCCGGTACCCGGACTTCAACTCGACCACGACGCACAGCGACTGGGGTTACAGCGAGACCTCGATCGCCCGCTTCCAGGCGCTCACTGGCCGTACCGACGTACCGCTTCCATCGGACGCCCAGTTCAGCGACTGGCGCCGGGACCAGATCACCACGCTGGTTCGCAAGATCTACCTCGGCATCTTCGAGGTCGACCCGCAGGCTCGGTTGTCCATGGACGGCATCACCTACGGCCACGGTCCGCAGACCGTCGGCGGCTGGGAGAAGACCCGTACCTACGCCGAGGTCCTGCAGAACTGGAAGGGCTGGCTCGAGGAAGGGATCATGGACACCGTCGTCGCGATGAACTACAAGCGCGACTGGATGACCGTCCCCGGCAACAACCAGAACCAGATGTTCGACGAGTGGACCGAAGTCATCGCCGATTACCAGGGCGACCGGCAGGCGGTGAACGGTCCGGCGCTGTACCTCAACGACATCCAGAGCTCGGTCGACCAGGTCCGCGACATCGTGACGCCCACCGCCGCGGGCAATGTGGCTGCCGGCTGGAGCGGCTACTCCTACGCCAACCCCAGCAACGCCCACGTCGACGGACCGTGGGAGCTGCGGTCGGCAGAGCGCGACGCCCTCACCGCAGCGCTGACGACCGGTCCGGACGCCCTCTTCGCCGAGGAGGCGGCGGTGCCGGAGATGTCGTGGAAGACGGACCCGACCACCGGCAACGTCGCCGGCGAGCTGATCACCCGTGACGGCACGCCGCTGGACCAGGTGGGGGTCACCCTCGACCCGGTCATCGGGCGCGGCGACGAGATCACGCACCTGTCCGACGGCTCGGGCTGGTTCGGCTTCGTCGACGTCGAGCCCGGTCTGTACTTCGTCAAGGTCGACCTGCCCGACGGTGTGGTCGGTGCCCCGCTGATCGTGGTCCGGGTGACGGCAGGCACGATCGCCGAGGCCGACATCAAGCCGCTGATCAAGCTCCGCTGAGCTGCCCGTTGATCACGTAGACCACCCTGACGGGTGCTTCACCAGGCACCGGAACCTGGTGAAGCACCCGTTCGCCTGGTGAAGGCGCGGCGGCTCGCTCCGATGGTACGCTTAGCGTACTAATCTACGGGAGCGTGCACGTGCCACAGGTCGTCGACGTCACCGCGCTGCGGCTGTCGCTCACCCGGCTGGCCCGGCGGGTCCGCAAGAACTCCGCGCCTGGGCTCACCCCGTCGCAGCTGTCGGCGTTGACCACGATCGAGCGGCACGGGTCGACCCGGCTGGGCCGGCTGGCCGAGCGGGAGCACATCAGCAAGTCCTCCACCACCCGGCTCGTCGCCCGGCTTGAGGGTCTCGGCCTCGTCGCCCGGCAGCAGGATCCCGATGACGCCCGCAGCTGGTGCGTCGACCTCACCACGGACGGCGCGGCGCTGCTGCGCGCCGCCAGCGACCGCGCCGACGAATACCTCGCCCGCCAGCTCTCCGCTCTCGGCCCCGACGACCGGGAGCGGATCGCCTCGGCCCTGCCGGCGCTGGAACGGCTGCTGGCCGTCAAGTCATGACCAGCCTGCGGGCCACCTTCGCGTCGCTGAGCACGCGCAACTACCGGCTGTTCTTCACCGGCCAGACGATCTCGGTGATGGGCACCTGGATGCAGAAGATCGCCCAGGCCTGGCTGGTCCTGGAGCTCACCGGCTCGGGCACGCTTCTCGGCATCACGGCCGCGCTGCAGCAGTTGCCGACGCTGCTGGTCGGGCCGTGGGCGGGCCTGCTGGCCGACCGCGTCGACAAGCGCAAACTGCTGATCTGGACACAGGCCACCGCCGCGGTCCCGGCCGTCCTGCTCGGCGTGCTCATCGCGACCGACCGAGTGCAGCTGTGGATGGTGCTCGTGCTTGCCCTGTGCCTCGGCACGATCGGTGCCCTCGACAAGCCGGCCCGGCACACGTTCGTGATCGAGATGGTCGGCCCGTCCCGGCTGACCAACGCCGTCACGCTCAACAGCATCGTGATCAACGCCGGCAAGGTGACCGGCCCGGCCATTGGCGGCGTGCTGATCGCCACGGTCGGGCTCGCCCCCAGCTTCATGATCAACTCCGTGTCGTACCTGGCCGTCGTCACCGGGCTGCTGCTGATGCGCACCGATCAACTCCAGCCGGCACCGCCCATGCGGCGCGGACGGGGGCAGCTGCGCGACGGGCTGCGCTACGTGCGGCGCAGCCCTCAGCTGCTCGGCCCGCTGGTGCTGATGACGGTCACCGGCATGCTGGCCTACGAGTGGGCGGTCACCCTCCCGTTGTTCGCCCGCGACACGTTCGACGCCGACGCGCAGGCGTTCGGGCTGATGTTCTCGGCCATGGGCGTGGGAGCCGTGATCGGCGGGCTCAGCATCGCGAGCACGTTGCACGCCTCCGCCCGGATGCTCACGTCGACCGCTCTGGTGTTCGCCGCCCTGATGGTGGCCACGGCCTTCGCCCCCACGCTGCTGGTCGCGTTCGTCGCGCTGTTCGCGGTCGGCGGCGCGAGCCTCGCATTCCGGGCCGTCGCCAACTCGCTGATTCAGCTGCAGGCCGACCCGCAGATGCGTGGGCGGGTCATGGCGCTGCTCGTGGTCGCCACCACGGGCACGACGCCCGTGGGCGGCCCGCTCGTCGGCTGGATCGGCGAGACCTTCGGTGCCCGGGTATCGCTGGCCGCCGGCGGCATCGCCACCGCCGTCGCCGCTGGGGCGACCTACGCCTACCTGCGCCGCCGGGGCCTCTTGCGCCCGCCCGTGTCGCCCGCGGCCACGGTGCCCGCGCTGGCGACGCGCGCAGTCGGTCAGGTGCGGTGACCCCCGCCGGCCGGGGCCGACCTGCGCTGACGGGACTTGCGCACGACGAACCAGCCGACGATCGCGGCCACCGCTGCGTAGATGACGTAGTCGAGGTACTGCATGTAGTCCTCAACGCGCTCGTACTGGGTGCCGAGGACGTACCCCGCCCCGACCAGGAGGCTGTTCCAGAGCAGGCTGCCGAGGGCGGTCAGCACGACGAACCAGGTCAGCGGCATCCGCTGCGCTCCGGCGGGCAACGACACCAAGCTGCGCACGATCGGCACGAACCTGCCGAAGAACACCACACCGTGGCCGTGGCGGGCGAACCACGCCGAGGCCTGGTCGAAGTCCGCGCCGTCGACCAGCGGCAGCTTCGTGAGCCATCGCCGGGCGCGTTCCTCGCCGAACACCGCGCCGAGGAAGTAGAGCACCAACGCACCCAGCACCGCGCCCACGGTGGCCGCGACGACGACCCACACCACGTTGAGCCGTCCCCGCTCCGCCAGGTAGCCGGACAGAGACAGGACGATCTCGCTCGGGATCGGCGGGAAGACGGTCTCGACGAAAGTCAAGGCACCGACGCCGACTTCGCCGAGCGCGTCGACCACGTCGGCGGCCGCACCGGTCAGGCCGGTGAGCCCGTCGTCTACGGTCTCGGCGGCTGGCAACGATGCCGGCCGGCCGCTTGCCCCCATGATCATGTCGACTTCGCCCACCATAACGGGGACGAAGTCGACATGATCATGGGAAGGGGTGGCACGTGGGATTCCTGCCGGTCGGCGGTTTCGGCCGCGACGATTGTAGGCGTCACAGTCACCCCACAGCGCGGCCCAGTGCCGGAGATGGCATGACGTGACCCGTCCCGTACGGCGGCCGACGAAGGGCTCCCGTGTCGCTTCGGGACACGGCCCGCCCGTAGACTGAGCGTCGCCGCGGGGGCAATTCCTGGGAGGGTCGAGCCATGGTCCGACGCTCCCGTCGTGATCGACTGGACGGGTGTGCCGCGACCTGCCGGCGGGTCGCATCCAGACGGGTCCAGTCTGTGTCGCGAGCCGTGGCAACCGCCCTCGCGGCGACCGCGCTGGCAGTGTCGCTAGGACTCACACCGGCAGCTGCGGCGCCGCTTCGAGCCGACGCTGTCGCCACCCGCGATCGTGCCGTCACTGTCGAAGCCCCCGTCGTCCCTCCCACAGCCGATCCGGCCCAGGGGCTACCGCTCGCGGTCCTGCCGACCTGCGTCCACGTCGAACCGCCGTCCGCAGCGGTCGCCGCTGACGCGACGGACAACCGCGACCGCGCCGCCACGACGGTCACGACCACGCGCGACCGCGCGCCGCCTGCCTTCTGACGACCCTCTCGTCTGACCCTCGGCCGGGCCCCACGAGCCGGCCGTACCGGAGGCTTCCGTGACCCGATCCACCCTGTTCCGCGCGGTCCTTGCGCTGGTAGCGCTCGCGGCGTCCAGCTATGTCGCGTTGACCGCGTCGCCACGGCTGGGCCTCGACCTGCGCGGCGGGACGCAGATCGTCCTGGAGACGCAGGACGCGCCGAACGTGCAGGCCGACGCCGAGTCGACCGACCGGGCGCTCGAGGTGCTGCGACGGCGGGTCGACGCGCTGGGCGTCTCCGAGCCGACGCTTGCCCGATCCGGTGAGCAGCGCATCATCGTGGAACTGCCGGGCGTCGAGGACCCACGAGAGGCGGCCGAGGTCATCGGCCGCACTGCGCAGCTCACGTTCCACCCGGTGCTCGGGCTGGCCGAGCAGCCAGCGCCGTCGCCAGACCCGGCGCAGCCGACTCCGCCCGATCAGGGCGAGCTGATCCTTCCCGACGAGGGCGGCCAGCCGCTGCGGCTCGGGCCGGCCGCGCTGACCGGCGAGGGCGTGTCCGCCGCCGCCCCCGGCATCGACACCCAGCTCGGCTCTGGCTGGTTCGTCACGATCGACTTCACCGGCAACGGCGGACCGGCCTGGCAGGAGCTCACCGGTCAGGCGGCTTGCGCACCGCCGGGCGACCCGGGCCGGCGGGTCGCGATCGTGCTCGACGACGAGGTCATCTCCTCCCCCCAGGTCGTCGAGAGCATCGGGTGCGACGTCGGCATGCCCGGCGGCTCCACCCAGATCACCGGCACGTTCACCCAGGAGGAAGCCACCGACCTGGCCGTCCTCATTGAGGGTGGCGCTCTGCCCTTGCCGGTCGAGGTCATCGAGCAACGCACGGTCGGCCCGACTCTGGGCGCCGAGGCGATCGACGCGAGCGCGCGGGCCGCGATCATCGGCGTGGTGCTGACAGCCCTGTTCATCGTCCTGGCCTACCGGCTGATGGGCCTGCTCGCGGCGATCGCCCTCGCGTGCTATGCGCTGATCTCGTACGCGACGCTCACCGCGCTGGGCGCCACCCTGACCCTGCCCGGCCTGGCGGGCTTCGTACTGGCCATCGGGATGGCCGTCGACGCCAACGTCCTCGTCTTCGAGCGAGCGCGCGAGGACTACGTCGAGGGGAGGACCAAGAGTCTTCGCAAGGCCGTCCAGAGCGGGTTCCGCAACGCTCTGTCGGCCATCGCCGACTCCAACATCACCACCCTCATCGCGGCCGGCCTCCTCTTCTTTCTGGCCGCCGGTCCGGTCCGTGGCTTCGGTGTCACGCTGACGATCGGTGTGCTCGCGTCGTTGCTCTCGGCGCTCGTCGTCACCCGCGTCCTGGCCGAGTGGGCCGCCACCTGGGGCTGGCTACGCCGGAGGCCGGGCATCAGCGGCATCGCCAGCCACGGCCGGGTCCGTACCTGGCTGAACCAGAACGGCCCCGACCTGATGCGGCGCAGCCGCCGCTGGCTGCTGATCTCGGCGGTCGCCGTCGTCGTCAGCATCGTCGGCATCGTGGTGCGCGGGCTGGACTTCGGCGTCGAGTTCACCGGCGGCCGGCTGATCGAGGTCTCCACCTCCGAGCAGGTGGACGTCGACGACGCACGGGCCGCCGTGGCCGACGCCGGCTTCCCGACGGCCGTCGTGCAGGAGTCTGGTGACGACGACATCACCGTGCGTACCGGTGAGCTGTCCGACGACGAAGCCGCCACGATCCGAGCGGCACTCGCCCACGCCGGTGGCGGCGCCGAGATCGTCCGCGACGAGCTGATCGGGCCCAGCCTCGGAGACGAGTTGCGGCGCAACGCGCTGATCGCGCTGGGGGTCGCGCTCGCTGCCCAGCTGGTCTACCTGGCGATCCGGTTCCGCTGGACCTTCGGGACTGGTGCTGTCGTCGCGCTCTTCCACAACGTGGTGATCGTCCTCGGCGTGTTCGCGTGGCTGGGCAAGCCGGTCGACGGCATCTTCCTGGCCGCATTGCTCACGATCGTGGGCTACACCGTCAACGACTCGGTCGTGGTGTTCGACCGGATCCGGGAGAAGTGGCGGGCGTCGCCGAAGACGCCGTTCCCGCAGGTCGCCAACGCCGCGATCCTCGCGACGCTGCCACGGACGGTCAACACCGGTATCAGCACGCTGTTCATCCTGACCGCCCTGTACGTCCTCGGCGGCGACTCGCTGTCCGACTTCGCGCTCGCGCTGTTGCTCGGCATCGTCGTCGGCACCTACTCCTCCAACTTCACCGCCACGCCGCTGGCCATCGAGCTGGAAGCGCGCTACCCGGCGCCGCCGCCCCGACCGAAACCCGAGAAGCCCAAGGACGCCCGCGCCCGCGAGGCGCCCGACTACGGAGCTGTCGTATAACGACGGAGCGGCTCCATCCGCCGCCATGACTCCTGCGTTCTTCTCCGGGCCGCGGGCTCACTAGGCTGGAACATGACCGACGAACGTGAGGACGCATGCACCAGGTTGCCGACATGGACAAGGGCCTGACCGGGCTGATCGGGCTCGAGCTCGACGAGGTCTCCGCGGATCGGGTGACCGCCCACCTGCCGGTGCGCCCAGAGCTCCACCAGCCGTTCGGGATCCTGCACGGCGGCGTGCACTGCGCGGTCGTCGAGACGCTGGCCAGCGTCGCTGCGGCGTTGTGGCTGGGCGACGAGGGCCACGTCGTCGGTGTTTCCAACCAGACCGACTTCCTGCGAGCGGTGAGCGAAGGGAAGCTCAGGGCGGAGGCGCTGCCCGTCTTCCGCGGGCGGACCCAGCAGCTGTGGTCGGTGCAGATCTGGGACGACGACGACCGCCTCGTCGCGAAGGGACAGGTGCGTCTGCAGAACGTACGGTCCACGTCCGAACTCGGCCGACCCGCGTAGCCGCCATGCGCGCGCGCTCGGGTGCAATGCGGGTCGCGGTCGTCGGGGCCGGCCCGGCGGGAATCTATGCCGTGGGGGCGCTGCTCACCGGGCCTGTGCCGGTGAGGGTCGACGTCTTCGAGGCACTACCTGCACCCTTCGGGCTGGTCCGCTACGGCGTCGCCCCAGACCATCCGAAGATCCAGTCGGTTTCGGGAAAGCTGGCCGACATCCTGAGCTCGCCCGACGTCCGGTTCTTCGGGAACGTGACATACGGCGTCGACCTGACCGCCGACGACCTCCGGCGTCACTACCACGCGGTTATCCACGCCACCGGCTCGCCGAACGAGCGGAGTCTCGGCGTCCCGGGCGAGGATCTTGCCGGTACGTTCGCGGCGGCAGACTTCGTCGCCTGGTACAACGGCCACCCGTCAGCGGTCGACCTCGGCTACCTGCGGGCCCGGGAGGCGGTGGTGGTCGGCGCCGGCAACGTCGCCCTCGACGTGGCGCGGATGCTGGCCACGGACGCCGATACACTCGTTGCGACGGACACGCCAGAGCACGTGCTCGAAGCATGGCGCAGTGCGTCCGACGTGTACGTCCTCGCCCGCCGGGGGCCGGCGTACACGAAGTTCACGACACCGGAACTACGGGAGATGGCCGATATCGACGGCGTCGAGGTGCTCGTCGATCCCGCCGACCTCGAACTCGACCACGCAAGCGAGCTGGTGGTATCTGGCAACCGGGTGGCGAAGCGGAACGTCGACGTGCTGGGGGACTGGTCTTCGCGGCCCCGGACGGGCGCACCGCGCCGGGTCCACTTCAGGTTCTGGACCCGCCCGGTGTCGATCCTCGGCACCGGTGAAGTGGCGGCGATGGAGGTCGAGCGGACCGCCCTTGATGCCGGCGGACGGCTGGTGGCGACCGGATCGACCGAGCGGCTGGCGGCTCAGGCCGTCTTCCGTGCGATCGGCTACGCAGGGCGGGAACTGCATGGTCTGCCGTTCGACCAGACGTCCGCGACGGTGCCGCACAACGGTGGCCGGGTCGCCGGAACCGACCACGCCGGCATCTATGTAGCCGGCTGGGTCAAACGCGGCCCGACCGGAGTCATCGGCACGAACAAGAGCGATGCAGCCGAGACAGTGCGTTCCCTGCTCGCGGATGCGCCTCACCTCGCGGCGCCGGCGGCGCCGGACCCGGACACGGTCACGGCCACCCTCGAACGGCGTGGCGTGCGCTTCATCAGGTGGGACCAGTGGCTCACCCTGGACGACTACGAGCTGGTCGAAGGCGCCCGGCGTGGCCGGCCCCGGCTCAAGGTCTGCCACCTCGAGGACATGCTGACGATCGCGAACCGAGTGGACGCCTCGACCCAGACCGGGTGACGCCGACGGGGGTCGCGGAGGCGCATCCTTGGTCCGTGGACCCATTGCTGTCCGACGTCGGCGGGCCGGCCCGCCTCGCCGAGGACCCGACGAGCATCACCATGGACGAGCTGGCCCTGGCCGCCCGAAACCACGGGATGCCACTGGAGGCCCTGCGGTACGACGTCACGCCGGTCGGGCTGCACTACCTGCTCATCCACTACGACATCCCGGCCGGCGATGCGACGACCTGGCGGCTCGCGGTCACCGGCCATGCCGTCCGCCCCCTCGAGCTCACCGTCGACGACCTGCGCGCCCGTCCGGCCCGGACGGTGCGAGTCACGATGGAGTGCGCCGGCAACGGCCGGGCCCGCCTGCAGCCCCGACCGATCAGCCAGCCCTGGCTGGTCGAGGCCGTCGGCACTGCGGAGTGGACCGGCGTGCCGTTGCGAGACCTCCTCGACCAGGCCGGCGTCGACCCGGCCACCGAGGAGGTTGTGTTCACCGGCGCCGACCATGGCATCGAACGCGGAGTCGAGCAGGACTACCAGCGCAGCCTCCCGCTGGGTGACGCGATGCACGAGGACGTGCTCGTCGCCTACCAGATGAACGGCCGGCCGCTTCTCCCGCAGCACGGATACCCGCTCCGACTCGTCGTGCCCGGCTGGTACGGCATGGCCAGCGTCAAGTGGCTGCGCGAGATCACTCTCGTCGACAACCCGTTCACGGGCTTCCAGAACGCCGTCGCCTGCCGAACGCGTCAGAGCGCCGACGAGCCCGGTGAACCGCTCACCCGCATCGCCCCGCGGGCGCTGATCACCCCACCCGGCTTCCCCGACTTCATGTCCCGAACCCGCATCGTCCGTCCCGGCGCGACAACTCTGACTGGCCGGGCATGGTCCGGCCACGCACCGGTCGCCAGGGTGGAGATCAGTGCCGACGACGGAGACTCCTGGACCGACGCGCTCCTCGACCCGGACACCGACGGGCAGCACAGCTGGGCGTGGCGCCGATGGACTTCCGCCTGGGATGCGCGCACAGGTCGGCATGCCTCGCCGCCCGAGCCACCGATGCCGACGGCAACACCCAACCCGTCAGCCAACCATGGAACCGCGGCGGATTCGCCAACAACCTCGTCCACCGACTACCCGTCATCTGCACCGAACCCTGACCAACCGTCGATTCGCGGGCCCACGCGCCGGGTCGGTTCACGATGACGACGGTGTCGACGTGAGGTTGGTGGGTAGCCTGCGTGACGTTGGTGTCGTCGGCGCGCCCGCAATCTCACGCGGGCGGGCGCACCAACCTCACACGGACGACGTCGGCGTACACGTGCAGCCACCCGACGCTGCGGGCGAGATCGATCACGCCGGTCGAGTCAAGGAGCGGTCGTGCCACATCGCAGAGGGCGGCAATGCCGTCATGTCGCCGCCAAACTGGTGTGTGCCGGTACCCAGGTGCAGGACGTATCCGCCTACAAACCGGTCGCCAAGCTTGTCCCGCAGCCAGCGCAGGTGCCGGAAGTCCTCACTGCTGACGGTGACGAGATCTTCATCTTGATCGGCGCGCTCGGCCAGATCGTCAGCAACACCCGTGACGGCGCTCATCGTGGTGCGGCCGCTAGCTTCCTGACGCCGATCGCCACACCGGGCAACATGATGGTGATGGGACCCGCGGGATACCGTTTCGGCGACTATTGGAGACTCGGTCTTCCGGTCATGCTGTGGTTCCTCGTCGTCGGCGTGTTGCTCGTCCCGCAGATCTGGAGCTTCTGGGGGCACGTCGCGGCGCCCACCAGACAGTCCGTCACCTCAGGCACTCGGATCCATGGACGTCGCGATGCCGATGGCTCGTAGGTCTGCGGCGGCCACTGAGATCAAACGCTCCGCGACCGGATGCAGGCGCGTGACGGCCGAGATGTCGAGCACGAAATGTCGAGGTGGACCGTCTGCGGCCCGCTCGAAGTCTCGCAGGTGGTGCACCACCCGTTCCGCGGCGGCGAACTCCAGCTCGCCTTGCAGGGCGATCCGACCTCACCGTGTTCGCCTCGCTCGGTGAACGCGATCGGCCAGGCCGCAATTGCCCGGGTGATGGAGGAGGTGCAGGTCGTAGCGACGTGACAGCTCCGTCAGCACGACGCCACGTGAGCTGTTCCCCACCCGTCGAGCGGCGGGCTGTCGACGCCGATGCCGAACGGTGCCGGACTGAGAGCCGCGATGCCCCCGGAGACACCGCACTTCGCGGGCACACTAACCGCACCAACCACTCGCCGGCGTGGTCCCGCATTCCACAGCTCGCCATGACGGACATGATCTGTCTCGCCACGGGCTCGTCGACGACCGTTGTTCCGGTACGACGTCGAGAGACCGGCCGGCGAACGCCGACATCGAAGATCTGATTCGTTCGAACCGCACACCTGCGTCGGCACCGCGCACCAGTGCCGACGTGACGATGGCCCCTGCATTGATCACCAAATTCGCCGGACGCCCGGTGGTCGGTTCCAGGCTGATGGCGTTGAACGGCTCACCATTCGGCTCGGCGCCGACATGTCGGAAGACCTCGTCGAGTCCGAGATCGGCCAGGGCGAACCTGTACACGAACGGCTTCGACACCGACTGCGCCGTGAACGGCACATCCGCGTCACCAGCAGCGAAGACATGCCCGTCGACGCTGACGAGCGCCAGTCCGCAATGCTCGGGATCTGCGCGCTCGAGCTCGGGGATGTAGTCGAGGGTCGCTCGCCACAGTAGCGACGCCGACGGCGTCCGGCGCGCCGCAGGATGATCTCAGGCGGCGGGTCCGGCCCCCTAGTACCATGATCGCGGCGGGTTGGCCCCAAGGAGGTCGCATGTCGTTCTGGGACGTCGTCTGGTTGATCGTCATCAGCTTCGCGTTCGTCGCGTATCTCATGGTCATGTTCACGATCGTGATGGACCTATTCCGCGACCCTGAGCCCAGCGGCATCGCGAAGGCGCTCTGGGTCGTGGCCCTGATTCTTCTCCCCCTGCTGACCTCCATCATCTACTTGATCACCCGCGGATCCGGCATGGCTGATCGGTCGGCCCGGCAGGCAGCCGCGATGCGACAGCGGCAGGATGAGTACATCCGCGACGTCGCCAGCTCCGGTCCTGCCGACCAGATCGCCCGGGCGAAGGAACTGTTGGATCAGGGCGCCATCTCGGCCCAGGAGTTCGAGACACTCAAGGCCAAGGCGCTCACGTAGCCAGGCCGCAACGAACGCGGCTGAACGAGCGGCCGACATGACGGGCGTCGGCATCCAGTTTGACGCCCTCGGTTGGACTGTGCGTCGGCGTCTCCGGCTCTTCGTGGCCAGGACCGAGGAGCCGCGATCACGGCGGGCCAGCGACGTCTTGGGTCCTGATCATCTCTGCTGTCGGCCTCGCTTTCCTCGGGCTCGTCGCCCTGCCGCCCTCCGCGACAGAGCAGGCCGGCTGGTCCGTGACGTCACGCTCGCGTTGCTCGTGGCTGCCGGGCTCTCCCTGATCGTTGGCCACCTCGTTCAGGGATCGTGGACGACCCTCTGGACGGCACCGGCGTCAGAGGCCGACTGGTCGGATCCACTGACCTCCCTGATCGCTGCGGGGACGCTGCTCGTCACGGCATCGCCTCACCTGGCCACGACGGCACGTCGGGCCGGCAGTGGCTCGTCGTACTCGCGGGTGTTGCTCTGGTCGCCCTCGGGGCGGCGCCATCGGCGGCCCTCGCGGCGGTTCTGGTCGCCACCGCCAGCGCAGCATCGGTCCACCTGGCCTCGGCTCACCGAGGGGTCGGCCCAGCCTCGGGGACGTCGCCCTGGCCCTTGCCCGCCTCGGGGTCCAGCCCAGCTCCCTCGGGGTCGCCGAACGGCAGAGCACCGGGTTCTTCCTCGTGGATGCCGTCGACGCCGACGGCGGGCACCTGGTCGTGAAGGTGTACGGGCGCGATGCGTACGACACCCAGCTGCTCATGACGGCGTGGCGCACGTGTGGATCGCGAGGCAGGCTTTCCGTTGGCGTTCGGCGGGGCGGCAGCAGGTGGAGCGAGAGGCCATCCTCACTCTGCTCGCCCGACAGGCGGGTGTCCTCACCGAGCGGGTCGTCGCGGCAGGTGCCCCGAGGAGGACGACACCCTGCTCGTCCTCAGTCGAGTCAGAACCATGCTGTCTAGACGTCACGGGGACTGGACCGTCGACCTGTGTCGGCGGCTTCGCGGGCTTCGTCGTCCAGGCGACGCTCCTCGGCTGTCTGCTCCTGCTCACTCCCCTCGCACTCGACCTCGACCTGGCGGCCGGCGTTCCAAGCGGGCTCGGGCGGTTGGCACTGGTCGTGATACTCCTGGCGGCGACGGCCGCCCTGGTCCTCCTGCTCGTCGGCCGATGGCGCAGGCCCGTGTCGGGGTGGCTGATCCGCACGGCACGTGAAGCGGTCGCGACCGTTCGCGACATCACGTCACCACGCCGCATCGGACTTCTGTTCGCAGGAAGCCTAGGCGCGGAGCTGCTCTTCGCACTCGCCCTTGGAGCCTTCGCGGCGGCCCTCAGCTACCCGATCGGGATCACCGAGCTCCTCGTCATCACCATGAGCGTGTCGCTCATGGCGGGTCTCCTGCCGGTGCCGGCGGTATCGGCGTCATCGAGAGTGGCCTCATCTACGGTCTTGTGCGCGCGCCGGAATTCCGGAGGACGTGGCGTTCGCCGCCGTGATCATGTACCGCCTGGCGACGTTCTACCTACCGCCTGTCTGGGGTTACATCGCGCTGCGCTGGCCCGAGCGGGCGAGGCACCTGTGAGCCCCGCCAGCCAACGCTGGCTACCTGCCTCGCCTACGCCTGATTCGCGAGGTGGAACTGCGCCGCGCCCTGGTCGTCGACCGCCGCATCAAGGGCCTTGTCCTCGAGAGCCGGAGCCACGGCACTGTCCACGTAGACCCGCGCTCCGTGTGTCTCCACGACCTGATCATCTGGCTGTGGACCGGTGGCGACCGACAGCCCCAACGCTTCCGCGCCGTCGTCTTCGGCCGTCGCCGCGATCCGGAGGCCGGTCTCGTCCGGCAGGTCAGTCTGTGTCGTCAGCGTGCGTATCGCCGAAACGGCATCGTCGGTGAGAGTCAGCAAGAGAGCCTCCTTGTGGGTTCGTTCGTCTCTGACCACACAACGCCTGCCCACGTCGAGCACACCTAAACGTCGACCATCGCCTCGACGTCTCCGCTGACGCGCGCGATCTGGAGGGCGCTGAGGGCTCAGGCCCTGGTCAGCGCGACGACGGGGATGGTGCGGTCGCCCTCGGTGGGAGCATCCACATTCGAGGCGATGACGAGTAGCGGGTCGCTGCCCTCGCGGTGGAACATCATCGGCGTTTGATGTCCACGATTCTCCACGAGGGGGCACGCTGAACCGCTCCACAGACCAGGGCCATCCGCCTGGCGAGGAACGGTTCAGCGCGCGTGCACGAAGGGGACTACCGGACCGGCTCCTCGCCGACCTCGTCCATGTCCGCGGCCATGTCGAGCACGGAGATCGTGGCAGCGTTCGCGCCACGACCGATCAACTCGTAGACATCCGGCCGCGACTGCCTGAGGTACCGCGCCCACAAGAGGCCCAGCCCGAACAGGACGACGTAGATGCCGGGCAGGATCCAGCGCAGGGAGTCATCGGGCGGAACGCCGATGAGCGTGTCGTAGTTCGCCACCGCGAGGATGACGACGACCACCAGCAAGATGGCCGCCAGGACCGGCGCGATCATCCGCCGCCACGCGTTCTCGCCCGACGGATCGCGGGCAAAGAACGTGATCACTGCGATCGCAGTGATGGCGATCAACGCCAGGACACCGAACCCACCAGTGGTCCCGGCGTAGAAGAAGAGCTGGACAAGGGGGTCGAGGTCCAAAACGGCCCAGATCACGATGACGGCCAGGCCAACGACACTCTGGATGATCGATGCCACCACCGGAGCACCCGAGCGCGGCGACGTCTGGCCCAGCGCGCCGAGGAGAACTCGTTCCCTGCCGAGGGCGAAGCCGTACCTGGCGCAGGTGTTGTGGAAGGAGATCATCGCGGCCAAAACGGAGGTCACGAAGAGGGTCTCCCCGATGGTCACCCAGGTGCTGCCGAGGAACGTGTCGGCAAGGACGAAGATGGTCCCCGCCCCATTCTCCTGCGTGAAGGCGACGATCTCATCCGGACCCGTGGCCACTGACATCGCCCACGACGAGATCACGTACACCAGGCCGATGATCACGATGGACACATAGGTCGCCATCTGGATCGTGCGGCGAGGATTGCGCGACTCCTCGGAGTAGACCACCGAGGCCTCGAAGCCGACGAAACCCAGCACGGCGAGAACGAGGATCGCGCCCACCCCTGTTTCGAACAGGTTCGCGATGGCCAGCGTGTCGTACGTCACCTCGCCATCGGCTGGGTTCGCCAGATACGAGAAGGCGTAGATGAGGATGATCGCCATCTCGGTCAGCAGCAGGACCGCGAGCACCTTGCCGTTGATGTCAACGCGCAGCACGCCGAGCACGCCGACAATGGCCCATGCCACAAGCGCGATCACCCACCACTCGACTGTGACGTCGAGCCAGCGCTCGACCAGCGGCGCAGCCGCCACGCCGATGATGCCGTAGAGGCCGACCTGGAGGGCGTTGTAGGCGAACAGCGCCATCCACGCCGCGCTGACGCCAAAGGGCTTGCCCAGGCCGTGCGTGACGTAGGTGTAGAAGGCGCCGGCATTGGTGATGTGTCGTGACATGGCGACGTAGCCGACGCTGAACAGCGCCAACAGGGCGGCGATGGCGACGAACGCGACCGGTAGACCAATGATGCCGGTTACAGCGAAGCCGGTTGTGACGACACCAGCGACAACAGTCAACGGCGTGGCCGCGCTCAACACGAAGAAGACGACGGACGGCACACCGAGCCTGTTATGCGCGAGGGTCCGCGAAACGCTGTCGGCGCCCAGTCTGCTCGAATGGGACATCGGAACTCCTTGTTCCTCGGGGGGCGTTCAGGTGTGAGGGCTGAGGGTCGTATCACCCACAGCTGCCTCGGTATGGGCAAGGACCTCGCGCAATGACATCGGAAGCGACGCCACCGCGGCTGCAATATGGCGCATCGTGACGGCGTCGCCGTCAAACCACACGTGCCTGGTGAGGCCGGTCACAGCCACCAGCCCGGCGAGCATGGCGTCGGAGAAGTTCAACGGATCGCCGCGGCTGATCAGCAGTTCAAGCCGATCCGCCGGCCATACCGCTACATTCGGGTCGTTCGGCACGTAGCGTACGACCGTTCCCCAAGGCCGTCGGCTTTTGCTCGGCTCGACTTGACCGGCGCGAGTGAGCCGGACACCCACCCGGTCGATCGCACCCTGTGCGAAGAACGCCAGCCACGTGCGCAGCGAACGGTTCTGCTGGTCAGCTGCCAGCTGACGGAGGATCCGATACGCGAGATCGTCTTCCGGGGGGTCTCCGTCCGCGATGGCCAGGCTGCCGGACGCAACGTGCACGTTCCCGTTGAGTATGAGCTCGCCCAGCAAGGCGCCCGCGAGCCCGAGGCCAGCGGCGCGCACGTGCAGACGCAGCTTGCCGCTTTGTACGTCATGGACAACGAAGAAGAAGTCATCTGCAAGTGCCACTACGACCACACCTCCAACCCTCGTAAGCCGAAGCCAGAAAAGTGACGGGCTATCGAAGCCTCGCCGGCCACGCCACCGTTCACGTGGCCGCACGCAGTTGCAGGGCACGGTCACGTGGGGGGAGAAGGGCACGGTCACGTGGGGGGAGAGATGCTCGCTGACAGATGTCGGTGCTGTGTGCCGCCTCTACCGGAGGCGGTTCTCGCTGTGTTGCGATCAGATCCACGCCGGTAGTTTGTCGATGAGCGTGGTGCAAGACAAGCCTTCTCGCGGGTAACGTTCGCGAACATCGACGACGGCCGCACCGGCGAGGGCCGCGCGCGGGCCTCCGTAGCCGCATCTGGTCCATCAGCCGATCGGCGGTGGCGGCGATCTCGTGAGCGCCCATGCGGTGCTGCGTGCCTTGACGCGCCGCCGTCGAAGCCGGGATCCTGAGCGATCGAGGATGTCGGCTGATCCTTTGGCACGCGGGTGCCGACCGGCCGGAGACTGCGCCGACCGTGGCGCCTGGAGGATGGTTCGATGACCGTCGCACCGCCCAGTGTGGTGACGCACCCGCTCCAACGGCTGTCGGCTGACGAGATCCGGGCCGCCCGCGCCCTGTTCGACCGTGCCGGGCTGCTCACCCCAACCACCCGGTTCGCACTCCTGGGGTTGGAGGAACCGGACAAGCAGACCGTGCACGACTTCTCCGAAGGAGATCCCGTTGACCGGCGGGTGCGGGCAGTACTCCTGGACATCGCCACCGGAGGAGCACGGACCGCGGTGGCGTCGCTCAGCCGAAGTGAGATCGACGCGACTTCGGATGTGGATCCGGCCGTCGACGGGCAGCCGGCGATCATGGACGAGGAGCTCATCACCGTCGACGAGATCGTCAAAGCCGACCAGGGGTGGCGGGAGGCGATGGCCCGCCGCGGCATCACCGACCTCGAGTTGGTGCGGCCATGTCCGCTGTCGGCGGGCAACTTCGGCATACCGGGTGAACAGGGGCGGCGTGTCCTGCACGTCTTGTCGTTCCTGCAGCACCGGCCTGAGGACCACTGCTGGGCTCATCCGATCGATGGCGTCGTCGCCTATGTCGACCTGATCGAGCGGCGCGTCATCGACCTGATCGACCACGAGGTCATGCCAGTGCCCGACGAGGAGGCCAACGTCGATGACCCGACGTACACCGGCCCACCGCGTACGACCCTGAGACCGATCGAGATCACTCAACCGGACGGACCAAGCTTCACCGTCGAAGACGACGTCGTCACGTGGGAGAACTGGACGTTCCGCGTTGGCTTCGATCCGCGTGAAGGTCTAGTCCTTCATCAGATCTCCATTCGGGATGGCGATCGCGTTCGCCCCGTCATCTACCGTGCCTCGCTCGCCGAGATGGTGGTCCCGTACGCGGATCCCAACCCGGTCCGGTTCTGGCAGAGCTACTTCGACGCCGGAGAGTATCTCCTCGGCCAGCAGGTCAACTCCCTGGAGCACGGCTGCGACTGCCTCGGCGAGATCCACTACTTCGACGCCGTACTCGCCGACAGCGACGGGCAGCCTCGCGAGATCTCCAACGCGATCTGCCTGCACGAAGAGGACTTCGGCGTGCTGTGGAAGCACACTGACATCTTCACCGGGTCAGCAGAGACCAGGCGGCAGCGTCGCCTGGTCATCTCGTTCTTCGTCACTGTCGGTGTCTACGACTACGGCTTCTACTGGTACCTGTACCTGGATGGCACAATCCAGCTCGAGGTCAAGGCCACCGGCGTCGTGTTCACATCGGCTTACCGCGAGGGCAGCCGGTACGCCAACCAGATCGCCCCCGGCCTGGGCGCGCCATACCACCAGCACCTTTACTGCGCCAGGCTCGACATGATGGTCGATGGGTCGACGAACGCCGTCGACGAGCTTGACGCTGAGCCGATCCCCAGTGGTCCGGCCAACCCGCACGGCAACGCTTTCACCCGCCGCGCGACCCGCCTGCACACCGAGTCCGAGGCCGCGCGCATCACCAACCCGTCCGTCGGTCGAAGCTGGCGAATTTCCAACTCCAACCGCACCAACCGCCTTGACCAGCAGGTCGCGTACGAGCTTCGGCCCGAAGGGCAACCGTTGCTGCTGGCCGACCAGTCCTCATCCACCGCGCGTCGCGCGGCGTTCGCCACGAAGAGCCTCTGGGTCACTCGCTACGACCCGGCCGAGCGTTACCCAGCCGGAGAGTTGATCAACCAGCATCCTGGCGGCGCCGGCCTGCCGGAGTTCGTGGCCCGGGACCGGCCGATCGACGGCGAGGACATCGTCGTGTGGCACACGTTCGGCGCCGTCCACTTCCCGCGCCCCGAGGACTGGCCGGTGATGCCGGTCGAGTACTGCGGCTTCACCCTCAGGCCGGTCGGCTTCTTCGATCGCAACCCGACCCTCGACGTTCCGGGGAGCCACGCCGACCACTGTGCACCCGGCTGACGGTACGACGCGCGCTCTGGCTGCCTCCCGGGACGACCACCGCTGTGTTCTCTTTCGGGTGGCCGACCTCGAGGCGCTCCCGTGGCCCGAGGACCGCTTCGACGTTGTCACCGGGGTCAGCTCCTTCCAGTTCGCCGACGACAAGGTGCGTGCCCTCACCGAGGCGCGGCGCGTATCGCGGGGCCTGGTCGCGGCGGTGGTCCCGAGCCGGGTACCCGAGGCGGGCATCACCGTGGTGTTCCAGGCGGTCGTTTCGCTCTTCCCGCCGGACGTGCTGGAGGCCATGAAGCACAGCGGGATGTTCGCCCTGTCGGCGCCGGGCAAGCTCGATGAGGTCATGGCCGCCGCCGGACTGCGGACCCGCGACGACGACGAGCTCGAGTGTCCGATCGTCTTCGAGGAGGTGGACGCGGCTTTGCGAGCGTTCCTCGTAGCCGGCCCGATGGCCATCGCGATCACGCACTCCGGAGAGTCGGTCGTCGAGCAGGCGGTGCGTGAGGCGCTCGTCCCGTTCACCGGCTCGTCCGGCCGGGTGACGTTGCCGGCGTGGTACCGGGCAATTATCGCGACCGCCTGAACCGGGGCCGTCAGCGAAGGCGACGGGTAAGACCTGCTGCCGATCACCTCCCCGACCCGGCGGGCTCTGCCGCGGGAACGCGCCGAGCTGGCCGAAGAGCCCGAGCAGGTCGCACTGCGTCCAGTGCTCGACGATGCGACCATCCTCGAGGCGGTTGACGTCGATACCAGGCCGCGTGACGCGCTTGCCGGTGGGCGGGATACCCAGCCACTGGCCGGCGTGCGTCGCTACCATCGTCCACCGCTCGACGACCCGGTCGCCCTCGGCGATCTGCTCGTGGACGGTGTACACCTGGTCGGCGAACCCCTGGTGCAAGGCGCGGACGAACTCCTTGAACCCGTCGCGATCGGGCGCCAACCCTGGCGGCGGATCGTGCTCCACGAAATCCTCGGCCAGCAGCTCGTCGAGCACGTCGACGTTGCCCTGCCGAAGGACCTCCTCGTTGAGGCGATCCAGGACCGCTCGGTTCTGCTCAGACATCATGACTCTCGGCGAAACCACCCGAACTCCGGCGGCCGGCCGAGCTGGGTCGTTCTACCCGCGTTGGCTGGGTGGCGAGGTGTCTCGCGATGTAGGCCGCGTCCTCTCCGACGCCGCCGATCAGGGACGAGGTGAGGGAATGCTGGAAGAATCGGCCGACGAAGTAGAGACCAGGTTCGGATCGCACGACGCCGCGGTCGTGTACCGGCTCGCCGGTCTCGTCGAAGGCCGGTCGGTTGATCCACCCAAAGTCGGGCCGGAACCCCGTGCACCAGATGACGTTGGACACGTGCAGGACCCGGCCGTCGTCCAGGACCGGGAAGCCATCGCGGACTCCGGCGGTCCGAGGCACGCGTTGGACGCCGGCGGCGGCGAGATCATGGGGCTGCACCTGTTCGAGGGGGTGACCCATAGACAGCGCCTTGGGTCGAACCTTGCGCCCGATCGGCGTATTCAGAGTCAGTACCCGGGAGCCCATGAACCAGATCAGCGGAGTGAACAGCCGATCCCACACGGTCCCTGGGTGGAACGGCAGGTGGCCGGTGTCCCGACCGGAGATCCAGGTTCGGTGCGTGCTCGAAACGTCGGCGGCGATCTCGGCGCCCGAGTTCCCTGCCCCCACGACCAGCACGCCACCGTCCCGGAGCTGGGACGGATCTCGACACTCGCGCGAATGCAGCTGCACGATGCTCGGATCGAGCTCCGACGGGAAGTCTGGGACGAACGGGCTGTGATACGCACCGGATGCGACCACCACCTGGTCCGCCTCGAGCCGGCGCGGACCCATCGTGAGGATGTACCGATCGGCCTCCCTAAGTAGGCAATCGACGCGGACGCCGGCTCGCACCTGGAGCTCGAACCGCGCCGCGTATGCCTCGAGGTAGTCGGCCACCTCGTCCTTGGTCGGGTACGACCATCGGGCCCCGGGGAAGGCCCAGCCGGGCAGCCCCGAGTACCGAGCCGGGGTGAACAGCCGCAGCGAGCTCCACCGGTTGCGCCATGATGCGCCGATCCGGTCGTTCGTCTCCAAGATCACGAATCGCCGACCGCGCTGTGCCAGGTGATACCCGACCGCGAGACCCGCTTGGCCAGCTCCGATGATCGCGGTCTCGACGTGTTCGACGGCGGCCGGGTGCGCCGCCCAAGTCGGTCACCGGGATCCCAGCCCGGAACGAAACGCAGCCCCGAACGCCTCGGGCTGCTCGAAGGAGGGGTCGTCGGCGGCGTTGTCGATCACGTGGAGTGGCCACCCGTACCGGTCACTCGCCGCTTTGGCCGCGGCGAGGCGCACCTGGAGGTCGTGACGCCCCCAGATCAGAGTCGTGGGAACCGCGATCCCGGCCAGGTCCACCACGGGGATCGGTCCGCCAAAGCCGGACATGAGGCTGCGGATGGCGGCTCGCTGGTTCGGCGAGCGAGCGCAGTCGAGGGCATAGCCGGCGAGCGCGACCCAGGATTCGCCCAGCTCGCCGCGCGGCCGTCGAGGTCAACCACGCACTCGCGGAACATCCGCTCCAGCGAGCGCTCGGTCGGTCGCACGGCGAACCGGACCATCGCGAGCGCGAACCGCGGCGCCGGCCTGAACCGTCCCAGTCCGAGGGAGTCGACAAGCACCAGCCGGCTGATCCGTTCGCCGTGGTCCACGGCGAACCGAGCTCCGATCGCCCCACCGAGCAATGGCCGACGACGACGGGCGGAGCCGGGCAGGTCTCATCGATGAGCTCGCCGAGCCACGCGGTCACCCGATCGGTGTCCAGTTGGCCGTCACCAATCTCCGACGCGCCGTGACCGGGCAGATCCGGGACGATGACGCGGTTGGTTGTAACGAGATCGGGGATGATCCGCATCCAGGTGGCCGCGAACTCACCGGCTCCGTGCAGCAGGACGACCGGCGATCCCTCGCCACCCTCGAGTACCGCGGTCGAAATACCCGACGCATGCACGCGCCGCTCGGTGGCAGGAATGGACGCGAGGAGTTGCGCGCGACCGTCCTGGCCCGTCGCGCGGAGAACGGCGCGGTTGCGTTCAGACATGATCACTCCTTGGTCGGTCGAGGTGTGCCGGAGCGATCATGTTCGGGCGGGGACGGCGGCCGCGTCGGCGGAACCACCCAACCTCCGGCTGCCGGCCGAGCTGGGTAGTTCTACCCGGTGTTGATCAGAGCGGCTCGTTCAGACGAGGTCGTGCTGGTACGCGTAGCCGGTGGCCGCGGCGCGGGACGGCGCGCGGAGCTTGGTGAGAATGTTGCTCACGTGCCGGTCGACGGTGCGTTCGCTGAGCACGAGCTGCGCGGCGATGGCCTTGTTCGACCGCCCGGCCGCGACCAGGCGAAGGACCTCCAACTCGCGCGGGCTCAGGCCGTGCGTCGTTGCCGGGGCGCCGCGGGTGAACGTGGCGAGGCGCGCGAGGTCCGGAGCCGCCTCGAGCCCGGCGAACGCCTTGCGGGCGGCGTCGAACTCCCACGCGGCTCCGTCGTGGTCACCGAGTACCCGGCAGGCCAACCCGAGCACCACCGGGGTGCGCGCGACCTCGTACGGAGCGTCGATCTCCTGCCACAGCCGGCGGGCCTGCTGCAACGCCTGCAGGGCTGCGGCGGCGTCGCCCTCGGCGAGCTCGACCGCTCCGCGCTGGTGTGCGGCCATCGCGGCCAGCATCGTCCCGCCGAACTCCTCCGCCACCTCACCCAGCTCGGAACACCCTTCCCGCGCCGACCCGCCGTCGCCCAACGCCCGCATGATCTCGATGTAGGCGGGCAACAGCCTGGCGCGCTCGAGGCGACCGGGGGTCGCGCTGAGCACCCGGCGGATCGCCGCCACGGCGGAGTCAGCCCGGCCCTGGGCTAGCCACAGCAGAGCGAGACCCGGCTGCGGTTCCCAGCCCCATTGGCTGGCAAGCCGGTAGGCGTCCTCGGCCTCGGCGGGGCGGCCCAGCAGGCGATGGACCTCCCCCTGCAGGTAGAACGCCGACGCCGCGGCGTGCTTGTCTGTGCTGCGCGCGAACCGCTCGGCGGCGCGCTGTGCCTCGGCGAGTGCTTCCTGCCACGCCCCGTGCAGCTGCATGATCTCGGCACGGTGGACGAGGCACTAGCCGGTGAAGTTGACCATGTCGGGCTGCTCGTCACACCACCGGGTCAGGGGCCGCTGTCCACTCGGTGGCACGCCGCAGCTCGTACAGCTCACCGCAGGTGTCGATCACTCCGCAGTACACCAGGCCGGTGATCAACGGCGAGGACAGCTCCCCTGCCGCCACGGCGACCATCGCCTCGTCGAGCAGCGCGAGACCCTCCGGCACCCGCTGCGTCCGGATCAGCGCGTTGCCCCGGAACAGCAGGGCGGTCGCGACGAGGTCGACGTCAGCGAAACGCTCGCCGATGTCCAGGACGCCGCCCGCGGTGGCGTCGAGCGCTTCCCAGTCACCAGACTCCACGAGCCCCATCAGGACGGGTACCAGCAGGTAGCCGCGCTCGACGCAGTCCCGCTCCGCGCGGTCGAGGAGCCGCTGGGCCCGCCCGAACCAGCCGCTCGCACGAGCCAGCTCCCCCATGTCCGCGAGGAAGAAGCCGATCCAGCCCGCGCAACGAGCGGCACCGACAGCGTCACCGGCGTCCAGGTACACGTGGTGGGCTCGCTCCAGCGCGCGCACACCGTCCTCGCCGCGACCGACCAGGGTCGCCGCCGTCGCCAGCGGCTCGAGATCCTCGGCGGCCAGCCCGACGGCCTCGTCGGCAAGAGCCAGCAGCTTGAACGCGTCCAACCACGCGCGCCGCCGGTAGGCGTCGCGGCCGCGCTCAAGATCGTCGACGGTGTCCACCCGAGGTCAGCACCCCATTGAGGCGGCTGTGGGTACAGGCGGTCGATTGTGCCGCACGCACCGCCGGTGGCGCACCGGCCCAACGCGCCGTCACCCCGGTGTGGCGTTGGTTACGTTCCGTTTGGCGACATCACCGAACGGGCAGTACAGTGATGGCACGGCATCCCGTGCGTCTCTCCCGCCACGCACGATCTGCGAAGGCGCGCGCGTAAAGGAACCACGACCATGAACCTGAGTTCCGCAGAATGTAGGCAGATTGGGCTTGTTGCAGACCCGTTTGTACTGGTCACAGGGTTGGGCCGGTCCCCGGATTCCCGAACTCTGTAGACACACGACTTGTGGCGTGATAGTGGACT
>JBOGDS010000049.1:0-26794 GCA_050743075.1 Jiangellaceae bacterium | reverse complement strand
GCCGACCGCAGACCGAACGTGGAACAGCTGGGCAGACCAGCGGGCCGCTCACGCCCCCACCGCAGCCGCTCACCGATCACCGCAGATCAAGAACACCAAGTCACCCGATCCACGGATCGAGGCTAAGGCCTGCCCCTCCACCGATCAGTGGACCCCAGGTCCCACCGCCCGGTGCTGCCAGCAGGCGCCGGCGTCGGCCAGGCTGGGTCGCATGACGACGAACGCGGCCATCGCGGTCGCAGATCTGCGCAAGACGTACGGCGACACGCACGCCGTTGCCCGGGTCGATCTCGAGGTTCTGCCGGGCGAGGTGTTCGCGCTGCTCGGACCCAACGGCGCAGGCAAGACGACGACGGTCGAGATCCTGGAGGGATTTCGGCGCCGCGACGGCGGTGAGGTGAGCGTCCTCGGCACCGACCCCGGTGCGCCGACCGCTGCCTGGCGCGCACGGATCGGGATCGTGCTGCAGTCGACGGGCGGGCACGACGAGCTCACGGTCGAGGAGCTCGTCCGGCACTTCGCCGGCTACTACCCGCGCGCCCGCGACCCAGAAGATGTCATTCGTGCCGTCGGCCTCGACGCCAAGCGGGGAACCCGCTCGCGGCACCTGTCCGGCGGTCAGCGACGGCGGCTCGACGTCGCACTCGGCATCCTCGGCCGCCCGGAGCTGCTGTTCCTGGACGAGCCCACCACCGGCTTCGACCCGGAGGCCCGGCGCGAGTTCTGGCAACTCGTCGAGACTCTGGCCGGCGACGGCACGACGATCGTGCTGACCACGCACTACCTGGACGAGGCCGAGCACCTCGCCGACAGGGTCGGCGTGATCGCCGCGGGCCGGATCGTCGCCGTCGACACCCCGCAGCTGCTCGGTGGCCGGGCGGACGCCGAAGCCACGGTGAGCTGGGTCGACGACGGCCGGCGCAGGTCCATGGCTACGTCGGCACCGACCCGTACTGTCGGTGAGCTGTCGGCCCGTTTCGGTGGCGAGGTACCCGGTCTCGCGGTCACGCGTCCGACCTTGGAGGACGTCTATCTCCGGCTGATCGGCGAGTCGGCCGCAACGAACGGATCGGAGCACGCATGACCACGTCCACCACCGAGCGGGCCGGCCGAGCAGCGACGGCGTCGCCGTCGGCTCTCACGCTGGGGATCTCGCGCACCGCGCTGGAACTCAAGGCCTTCTTCCGCGAGCGGGACGCGCTGGTCTTCACGTTCTTCTTCCCGATCATCATGCTCGGCATCTTCGCGGTGGTCTTCGGCGGGGGCGACGCCCTGATCGATGTCGACGGCGAGCCCGGGATCGACTTCGCCCAGTACTTCCTGCCCGGCATGGTCGCTGCCGGAATCATGCTGGTGAGCTTCCAGACGCTGGCCATCTCGATCGCGATCGAGCGCGAGGACGGCACGCTCAAGCGGCTGCGGGGAACCCCGATGCCGCCTGTCTCGTACTTCCTCGGAAAGATCGGGCTGGTCCTGGCCACCGGCATCGCCCAGAGCGCCCTACTGCTTGCCGTTGCCGCCCTGGCGTTCGGCGTGGACCTACCGGCGGAGCCGTCGCGCTGGCTGACCTTCACGTGGGTCTTCGTGCTCGGCGGTGCCGCCGGGTCGGTGCTGGGCATCGCCTACTCCTCCGTGCCAAAGTCCGCGCGCAGCGCCTCGGCCGTCGTCACGGCTCCCGTACTGATCCTGCAGTTCATCTCCGGCGTCTTCTTCGTCTTCAACGAGCTGCCGTCCTGGCTGCAGCGAGTAGCGGAGGTGTTCCCGCTGAAATGGATGGCCCAGGGGATGCGCTCGGTCTTCCTGCCAGAGCACTTCGAGGCTGACGAGGTGTCCGGCTCGTGGCAGCACGGCGCCACGGCCGTCATCCTGTCGGTATGGCTGGTCGTCGGCTTGGTGGTCTGCGTGCGGACGTTCCGCTGGCAACGCCGGGACGCCGGGTGAGCAACGCGGCGGCGCCGGCGCGGGCCGGCTCCGTCGCAGACCTGGAGCAGTTCTGGGTCCGGACCAAGGTCGGCTGGCACGCCGTCTACCTCGGCCTCCTGCTGCTGGTCGCGGCGTTGGTCGTCACCCGTGAGGGCCAGAGCGCCGACGCGAAGCTCGCCTCGCTGGCGCTGCTGGCCGTGATGGCCGCCACCTATCTGACGGTCGGCAGGCGGCTGCTCGGCGAGGATGTGGGCGGGGTTGCCACCCTCGCCCACGTCGCGCTCACCTGGGCCTGCTTCGGCGGTCTGCTGATCGTGACGGGCGGGTTCGACTCCGTCTACTTCCTCCTCTTCGCTCTCTTCCCGCAGATCTGGGCCTTCTTTCCGACCCGGTGGGCGGTCATCGCGACGTTCGCCTTCGTCGTCGGCCTCTCGCTGGTCGAGGTGGGCATGGCCGGCTGGGAGCGTGGCGCAGCCCTCGACGTACTGCCGCAGATGCTCCTCCAGCTCGGCTTGTCGCTGTTGCTCGGCCTGTTCATCAGCGGCGCCTTCCAGCAGGCAGAACGCCGGGCGATGCTGATCGACGAGCTTCACCAGACGCGTGCCGAACTGGCTGCGACCGAGCACGCGCGCGGCGTGCTGGCCGAGCGCGAGCGGCTCGCTCACGAGATCCACGACACCCTCGCCCAGAGCTTCACCAGCATCCTGACGCTGACCCAGGCCACCGACACCGCTCTCGCGCGCGACGCCGACGCCGCGCGGGAACGGCTGGGCCTCATCGAGCGCGCGGCTCGCGACGGGCTGGCCGAGGCCCGGGCGCTCGTCGGCGCGCTCGGACCGGTCGACCTGCAGGCCGGCAGCCTGGCTCAGGCGGTCGAACGCGTCGTCACCCGGTTCGGGGAGGAGACCGGCCTACCCGCGGAGGTGACGGTCAGCGGCCGGCCACGCGCCCTGCCGGCGAACGCCGAAGTCGTCTTGCTACGTGCCACCCAGGAGGCGCTGGCCAACGTCCGCAAGCACGCTGCCGCACGCGCCGTCCGCGTGGTGCTCGCCTTCTCGCCGGACGGTCCGGGGAGCGCCAGCCTCGAGGTCGTCGACGACGGACGGGGCTTCGAACCGCTGGACGTCTCCGGGTTCGGCCTGCAGGGAATGCGGGCCAGAGTCGAGCAGGTCGGCGGCACGCTGGAGGTTGCGAGCGGTCCGGGCCTCGGCACCCGGGTGGCGATCTCCCTCCCGTGATCACGAAGGTTCAGGGGGCGTACAGGCAGCGCTAACCTTCATGATCATGGGTGGGGGACGGCGGCGCCTGCCGCTAGCGTTGGGGCCGTGACGACCCTGCGGATCCTGCTCGTCGACGACCACCCGGTCGTCCGTGCGGGCCTGGCCGGCATGCTGGGTGCCGAGGACGACCTCGAGGTCGTCGGCGAGGCCGGCGACGGCGAGGAGGCCGTGGCAATCGCCCTGGCGCTGCGTCCCGACGTCGTCCTGATGGACTTGCGCATGCCGCGTCTCGACGGTGCCGGCGCAACCGCGCGCATCCTCGGGGAGCTGCCCGACACCCGCGTGCTCGTTCTCACGACGTACGACACGGACGCCGACATCATCCGCGCCGTCGAGGCCGGAGCCACCGGTTACCTGCTGAAGGACGCCCCGCGCGCGGACCTGGCCGCTGCGGTGCGTGCGGCTGCACGGGGCGAGACCGTGCTCGCGCCCCCGGTGGCTGCCCGCCTGGTCACCCGCCTGCGCACTCCGGCTGCCGAGCAGCTCACCCCGCGCGAGGCCGAGGTGCTCGCCGCAGTCTCCCGCGGGCTCTCCAACGCCGACGCTGGCCGAGAGCTCTTCATCGGCGAAGCCACCGTGAAGACCCACCTGCTCCGGATCTTCAGCAAGCTGGGCGTCGACGACCGCACCGCCGCGGTCACGGTTGCCTACGCCCGCGGCATCCTGCCACCGCCTGGCACGCGTTGATCAACGTGGCGGGAGGCCGTAGGCGGTCCGGATGACCGCCACGATCCGCCCCATGATCTCGGTCAGCCCGAAGTCCTTCGGCGTGAACACCTCGGCGACGCCGAGCCTGCGCAGCTCTGTGGCGTCCGCCGGTGGAACGATGCCACCCAGGACCACCGGCACATCTGTCACGCCGGCGGCCCGCAGCCCGGCGAGCACCTCCGGGACCAGCTCCAGGTGCGAACCCGACAGCACGGACAGCCCGACGCAGTGCACGTCCTCGGCCACCGCCGCGGCCACGATCTGGGCAGGCGTCAGCCGGATGCCCTGGTACACCACCTCGAAGCCGCAGTCCCGGGCCCGCACAGCCACCTGCTCCGCGCCATTCGAATGCCCGTCCAGCCCGGGCTTGCCGACGAGCAGCCGCAGCCGCCGGCCGATCGCCGCGCCAGTAGCCTCGACGGCCGCCCGCACCTGGGCGATCTCGTCGCCCGACGCCGCTGGGACCGCTCCCCCGATGCCCGTCGGCGCGCGGTACTCGCCGAACACCTCACGCAACGCGGCGGCCCACTCCCCCGTTGTGACGCCCGCGCGAGCACAGTCCAGCGACGCCGGCACGAGGTTGACCTCGGTCTTCGCGTCCGCGCGCAAGCGGTCGAGCGCCCGCGTGGCCGCGGCGGCGTCCCGGGCCGCCCGCCAGGCCAGCACCGCTTCCACGGCCCCCCGCTCGGCACCGGGATGGACTGTCTGCACGGCGGTCTCGACCTCCGCGGTCAACGGCGACGGTTCGGTCTCCGTGTAACAGTTGACGCCGACGACCTGGTCCACGCCGTTCTCGATCCGGCGCCGCCGGGCCGCGTGCGCTGCCACGAGCTGCTGCTTCATGTAGCCGTTCTCGATGCCGGCGACCGCACCGCCCATCTCCTGCACTCGGTCCATCTCGGAGCGGGCCTGCGCCACGATCGCGCCGACGGTCGACTCGATCACCGGTGACCCGTCGAAGATGTCGTCATACTCCAGCAGGTCGGTCTCGTAGGCGAGCACCTGCTGCAGCCGCAGGCTCCACTGCTGGTCCCACGGGCGCGGCAGCCCCAGTGCCTCGTTCCACGCCGGCAGCTGGACCGCGCGAGCCCTCGTCCGTTTGGACAGGGTCACGGCCAGCATCTCGATCAGGATTCGCGCGACGTTGTTCTCCGGCTGGGCCTCGGTGAGCCCGAGCGAGTTGACCTGGACGCCGTAGCGGAACCGGCGCACCGCCTCGTCGGTGATGCCGTACCGCTGTTGCAGCAACTCGTCCCAGAGTTGCGCGAAGGCTCGCAGCTTGCACATCTCCTCGACGAAGCGGACACCGGCATTGACGAAGAACGAGATCCGGCCGACGACGTCCGGAAACCGTTCCGCCGGGACCTGCCCGCCGTCGCGGACCGCGTCCAGGACCGCGACGGCTGTACAGAGTGCGTACGCAACCTCCTGGACCGGCGTCGCCCCCGCTTCTTGC
The DNA here is from genome assembly GCA_050743075.1 of Jiangellaceae bacterium. Classification (GTDB taxonomy): domain Bacteria; phylum Actinomycetota; class Actinomycetes; order Jiangellales; family Jiangellaceae; genus JBOGDS01. Next base: position 21,427 of record JBOGDS010000049.1, on the reverse strand, counting down.
AGGTGGTAACTGCACACGTTGATCGGGTTCCACCGGGGGGACTGCTCGACCGTGTACGCGATCAGGTCCGTCGTCAGCCGCAACGACGCCGCCGGCGGGAAGACGTACGTACCGCGGGACAGGTACTCCTTGACGATGTCGTTCTGGGTCGTGCCGGCCAGCTGACGAACGTCCGCTCCCTGCCCCTCTGCGACCACCTGGTAGAGCGCGAACAGCCACATCGCCGTCGCGTTGATGGTCATGCTGGTGTTGCTCTGCTCCAACGGGATGCCGTCGAAGAGCGCCCGCATGTCACCGAGGTGGGTGACCGGCACACCGACCTTGCCGACCTCACCACGGGCGAGCTCGTGATCGGGGTCGTACCCGGTCTGCGTTGGCAGGTCGAACGCCACCGAGAGGCCCGTCTGGCCCTTGGTCAGATTCCGCCGGAACAGTGCGTTGCTCTCGGCTGCGGACGAGTGCCCGGCGTACGTCCGCATGAGCCACGGCCGCTCGCGCATCCTGACCTCCCGCGAGGGACGAAGGGGTGGTCCGGACTGTACCCGCCGGTAACCTCGCCGCCTACGGAGTGTGAAACGGCTCACGGTCGAGCTACGTCACATACCGCCCCCGGCCGTCGGCAGACTGACCAGGCGGGCACCGTCCGACGTCACGACCGTGAGTCCACTGATGTCGGGGAGGCGCGTCACGGTCGCGCCCGGGACGTCGACGTCCTCGCCATACTGGACGGTCCAGCTCGCCGCCGTCTCGGTTCCGCCGTCGTGGTCGCGGACGACCAGCTGGCACCATTCGCCCTCCGCCACCCCGGTCAGCCGCAGCCGGATCTCGGTACCCCACGCCCGGTCGGCCAACCAGGCGGTGGCTGTGACCCCGCCCGTCGCGTCGGACGCCGTCACGGCGACGGTGTCCGCCGACGGATCTCCTGCCGGCTCTCCGGCCCCCACGACGCCCGCCGTGAGGGCTGCCGCAGCGACCAGCACGGCAGCAGCGACGAGCCTGCGCACGCCGCGTCGCCGACGAGCCGCCGCATGCGTGGCAAGGAGGCGATCGAGGACGTAAGCAGGCGGCTCGGGCGCGGTGAGATCGTCGACATGGACCTTCCTGAGTATCGCCGATACCGGCCGCAGCTCGTCCGCGACAGCGCGGCAGTCGGTGCAAGCTCGTACGTGTGCGTCAAGCAGGACATGCTCCCGGTCGTCGACAGCACCGAGCAGGTAGGCACCGACCGACTCGGTCAGCGTGCAGCTCACTCGGCACTCACCCCGCTCTCCTCCAGCACCAGGCGCAGCGCTCGCAAGGCGTAGAAGCTGCGGGACTTCACCGTGCCCTCGGGTACGCCGATCGCGGCCGCAGCCTCGGCGACCGACTGCCCGCCGAAGAACAGGTGCACCAGGACCTCGCGGTGAGACGGACTGAGCCGCCGCAAGGCATCGGCGACCTGCCAGGACAACATCGCCTGGTCAAGCTCGTCGTCGTCCACGAGCGTGTCGACGGCACCCAGCGGCACCTCCGGAGCGCGCGCCTGCCGGGCGCGGTAGCGCGAGATCACCAGGTTCCGCGCGACCGTGAACAGCCACGGCCGCGCCCGCTCGGCTGTGAGCGCTTCCGGATGCCGCCACGCGCGCAGCAACGTCTCCTGGACGATGTCCTCCGCATGCTGCCGGTCACCGTCGACCAGCCGCCGTACGAAGCCGAACAGGGCTGCCGCGTGTTCGTCGTACAGGGTGCGCAACAACTCCTCGTCCGCCACTGCCCGTTCCCGCACATCCTCTGCTACGTGCCAACCGCACGCCCCGGTTCAGCCCGAAGATCGCTGACGTCTACCTGGGCTTCTGGCTCAGTGTCCTGCGAGACGATGCGGAGCTGATCGAGGGCGGGCAGGGAAGCGCGGTGCTTCACCGCCAGCGCGCACGCCTGGACCGGCATGTCAGCGCCACGTTCGAGCAGGTTGCGCGTGACCACGCCGTGCGCCTCGGCTCGGCTGGCCGGCTTCCGGCGGGCACGGTCGTCGGGCGCTGGTGGCTCGACGAGGTCGTCGAGATCGACGTTGTCGGGCTATCCGGCGTCCGACCGGTACTGGTCGGCGAGGTGAGGTGGGAGAACACGCCCGTGGGTCGGCGTGGCCTGCGTGAGCTGCAGGGGAAGATCACGTACCTGCCTGACGACGCCATCGACCCTCGGCTCGCGTTGTGGACTCGTTCCGGCGTTGAGCCGGAACTGCAGCCTTCTGCTTCCGATCTCTGGGTCTTCAGCCCTGAGGACATGCTCTGAGCCACCGACGGGGTGGGTCAGTACGTGTAGAAGCCGTGGCCGGTCTTGCGGCCGAGGTCTCCGGCGTCCACCATCCGGTTGAGCGTCTCCGGCGGGAAGAACTTCGGGTCGCCGGTCTCGGCATAGATGTTCGATGTCGCATTCCGCAGGACGTCGACACCGGTCAGGTCGACGGTGGCGAGCGGCCCCATGGTGTGGCCGAAGCCCAGCTTGCAGGCGGTGTCGATGTCCTCGGCGGAGGCAACCCCGGACTCGTACAGCCGCACCGCCTCCACCGCCAGTGTGCTGATCAGCCTGGTGGTGACGAAGCCGGCGACGTCACGGTTCACCACGATGCAGGTCTTGCCTGCCGTCTCGGCAAAGGTCCTGGCCGCAGCCAGGGTCTCGTCGGACGTGTGCAGGCCGCGAACCAGCTCGCAGAGGGCCATCAGCGGCACCGGCGAGAAGAAGTGCGTGCCGACCACGGCTTCCGGGCGCTGCGTCGCCGAGGCGATCGTCGTGATCGGGATCGCACTGGTATTGGTGGCGAGGACGGCGCCGTCGCGGCAGATCCGGTCGAGCTCCCGGAACAGGTCCTGCTTGACGTCCACGCGTTCGAAGACCGCCTCGACGACGATGTCGGCATCGCCGACGGCCTCCGGATCCGTCGTCGTGGTGACCCTGCCCAGCGCCTGCGCACGACCCTCGGCCGTGAGTCGACCTTTCTCCACGAAGCGGGCGGTGCTTGCTTCGATGGCGGCCAGTCCACGCTGCAGTGCTTCGTCGGTGATATCGCACAGGACGACCTCCGAGCCCGCCTCGGCGGCGATCTGGGCGATGCCGGACCCCATGAGCCCGGCGCCGATCACGGCGACTCGCTGCGCCATCCTGCCTCCCTCGGGTCCGGCTACTGCTGCTCGTCGGGTGCGCGGTCAGGCCGCGCCGCTGCTATGTCGCCGTCCATGGCGCCGTGTCCGGTGGTGCCCACGAGGACCGGATCCTGGCCTGGCCCGACGGCATCCGCGCCATCGTCGCCACGACTGTCGGGACCAGCTGAGCGACGCTCCCACGCCCGCGCCACGAGCAGCACCAGGACGACGTAGACCCAGCCGAGCAGGACGTCGATGACGTAGTGCTCGCCGCCGTAGACCAGCGTGAGCCCCATCGCGACCGGATACAGCGCGATCAACACCCGCAGCGCCGGATTCCGTACCAACGGCCACAGCGCGACGCTGACGAGCAGCGCAAACGCGGTATGCAGCGACGGCAGCGCGGCGACCAGGTTCGAGCCCGCCTGTGCCTCCTCGAGCCAGGCGCCCGCGCTGCGCAGCCCGAGGACGGCCCAGCCGTTGGTGATGACCCGGTCGATCTCCTCCGGAATGGGTCCGTACTTGGCGGCGAACCAGGGCGGCGCGGCCGGAAGCAGGATGTAGGTCGCCAGGCCGGCGTACGAGAGCAGGACGACGCGCCGGACATAGGTCAGCCACACCGGCCGCGACCGCACGTAGAGGACGGCCGCGAGTGCCCAGGGCACGACGAAGTGCGACGTGTAGACCAGCGACGCCACCGCGTCCCACCACTGCGGATCGGCCGGGTCGGAGAAGTGCTCCTGCAGCCAGGCGCTGGGCAGGATGCCCCCGAACAGCGCCCGCTCGACGTCGACGAGTTCCATGACCCGCACCGTCATGCCCAGGGAGTCGGCGATGCCGCGGGTGTGGTCGTAGAGGATCAGGGCGCCCAGCAGCGGCAGCCAGTCGACAACCGCTCGCAGGTGCTCGCGCGCCGGCCGGCCGAGGCGGGCGGCGACGATGCCCAGAACGATCCAGCCGGTCTGCCCGATCCGGTCGGTGGGGACGCCCACCCGGACGACGTAGACCGCCAGCACGAGGAGGTAGAGGGTCAGCCCGACCCGATGAATGGGCCAGGTCCACCTCTTCCGGGGCTGGGTGGCGGTAGGCAGGCTCATCTAGGCCTCGACGTGGTCCGGGTCGGGCTCGCGGACCACGTCGGCGCCGAGCGAGTTCAGCTCCCCGGCGAAGTCCGGGTAGCCGCGGTCGATGTGGTGCGCGCCGGAGACGAGTGTCTCGCCGTCGGCGACGAGCCCGGCGAGAACGAGACCGGCGCCGGCGCGGATGTCCGCAGCGACGACCGGGGCGGCCGACAGCCGCGCCCGGCCACGGGCCACGGCGTGGTGCCCGTCTGTGCGCACGTCGGCACCGAGACGGGCAAGCTCGTTGACGAACATGAACCGGGCATCGTAGACATTCTCGGTGACCATTGCGGTGCCCTCCGCCACCGCGTTGAGCGCGACGACCATCGGCTGCAGGTCTGTCGGGAACCCCGGGTAGGGCAAGGTGACGACGTCGACGGCACGTGGCCGGCCGGACATCGCGACCCGCAGCCCTTCCTCAGCCGTGTCGACCGTGGCACCGGCGTAGGAAAGCTTGTCCAGCACGATCTCCAGATGGTCGGCCCGGCCGTTCGCGACGGTCACGTCACCGCGGGTCATGACCGCCGCGATCGCCCAGGTCCCGGTCACGATCCGGTCCGGCACCGTCGTGTGCTCGGTGGGGCGGAGCTCGTCGGCCCCTTCGATCCGCAGCGTCGCGCTGCCGATCCCGTCGATCTTGGCGCCCATGCCCACCAGCAGCCGGCAGATGTCGACGATCTCCGGCTCGCGCGCCACGTTGTCGATGACGGTCGTGCCCTGAGCCAGGGTCGCCGCCATCAGCAGGTTCTCGGTGGCGCCGACGCTGGGAAAGTCCAGCCACACGCTGGCACCGCGCAGCCCTCTCGGGGCTCTCGCCACGACGAACCCGTGCTCGACGCTGACCGTCGCGCCCAGCTTTTCCAGCCCGGCAAGGTGCATGCCCAGTCCGCGCGAGCCGATGGCGTCGCCTCCGGGCACCGCGACATCGGCAGCTCCGCACCGGGCGAGAAGCGGTCCCAGCACGCAGATCGACGCACGCAGGCGGCGGACCAGGTGGTACGGAGCGGCGTGGTCGATGTCGCTCGGCACGTCGACGGTGACGGTCGCGCCGTGCCGCTGCACGTCCGCGCCGAGCCGGCTCAGCAGGTCGGACATGTAGTCGACGTCGGTGATCGCAGGTACGTCGCGCAGGGTGCTGCAGCCCCGAGCCAACAGGGCGGCCGCCATGAGCTTCAGCGCGCTGTTCTTCGCGCCCGCGACCCGGACCTCGCCACGCAACGACGTCCCGCCGGTCACCCGGAACCTCTCCATCGGCGAATCCTCCCACGGGCCTGCAGCACACCGACGTGGCGCACGCCGGCTGGGGGCGGCGCTAGGCGACGAGGTGCCCGCCCGGGGGTGCCGCCTCGAGCCAGGCCAGGAAGGCCATCGACGCAGGCTCGGTCATGGACACGTCAAGATGGCGAGCAGCCACCTCACAGGTGAGCACGACGTGCCCGACGGGCAGGTCGTACGCCTCCTCGGCGTCCGGTCGGCGGCGGCCGAGCACGGCGAGATCCGGCCGGTGCAGCGACTGCCTGGGCCGGCCGCCGTAGCTGAACGTGCGGAACCACTCCAGGTCGTTCCCGCGGTAGCGGCCCACCCCGAAGACCCACCCGCCACCCCAGCCGTCGCCGCCGAGCCGCAGACACATGTCGAAGCCGCCCTCGCGTTGCAGGACGCCACGGCGCAGGAAGAGTCCACCCAGAGCGAGCACGATCACCAGCGCGAGGGCAGCGACGACGACGGCCACCCATTCGAGCACCGTCATCGCACCATGCCTTCCCCGTGCCCCCCGGCGTCAGCGGGACCCGACGGCGCGAAGTCGTGTCTCCGCTCGACGTGCGGCCTCCGCGTCGTCGCCCGCCTGCTGGAGCGCGGCTTCGGCTCGCTTGACGTCGATCTCGTCGCCCAGCTCAGCGACCTCGGCGAGGATCGAGACGACGTCGTCGGCGACGGACAGGAAACCGCCGTGCACCGCCGCCGACACCACGTCGTCGTCGGGTGTGCGGATCGTGACCGGGCCGGTGATCAGGATGCCGAGCAGCGGCTGGTGGCCGGGCATGATGCCGATGTCGCCCTCGGTCGTCCTGGTGATGACGATCCGCGCCGGCCCGGACCAAACCTTCCGGTCGGCCGCTACCAGCTCGACCTGCAGTTCTGCCATCAGTTCTCCCTCGGATGCACGTGCACCTGCGCGCCCGGCGCAGCGCCGAGAATACCCGGATCGTCGTACCAATCAGGACTGGCCGTCGAGAACCTTCTCGCACCGACCCGACAAGGCAGGACGAGTCAGGAAGCGAGCGTCGACGCCTTCTCCTCCGCCGTCTCGATGTTCCCCACCATGTGGAAAGCCTGCTCCGGCAGGTGGTCGTACTCGCCCTTGCAGATGCCGTCGAAGGACTCCAGGGTCTCCGCCAGCGGCACGAACACGCCCGGCTGACCGGTGAACGCCTCGGCGGCGAACATGTTCTGCGACAGGAACCGCTGCAGTCGCCGCGCCCGGTTCACCGCGATCTTGTCCTCCTCGGACAGCTCGTCGATGCCGAGGATGGCGATGATGTCCTGCAGGTCCTTGTAACGCTGGAGGATCTCCTTGACCCGCTGGGCGATCCGGTAGTGGTCCTCGCCGATGTAGAGCGCGTCGAGGATCCGGCTGGACGAGTCGAGCGGATCGACGGCCGGGTAGATGCCCAAGGCGGAGATCGGCCGCGAGAGGACCGTGCGGGCGTCCAGGTGCGCGAATGCAGTGTGCGGCGCCGGGTCGGTGATGTCGTCGGCGGGCACGTAGATCGCCTGCATCGACGTGATCGAGTGGCCGCGGGTGGACGTGATCCGCTCCTGCAGCTCGCCCATCTCGTCGGCCAGCGTCGGCTGGTACCCCACGGCCGACGGCATCCGGCCGAGCAGCGTCGACACCTCGGAGCCGGCCTGGGTGAACCGGAAGATGTTGTCGATGAACAGCAGAACGTCCTGCTTCTGCACGTCGCGGAAGTACTCGGCCATCGTCAGCGCGGACAGCGCGACCCGCATCCGGGTACCCGGGGGCTCGTCCATCTGACCGAACACCAGCGCGGTGTCCTTCAGGACGTTCGCTTCCTGCATCTCGGTCCACAGGTCGTTGCCCTCGCGGGTCCGCTCCCCTACGCCGGCGAACACCGAGGTACCGCCGAAGTTCCGGGCCACCCGGGTGATCATCTCCTGGATCAACACGGTCTTGCCCACGCCCGCGCCGCCGAACAGGCCGATCTTGCCGCCCTGGATGTACGGAGTCAGCAGGTCGATGACCTTGATGCCGGTCTCCATCATCGTGGTGCTGCCCTGGAGCTGGTCGAAGGCCGGTGGCTTGCGATGGATCGGCCACCGCTCGGTGATCTCCAGCTTCGACTCGTCGATGTCCAGCGGCTTGCCGAGCGCGTTGAAGACGTGGCCCTTGACCACGTCACCGACCGGCACCGAGATCGGGCCGCCGGTGTCGCGCACCGCAGCACCTCGGACCAGCCCGTCGGTCGGCTGCATCGAGATGGCCTTCACCACGCCGTCGCCGACGTGCTGCTCCACCTCGAACGTCAACAGGCGCTTCCCGCCGGCCTCCTCGGGCAGCTCGACCTCGGTCTCGAGCGCGTTGAAGATCTCGGGCATCTGGTCGGCCGGAAACTCGACCTCGACGACGGCGCCGATGATCCGGGCAACGTGGCCGACGGCACCGGGCTGCGGCTCGTCGGCGCCGGTCGTGGTAGCAGTGGCTGTGGTGGTCATCATTCGCTCCCCGCGGCCGCGGCGGCGAGCGCGTCCGCGCCGCCAACGATCTCGCTGATCTCCTGGGTGATCTCGGCTTGTCGGGCCTGGTTGGCCCGCCGGGTGTACTCCTGCTGAAGCTCGGTGGCGTTGTCGGTGGCCGACTTCATCGCCCGCCGACGGGCCGCCCACTCCGAGGCGGCCGCGTCGAGTAGCGCCGTGTACACGAGGTTGCCGGCGTACTGCGGCAGCAACGCGTCGAGCACGTCGTCAGGCGACGGCTCGAAGTCGTAGAGCGGCAGGACCTCGTCGGCGCTACGCTCACCGACTGCCTCGGTCTCGGTGCCGCTGACGCCGTCGCTGGTGCGCACAGCGCCCTCCTCAGCCCGGTGCACCTCGTCCGGAACGTCCTCGACCACGATCGGGAACAGTCGCCGAGCCCGCACCTCCTGGCTCACCATGTTGACGAAGTGCGTCGAGACGACGTGGATCTCGTCGACGCCCCCCTCGTCGGTCGGGCGGTTGATCGCGTCGAGCAGGTCGTCCGCGATCCGGCGCGCGTCCGGGTAGGTCGGCATGCCGGTGAAGCCCGTGTACTCGCCGCCGAGCTCACGCCCGCGGAACCGGAACCAGGTCACGCCCTTCTGACCGACGACGTACGGCACGACCTGCTGGCCCTGCTCGGCCAGCAGGCCGGACAGGGCCTCGCTCTGCCGGATGACGTTCGCCGAGTAGGCGCCCGCGAAGCCGCGGTCACTGGTCACCACGAGCACGGCCGAGCGGCGGGGCTCACCGATCCCTTCGAGCAGCGTGTTGTCCAAGCGTGCGTTGGCCGCCGCTGCCTCCAGCGCTCTCACCAGCGCCCGGGTGTACGGCCTGGCCGCCTCGGCGCGCTGCTGCGCCCTGATGATCCGCGATGCCGCAATCAGCTCCTGCGCCCGGGTTATCTTCTTCGTCGACTCGACGGAGCGGATGCGCCGTCGGAGCACCCGCAACTCGGCTCCCATCAGCGCCCTCCTCCCGGTCGGCTGGTCCTCGGCATGGTCACGCGGTGGGCTCGCCCGTGCCCGCGTCCGGAGCGGCGGCGTCACGAATGCCCGCCTCGGTCCGGGTGCGGCGCCGGATCTTGGTGAGGTCCTCCTCGCCCTCGCCCATCGCCTCGATCGGCTCGTCCTTGATCAGCGGCTGGCCGGACGCGGTGACGAACTGCTGCTTGAACGCGTCGACCGCCTGCTCCAGCGCCGTGCTGTTCTCGTCGGAGAGCTCACCCGTCGTGGTGACCGCCTCGAGGATTCCACCGTGTTCCCGGCTGACGTAGTCGAGGAACTCGGCCTCGAAGCGGCGGATGTCCTCGACTGGCACCTCGTCGAGCCGGCCGGTCGTGCCGGCCCAGATCGACACGACCTGCTTCGACACCGGCACCGGTGCACCGTGGCCCTGCTTGAGCAACTCGACCAGGCGGGCGCCGCGGTCGAGCTGGGCCCGGCTGGCGGCGTCGAGGTCGGATGCGAACGCCGCGAACGCCTTGAGGTCGTCATACTGCGCCAGGTCGAGCTTCAGCGAGCCGGAGACCTGCTTCATGGCCCTGACCTGGGCCGCGCCGCCGACCCGGGAGACCGAGATGCCCACGTTGATCGCGGGCCGCACGCCCTGGTTGAACAGGTCGGCCTCCAGGAAGCACTGGCCGTCCGTGATCGAGATGACGTTGGTCGGGATGAACGCCGAGACATCGTTGCCCTTGGTCTCGATGATCGGCAGCCCCGTCATCGACCCGCCGCCCAGCTCGTCGGAGAGCTTGGCGCAACGCTCCAGCAGACGGGAGTGCAGGTAGAAGACGTCGCCCGGGTACGCCTCGCGGCCCGGCGGCCGGCGAAGGAGCAGGGACACGGCGCGGTAGGCCTCGGCCTGCTTGGACAGGTCGTCGAACACGATCAGGACGTGGTAGCCCTGGTACATCCAGTGCTGGCCGAGCGCGGACCCGGTATACGGCGAGAGGTACTTGAAGCCGGCGGAGTCCGACGCCGGGGCGGCGACGATCGTCGTGTACTCGAGCGCGCCGGCCTCCATCAGTTGCTCGCGGATGCCCGCGATCGTCGAGCCCTTCTGGCCGGTCGCGACGTAGATGCAGCGGACCTGCTTGTCCTTGTCGCCGGTCGTCCAGTTGTCGAGCTGGTTGAGGATCGTGTCGACGGCGATCGTGGTCTTGCCGGTCTGCCGGTCACCCAGGATGAGCTGGCGCTGGCCGCGTCCGATCGGGGTCATGGCGTCGATCGCCTTGAGGCCGGTCTGGAGCGGCTGGCTCACACCCTGCCGCTGCACCACCGACGGCGCCTGCAACTCCAGCGCCCGGCGGCCTTCGGCCTCGATCTCGCCCAGCCCGTCCAGCGGCTCGCCGAGCGGGTCGATGACCCGGCCCAGGAAGGCGTCACCGACGGGCACGGACAGGACCTCACCGGTGCGCCGGACCGGTTGACCTTCCTCGATGCCGGCGAAGTCACCCAGAACGACGACGCCGATCTCGGTGATGTCGAGGTTCAGCGCGATGCCCAGCGTGCCGTCCTCGAACTCCAGCAGCTCGTTGGCCATCGCGGAGGGCAGACCCTGGACGCGCGCGATCCCGTCACCGGCCACGGCCACCTGCCCGACCTCTTCTCGCGCGGCGGCCGCCGGCTCGTAGGACTTCACGAAGGCGTCGAGCGCCTCGCGGATCTCCTCGGGACGGATCGTCAGCTCCGTCATCGTTGCTCCCTGCTCTCTGGTGTGCGTAGTCGGTGTCTCAGCCGGCCAGCCGGCGCTGGACGTCGTCGAGGCGGGCACGTACGGTGCCGTCGACGACGTCGTCGCCGATCTCGATCTTGAGGCCGCCGACCAGGCCGGGCTCGACGACGACGTTGAGCCGCACCGGCCGGCCCGCCTGGGCGGCCAGAGCTTGTTCCAGCCGCTCGCGGTGCTCGGCAGTCATGGACGACGCCACCCGGACGACGGCGACCTGCCGCTGCTTACGCTCCGCGGCCAACTCGCCGATCCGTTCGAACGCCGTCTCCAGCGTGCGGTCACGGCGACCCAGGACGACATGCTCGACCAACCGGACGGACTCCGGTGCCGCCCTGCCGGCGAGGAGGGCACGAATGAGGTCTCGTCGTGCCTCGGCGGGCGCCGCCTGGTCGAGCAACGCCGCCCGCAGGGCGGGCTCGCCCTGAACGACCTGCCCGAAGCGGAACAGCTCTTCCTGCACGTCGTCGAGCCGCCCGGCGGCGTCCGCGGCGGCGAGGTGCGCGGCGACGCCGGACTCCTCCATCGCGGCCAGTAGGTCCCCGGAGCCGGCCCAGCGTTCGCGCACGCCACTGCTGATCAGCTCGACGGCCGCCGGATCCAGCCGGTCGCCGGCCAGGGCCCGCACCAGTGCCGCCCGATCGTCGCCCGACCGGCCGGGGTCGGTGAGCGCGCGGCGAACGGCGGGCTGGCCGCGGAGCATCTCGGAGAAGCCGAACATGGCGTCGCCGATCGTCGCGGCAGTGCCCTGGTCGCGACCGATCGCGGCGTCGAGCCGTCCGCCCAACGCCGCGTACGCCTGCCGGCTCGGTCCTCGCATCAGGCGCTCCGGCCCACCGGCCCGACGCCGTCGCCACTGGTCTCGAGCTCGGCGAGGAAGCGCTCGACAACCCGTTGCGAGCGGGCGTCGTCCGCCAGCGACTCGCCGACGACGCGCTCGGCCAGCTGGGTGGCCAGCGTGCCGACCTCGGCGCGCAGAGAGCGGACGACCTGCTCGCGCTCGGCCGCCATCTGGGCGTGAGCACGCTCGGCGATGCGGGTGGACTCGGCCTGTGCCGACGCCCGCATCTCGGCGAGGATGATCGCGCCCTGTGCCTTCGCGTCCTCCCGGATGCGGGCCGCCTCGCCCCGGGCGTCGGCCAGCTGCGCGCGGTACTGCTCCAGAGCGCGCTGGGCCTCGGCCTGGGCCTCCTCGGCCCGCTTGATGCCGCCCTCGATCGCCTCGCTGCGCTCCGCGTACGTCCGCTCGAAGATCGGGAATACCTTCGAGCGCAGGAAGAAGAACAGCAGGGCGAACGCGATGATCCCGACGATGAGCTCCCCCAGGTGCGGCACCAGGGGGCTGGGCGGTTCGCCTCCAGCCTCGGCCGCGAGGAGGGCGGTCGGCATGGTCAACGTCGACATGGGCTAGAGGAAGAAGGCCAGGCCGATGCCGATGACGGCCACCTGCTCGGCCAGCGCGAAGCCCAGCAGCGCGATGCCCTGCAGGACGCTGCGCGCCTCCGGCTGGCGGGCGACGCCGTTGATGTACGCGGCGAAGATCAGGCCGATGCCGACGCCAGCGCCGATCGCCGCGAGGCCGTAACCGACCAGGTTGAGGGAGCCCAGGCCGGCAATCGCCTCTTCGAGGTTGCCTTCCATCTCTTTCCTTCCGTGGTGGGGTTCGTGATCAGTGGTCGTGGGTCAGCGCGCCGCCGATGTAGATGGCGGAGAGCAGGGTGAAGACGTAGGCCTGCAGGAGCTGGACGAACAGCTCGAAGAACGTGAAGGCGATGCCGAACAACAGCGCGCCGGTGCCGGCCGTGAACCCGACGACTCCCTGGACCTCGAGCAGCAGGTACTCGCCGCCGAGGAAGCACAGCAGCAGGAGCATGTGGCCGGCGAACATGTTGAACGTGAGACGGAGGGTGAGCGTGAAGGGCCGGATGATCACCGTCGAGATGAACTCGATCGGCGAGAGCAGAGGGTAGATCCACGTGGGCACACCGGGCGGGAACAGCATATTCCCGAAATAGCTGCCCAAGCCCTGCCGCCTGATGCCGATGTAGTTGAACAGGACGCAGGAGATCAGCGCCAGGAACAGCGGGATCGCGATCCGCGACGTGGCGGGGAACTGCAGGAGCGGGACGATGCCCGCGACGTTCAGCACCGCGATGAAGAAGAACAGCGTGGCCAGGTAGGGCACGTACCTGATGCCCTCACGGCCGATGGCGTCGGCGGCGATCTGGTTGCGGACGAACCCGTACGCGCTCTCGCCGGCGAACTGCAGCTTGCCGGGGATCACGCTGCCAGGGCGCGACGCGAGGTAGAAGACCACGGCGATCAGCAGCGAGCCCAGCACAATGATCAACATCGGCTTGGTGAAGAACGTGCCTTCGCCGAAGAGCGGCGGGTACACGAAGCTGGCCGTACCGGGAGCGTGGAACTCCTCCGATGCCTCGGCTACGAGCATCCGGTGGCTCAACGAAGTCCTCTCTTCCGGCAGGCAGACGCCAGCTTCCATCGGGTGCCCGGGATCAGGCCTTACCGTATCTGACCCAGACCAGGTACAGCGCGCCTCCTGCCCCCAGCAGCAGGCCCAGCATGGTGTAGATGCGGTTGTCGAGCCACTCGGAGACGAGCCAGCCGACACCGCCCCAGACGGCGACGCCGGCCACCACGAAACTCAACGCGTTCCAGGCATCGTTGCGCTCGCGGCGGGACTCGTCGGCGGGGTCAGGCGTCATGGTCCGCCCGAGTGTACTAGCGGCGACGGCCGGCGCGCGGGCCGATGCCAGGCCGCTGACCAGGCACTTTACACCGACAGGGAGCAGCCGCGGGACGGTTCAGCCGTCGGCGCGGCCGGCCTCACCGGCCGCGTCCGGACCGGAGGCACCGCCGCGCAACGCGAGCGCCGCGTGCGCCACAGCCCAGCACAGCGCGCACGCGATGACGGTCGCTCCGAGCCACCGTTCGTCGACGACATCGGCCCGGCCGACCACGGTGAGGGCTATCAGCACGAGCGCGATGCGCACGCTGTACGTGAGCAACAGCACACCCATGCCGAGCCCGGCGTTCTCGGCACCGCGGGTGACGAGCACCGGGATCGATCCCGACCAGAAGAACGCGATCACCACCACCGTGCCGGCCACGCCGGCCACGAGGCCGTCGGAGCCGGCGGCGGCCCAGCCCGCCACCGACATGGCCATCCCGACCACCAGCGTGATCAGGCTCGCCCGCCGCTGCGCCCGGGCCGCTCCGTGACCGCGACCGGCGATCACTGGGTGTGCCCCAGCAGCGAGCGGGGGCGGCCGGTCGTGAACATCACCGTGAGTACGAGCGCCAGGCCGATCACGACAGGCGCCGTCCACCCGCCGGCCAGCGCGATGACCACCACGCCGAAGGCGACCAGCGCCGCCCACACCCACATGATGAAGACCGCACGGCGGTGCGAGTGCCCGATCTCCAACAGGCGATGGTGCAGGTGCTGCTTGTCCGGGGCGAACGGCGACCGGCCCGCGCGGGTGCGCCGCAGGATGGCCAGCAGGAGATCGGTGAAGGGCAGCGCGATGACCACGATCGGCAAGAGTAGGGGCAGCAGGGTCGGCAGGAACGTCGCGCTCTCCCCCTGCGTCGGGAACTTCCCGGTGAAGCTGATCGTGCCGGCCGCGAGCATGAGCCCGATCAGCATCGAGCCGGAGTCGCCCATGAAGATCCGGGCTGGGAACACGTTGTGCGGAAGGAACCCCAGGCACATGCCGCAGAGCACGGCCGTCACCAGGGCCGGAGTCGTCAGCCGGGAGAACCCCTGCTCGACGGTGAGCAGGTAGGCATAGGAGAAGAACGCCGCGGCCCCGATGCCGACCACTCCGGCGGCGAGTCCATCCAGCCCGTCGACGAAGTTGACGGCGTTGGCCGTCCCGACCACCAGCAGGATCGTGAGCAGCGCGCCCATGCCCTCGTCGAGGACCAGCGGGTTCCCCGACGGCAGGGGGACGTACAGCAACCGCAGATCCACCATCAACACGCCCGCTGCGAGCAACTGGCCAGCGAACTTCGTCAGCGCCGACAGTCCCCAGATGTCGTCGACGACGCCCACCAGGCAGATGACGACGGCTGCCGTCACGAGCGCGCGGGCGTCGCTGGACTCCTCGAACACCATCTGGCTCATCCGGGGCAGGTAGCTCGCCACCAGCATCGCGGCGAGGAGCCCGCCGAGCATGGCCAGCCCGCCCAGCCGGGGCACCGGGTCGCGATGAACGTCGCGGTCGCGCGTGGGCGGCACGGCGCCGACCCGGCGGGCGATCCGGCCCGCGACCCCGACCAGCAGGTACGTGGTGCACGCGGCCACGAGCAAGGTGAGCAGATATTCGCGCAAGCGGCGCCTCTAGGGTGTCTCAGCCACGGTCAGCCGCACCCACGCTCACCGCGGGTAGGCGGGATGCTTCTCGACCAGGACCGACACGGCGTCGCCGATCTCGGCGGCAGCCGCGCCGTCCGTGTCGCGTACGGCCCGCGAGATTAGCGACGCGACCTCCTTCATGTCGCCCTCGGTCATACCCTGCGTGGTGACCGCGGGCGTTCCGACCCGGATGCCCGAAGCCGTCATCGGCGGCTGCGGGTCGAAGGGGATCGCGTTCTTGTTCAGCGTGATACGAGCCGCGTCGCACCGGGCCTCGGCCTCGGCGCCGGTGACGCCGACCGGACGCAGGTCGATCAGCGCCAGATGCGTGTCCGTGCCGCCGGAGACCGGCCGCATGCCCTCGGCCGCGAGGCCGTCGGCGAGCGCCTGGGCGTTGGCGATCACCTGCCGGGCGTAGGTCTGGTACGCGGGCTGCATGGCCTCCAGCAGCGCCACCGCCTTGGCGGCGACCGAGTGCATCAGCGGGCCACCCTGGCTGAACGGGAACACCGCCTTGTCGATCTTCTTGGCGTGCTCCTCCGTGCACACGATCATTCCGCCACGCGGGCCGCGCAGCACCTTGTGCGTGGTGAACGTGACGACGTCGGCGTACGGCACCGGGCTGGGGATCGCCTTGCCGGCCACCAGCCCGATGAAATGGGCGGCGTCGACCATGAGGATCGCGTCGACCTCGTCGGCGATCTGCCGGAAGGCCTCGAAGTCGATCAACCGCGGGTAGGCCGTGGCGCCACAGATGATCATCTTGGGTCGATGCTCGAGAGCGAGGTCGCGGACCTCGTCGAAGTCGATCAGCGCGGTCTGCTCGTCGACGCCGTACGAGACCACGTTGAACCACGTACCCGAGAAGTTGACCTTGGAGCCGTGGGTCAAGTGGCCCCCGTGCGGCAGGGACATCGCCAGAACCGTGTCGCCGGGCACCGTGAACGCCGCGTAGGCCGCGAGGTTGGCGCTCGCGCCAGAATGTGGCTGGAGGTTCGCGTGCTCGGCGGCGAACAGCTCCTTTGCCCGGGCGATGCCGAGCTCCTCGGCCCGGTCGACCTCGGCACAACCGCCGTAGTAGCGCCGCCCCGGGTATCCCTCGGCGTACTTGTTGGACAGCGTCGAGCCCAGCGCCGCGAGCACGGCCGGCGAGGTCAGGTTCTCGCTCGCGATCAGCTGCAGGCCGCCGCGAAGCCGGTCCAGCTCGTCGAGCACCACACTGGCGATCTGCGGATCCTCGGCATGGAGCGCTGCGAAGTCCGGGCCCCAGAAGGGCACGTCGACATCGGGCACCAATGCGGGCACCAATGCAGGCATGGTGGACACTCCTCGATGACACGGACGGCGGCGGCCCCACTCTACGGCGGCCCGGCGGGCGCCGTGGTCTCGGGCGCGACCTCGCGCAGCGTGTCGACGGAGACCGCACCAACGCGCAACACCCGGGGGACGGTCCCCGTGACGTCGACGATCGTCGACGGTACGTCGTCCTCGGTCTCGTCGGAGTCGAGATAGACGGTGACGGCCTCGCCGAGCTGTTCGCGTGCCTGCGGGCCGGAGCGCGGCGGCGGCTGTCC
The DNA here is from genome assembly GCA_050743075.1 of Jiangellaceae bacterium. Taxonomy (GTDB): domain Bacteria; phylum Actinomycetota; class Actinomycetes; order Jiangellales; family Jiangellaceae; genus JBOGDS01. The sequence goes on along the minus strand of JBOGDS010000049.1, from coordinate 4,743 downwards.
CGACAGGTTGGCGCTGCTCACGGCCATCGGCCCGGTCTCGCCGAGCACCTCGAGGGCAACGGGGTGCAACGGCATCCGGACCGCGACGGTGCCGGCCGTGTCGCCGAGGTCCCACTGCAACGACGGCTGCTGCCGGCAGACCAGGGTGAGCCCACCCGGCCAGAACGCTTCGACCAGGCTCTGGACGACAGCGCCGGACTGGGCGGAGACGCCCGCCAGGGTCTCCGGCGACCCGACCAGGACCGGAACCGGCAGGTCGCGGCCACGGCCCTTCGCGGCTAGCAGGGCCGCGACGGCGTCGGGGCTGAAGGCGTCGCAGCCGAGCCCGTACACGGTGTCTGTAGGAAGCACGACCAGCTTGCCCTGACGCACCGCCCGCACGGCCGCCGGGATGCCGCGGGCGCGCTCGGCGGTGTCGTTGCAGTCGTAGGTACGGCTCACGGCCGGCAATCTAGCTGGCGTCGCGCTCGTGGATGACGTGCTGGTTGAGCGTCTGGACGCCGCGGTCGAGGGTGTCGAGCCGGACGCCGACGGCGGCGAAGCGGGCGTCGACGGTGTCGAACCGGGCGTTCATCTCGGCATGCAGGCTGCCGATCCTGGTGTCGAGGAGTGCGACGGACTGGTCGATCTTGGCGTCGAGGAGTGCGACGGACTGGTCGATCTTGGCGTCGAGGAGGGCAACCGAATGGTCGATCTTGGCGTCGAGGACGGCAGCCGAATGGTCGATCTTGGCGTCGAGGACGGCAGCCGAATGGTCGATCTTCGAGTCCAGCCGGTCGAACTTCGAGTCGAACCGGTCGCCGAGACCGCTGACTTCGCTGGCGACGGTGCGCAGCAGCAGCCCGGACATGCCGACCATGAGGGCGAGGAAACCCGCGATCAGCGTCCAGGTCTGCGCGTCGTCCACGGCTCGGCACCTCCGTCGATGGCGACACGAGCCACCGTAGCCCGGTCCGATCACGGACGGGAGTCGCCGGCCGTGCCGGTGGACAAGCGTCCGGCGCTACCCGCCAGCCGAGGGCGTGCCGCCGCGAACGGCCGTCAGGTAACGGGGACGGCCGGCGAGGTCGCCGTGGTCGACGACGTCGCGCCAGGTGGCCGGGTCGGCGAACACGGCTGGAGCCGTCTCGCCCTGTACGTCGGCATGCTCGGCGACGAGGACCCCACCCGCCCGCAGCAACCGCGCGGCGGTCCGCTCCAGGACACGCATGTCGTCGAGCCCGTCCTCGCCCGACCACAACGCGCGCGCCGGGTCGTGTGCGGCAACCTCCGGGTCCCGGACGACGGCACCGAGCGGAATGTACGGCGGGTTGGCGACGACGACGTCGACCTGGCCGTCGAGCTCGCGCAGGCACCCCTCGACGTCCGCGTGGTGAACCACGATCGGCGAGCCGGCGGCGTTGCGACGCAGCCAGGCGATCGCAGCGTCGTCGGCCTCGACCGCGTTCACGACGGCATTCGGCACCTCGTGGACGACCGCCAGCGCGATGGCGCCCGACCCCGCGTAGAGGTCGGCCACGACCGGACCGTCCAACGCCCGCGCGGACTCGATCGCGGCACCGGCGGTGACCTCGGTCTCCGGGCGGGGCACGAACACGCCGGGGCCGACGGCGACCTCGAGGTAGCGGAAGGCCGCCGTCCCCGTGAGGTGCTGGAGCGGCTCGCGCGCGGCCCGGCGTTCGACCAGGGCGGCGTAGACCTCGACGTCGAGGGTCCCGGCGTGGCGCAGGTCCCCCCGGCCGACGCCGAGGACGTGGGCTGCGAGCGCCTCCGCATCGTGACGTGGGGACGGCACGCCGGCCGCGCCGAGCGTCTCGGCTGCCTCGTCGACAGCCCGTCGAAGGGTGCGGCTGCGCGGGTTGCCAGCGGGCACGGTCAGCTCCGAGTGCCCAGGCGGTCAGCGGCGTCGGCGTCGGCCAGGGCCTGGATCACCGCGCCCAGGTCGCCGTCGAGCACTGCGTCGAGGTTGTATGCCTTGAAGCCGACCCGGTGGTCGGAGATGCGGTTCTCCGGGAAGTTGTAGGTCCTGATGCGCTCCGAGCGGTCGACGGTGCGAACCTGGCTGCGCCGTTCTGCCGACGCGGCCGCCTCGGCCTCCTCCTGCGCGGCGGCGAGCAGCCGGGCCCGCAGGATCCGCAATGCCTGCTCCTTGTTCTGCAACTGGCTCTTCTCGTTCTGGCACGAGACGACGATGCCGGTCGGAAGGTGCGTGATCCGAACAGCTGAGTCGGTGGTGTTGACGCTCTGCCCGCCCGGTCCGGACGAACGGTAGACGTCGATCCTCAGATCGCTGGGATTGATCTCGAGGTCGGCTTCGTCCTCTGCCTCGGGCAGCACGAGCACGCCCGCTGCCGAGGTGTGGATGCGGCCCTGGCTCTCCGTGACGGGAACACGCTGGACGCGGTGGACGCCGCCTTCGTACTTCAGCCGTGCGTAGGGCGCTGTACCCGGCCCTGCGGTGCCGCGTGCCTTGATCGCCACCGAGACATCCTTGTACCCGCCGAGGTCGGACTCATCCGAATCCAGGACCTCGGTCCGCCACCCCGCGCGCTCGGCGTATCGCACGTACATCCGGAGGAGGTCGCCGGCGAACAGGGCCGACTCCTGGCCGCCCTCGCCGGCTTTGATCTCCATGATCACGTCGCGGTCGTCGTTCGGGTCGCGCGGCACCAGCAACGCCCGCAGGCGATCTTCGAGCTCTTCGCGGTCGGCCGCGAAGTCCTCGGCCTCCGAGGCGAATGCAGTGTCGTCGCGACCCAGCTCGCGGGCGGCCTCCTCGTCGGCGGCGGCGGCCCGCCAGTCCTCATAGGTGCGGACGATGGTGCCCAGCTCCGCGTAGCGACGGCCGAGCTTCCTGGCCAGAGCGGGATCGGAGTGGACGTCAGGGTCGGCCAGCCGGCGCTCGAGCGCGGCGAACTCGAGCACCATGTCCTCGACCTTCTCGAACACGGCGCACCCTTTCGTCCTGTTGTCCGTTGATCACGTGCCCAGCAAAGCGAGCGGGCGCCGGTTCGGGGACACGTCCCCGGGACCGGCGCCCGTCGTGACAGCTACTTGGCATCTGCCTTCTTCTTGCCGTACCGCGACTCGAACCGCGCCACCCGGCCGCCGGTGTCGAGGATCTTCTGCTTGCCCGTGTAGAACGGGTGGCAGTTCGAGCACACGTCGGCGTGAATGATGCCGTTCTTGGCCGTGCTACGCGTCGTGAACGTGTTGCCACAGGTACAGGTGACCGTCGTCTCCACGTACGCGGGGTGGATGTCGGGCTTCATGATGGATCTCCTCGGGTCTGTGGCGCCGGGTCGCCCGCCGCGTGAACGCGAGGACGTGAACCGGACCGACGTACGAGTGTGCCAGTTACGGCTACAGCTCCCAAACGCGACCATAGGGTGGGACATTCCCTGCTGCGAGGATCACTCCTCGTCGCGCAACCCGCTCACGGTGGGTGTCGTCTTCTGGACCTGCATGAGGAACTCGATGTTGCTCTTGGTGGTCTTGAGCTTGTCCAGGAGCAGCTCGATCGCCTGCTGCGGGTCCAGCGCGGAGAGCACCCGGCGAAGCTGCCACATGACGGCCAGCTCGTCGCGCGAGACCAGGATCTCCTCCCGCCGAGTGCCGGAGGCGTCGACGTCGATCGCGGGGAAGATCCGCTTGTCGGCGAGGTCGCGGCGCAAGCGTAGCTCCATGTTCCCGGTCCCCTTGAACTCCTCGAAGATGACCTCGTCCGCACGCGAGCCGGTCTCGATCAGGGCGGTCGAGATGATCGTGAGCGAACCGCCGAACTCGATGTTCCGGGCCGCGCCGAAGAACCGCTTCGGCGGGTAGAGGGCACTGGAGTCGACGCCACCGGAGAGGATCCGGCCGCTCGCCGGGGCCGCCAGGTTGTACGCGCGGCCGAGGCGCGTGATCGAGTCGAGCAGGACGACGACGTCGCCGCCGAGCTCCACCAGCCGCTTGGCCCGCTCGATCGCCAGCTCGGCGACCGTGGTGTGGTCTTCGGCCGGCCGGTCGAAGGTCGAGGCGATGACCTCGCCCTTGACCGTCCGCTGCATGTCCGTGACCTCCTCCGGACGCTCGTCGACGAGCACGACCATGAGGTGGGTCTCGGGGTTGTTGGTAGTGATCGCGTTGGCGAGTGCCTGCAGGATCAGCGTCTTGCCGGCCTTCGGCGGCGAGACGATCAGGCCACGCTGGCCCTTGCCGATCGGCGCCACCAGGTCGATGACGCGCATCCCGGTGATGCCCGGCTCGGTCTCGAGCCGGAGCCTGTCCTGCGGGTACAGCGGTGTCAGCTTGAAGAACTCCGGGCGGTTCTGCGCGGTCTCCGGGTCGGCCCCGTTGACCGTGTCCACGCGTACCAGAGCGTTGAACTTCTGCTGCTTCTCGCCTTCGTGAGGCTGGCGCACGGCCCCGGTGATGGCGTCGCCCTTGCGCAGCCCGTTGCGGCGGACCATCGCCAGTGAGACGTACACGTCGTTGGGGCCGGGCAGGTAGCCCGAGGTGCGCACGAACGCGTAGTTGTCGAGGATGTCGAGGATTCCGGCAACGGGGATGAGCACGTCGTCCTCGGAGAGCTGAGGCTCGTCCACCCGGTCGCGGCCGCCGCCACGGCGGTCGCGGTCACGGTTGCTGCCGCGACGGTCGCGACGCCGGCGGCTGCGGTTGCGGTTGCCGCCGTCCTCGTCGTCGTCGCGCTGGTTGCCCTGCTGGCCGGCGCGCTCGTTCTGCCCGGCCCGGTCACCC